>DATKQT010000001.1:0-43643 GCA_035532535.1 Gaiellaceae bacterium
GCGCCCGGGAGGATTCGAACCTCCGACCCGCGGATTAGAAGTCCGCCGCTCTGTCCACTGAGCTACGGGCGCGTGCCGCAGAGGGTACCGCTGGAACAACGGGGCTCCCGCCACGCGAGGCGTTACGCTGTAGCGGCTTCGCGGTGGCGGTAGCTCAGCTGGTAGAGCCCCGGGTTGTGGTCCCGGTGGTCGCGGGTTCGAATCCCGTCCGCCACCCTCGTGAACGAACGGCGCGGGCCCTGGAGACAGACGATCTCTCGGTTTCGCCGCCGGCCGCTCGGGCTCGCGGCGCTCGCAATCGTCGTGGTTTTCGTCGTCGTGGGCGCGCTCGGCGGGGTGCTTGCGCCGTATTACCCGGACCAGGAGTTCGTCCAGTTCATCGGCGGATCGAGCGAAAGGCCGAAGCCGACGAAGGCTGCGAACGAGACCGCGACGACGACCGACGCGGCGAGCAGCAGGCGGCGGAAGACGAACGTCGCCATCCGTTGGACTTTAGTAGGGTGACGGGCCGTGGCTGACGCCCTCACCCAGTTGAAGGCACGCCTGACCGACGTGCACGGCATTCAGGACGTCGCCTCTCTCCTCGTCTGGGACCAGCGCACGACCATGCCGACCGCCGGCGTCGGTCATCGCGCCCAGCATCTCGCGCTGCTCCAGCGCCTCGCGCACGAACGGCTGACCGACCCCGAGATCGGCCGCCTGCTCGACGAGCTGGATGCGGGGTCGCTCGACCCGGAGTCGGACGATGCGGGCCTCCTACGGCTCGCGCGCAGGACGTACGACAAGGCCGTCCAGGTCCCCGTCGAGCTTCGGAGCGAGATGGCCATCGCCTCGGCCGAGGCGAACCCGATCTGGGTGAAGGCGAAGGAGACGTCGGACTTCCAGCTGTTCCTTGGCCCGCTCGAGCGCAACGTGGATCTGCGCCGGCGGTACATCGAGTGCTTCGGGCCGCAGGACGAGATCTACGACATCCTGCTCGACGACTTCGAGCCGGAGATGAAGACCGCAGAGGTCACGCGCATCTTCGACGAGATCAAGGCCGAGCTCGTGCCGCTGATCGCGGAGTTGCGCGACGGGGAGGTCGACGACTCGTTTCTCTTCGGCCACTTCCCCCTCGACCGCCAGATCGCCCTCGATCACGAGGTCGTCGATCTGTTCGGCCACCGGCCGGACACATGGCGGATCGACCCGACCGAGCATCCATTCGCAGGCGGCGCCGGCATCGACGACGTCCGCATCACGACGCACTACTACGAGGACAGTCTCAAGTCGCTCTTCTCGACCATGCACGAATACGGTCACGGGCTCTACGAGCACCAGATCCCGCGCCGCTTCGCGAATCTCCCGATCGGCACCGGCGCCTCGCTCGGCCTGCACGAGTCGCAGAGCCGACTGTGGGAGAACCTCGTCGGACGCAGCATGCCGTTCTGGCGCTTCTTCTATCCGCGCCTGCAGGAAGTCTTCGCGGAGCAGTTCCGCGGCGTCGAGCTCGACCGTTTCTACGCCGCCGTCAACCGCGTGCGCCCGTCGCTCATCCGCATCCGTGCCGACGAGGTCACGTATGGGATGCACGTGATCCTCCGGTTCGAGCTCGAGCAGGACATCGTCAACGGCCGCGTCGAGCTGCGCGACCTGCCGCAGCGGTGGGCGGAGAAGATGGACGAGTACCTCGGCGTCGAGGTGCCCGACGACGCGAGCGGCGTGCTCCAGGACACCCACTGGGCCTCGGGGCTCATCGGGTACTTCTCGACCTATCTGCTCGGCACCGTGATGTCGGTGCAGATCTGGGAGAAGATCCAGGAGGACGTGCCCGATCTCGATGACCGCATCGAGCGCGGGGACTTCACCGCGCTGCGCGAGTGGCTCGGCGACAACGTGCACGAGCTCGGGCGGAAGTTCACGCCGCAGGAGACGCTGCGACGAGCGACCGGCTCGGGCATCGACGCGAAGCCGTACCTCGCATACCTGAAGCGCAAGTACGGCGCCCCCGTCGCCGCCTAGCGCCCGGGTTACCCTTCTCCGGCTCGGCCCCGTAGCTCAGCGGATAGAGCGGCAGACTTCGAATCTGCGCGCGGAGGTTCGACTCCTCCCGGGGCCATCGCGCGATAGCCATCCTCGATTTGGAGGATGGGCAGTCCGCGATCTCTCGACTGGTCGGGCGGCCGCTCTGGCCCGATGATCCTTTGTATGACCGTGTCTACGGAGATCCCCACCGTGCACGAGGAGAACTCCGGCCGCTATCGCGACATCGTCGAAAACGCGAGCGACCTGATCTTCACGGTCGATCTCGACGACCGCATCACGAGCGTCAACGCCGCGTTCGAACGCGCGCTGGGCCGCTCGCGTGCGGATCTGCTCGGCCGGCCGCTCTCGAGCGTTGTCGTGCCCGCATGGCACGGACAGCTTCGTGACGCGACGTCGGCGAAGCTCGGGGGCGGTCCGAACGCGACCGTGTACGACCTCGAGTTGCTCGCCGAGGATGGCCGGATGGTGCCCGTGGAGGTGTCGAGCTGGGTCGTCGTGGAGGACGGGCAGCCGCGCGCCGTTCAGGGGATCTGTCGCGATATGAGCGAGCGCAACGCTACCGACGCGGAGCTGCGGACCATGCGGGCGGAGCTCGCCAAACGGGACGACTTTCTGCGGCGCGCGTTCGAGGACACCGCGGTCAGCATGGTCGTGACGACGGCAGACGGTGTGATCGAGCGCGCCAACCAGGCGTTTTGCGACCTGCTCGGCTACGCGGCGGCGGAGTTGTGCGGGACGAGCTTGGTCGACATCACGCATCCCGACGATCGGGACATGGTCCTGGCTGCGATCGGGCAGCTGCGCAGCGGCGAACTGCGTCGCTTCACCGGCGAGAAGCGCTACCGGTGCAAGGACGGTGGAACCGTGCGGACCCAGATCGGAATCTCACCGATCCTGAACGCGTCCGGCGAAGTCACGTCGTTCATTTCGCAGATCCTCGACGTGACCGAACAGCGGGCGGTGGAGGCCGCGCTGCACGAAACGGGCGAGCTGTTCCGCGCCGCGTTCGAAGACGTCGAGGCCGGGATGATGCTCGTGGCGCCCGACGGACGGGTCGTGCACGGTAACGCGTCGCTGTGCGCCCTGCTCGGCTACACGCCGGAGGAGCTCCGGGAGCTCGACGTCCTTACGCTCACCCACCCTGATGACCACGATCTGACACACGAGACCCTCGCCGGGCTGGCGAGCGGAGAGCTGAACAGCCAGACGGTGGAGAAGCGCTACCTGCGCAAATCGGGCGAGGCTGTCTGGGCTCGCAGGTCGATCTCGACCGTCAGGGACGCGAACGGTGACCTGACGTGCACCGTCGCGCAGATCAACGACGTCAGCGCGCGGCGCGAGAGCGAGGAACGCTTTCGGCGGCTCTTCGAGTCGAGCCCGCAGGGAATGGCGGTTGTCGACGAGGGCGGCAGGCTCCTCCAGACCAACGCCGCACTCGGGGAGATCCTCGGCTGCGACTCGAGCGAGCTCGTCGGCCGCAAGTTCACCGAGTTCACGCACCCCGACGACTGCGCGACGGACATCGAGCTCTACACCGAGCTGATGGAAGGCCGGCGGACGCACTACGAGCTGGAAAAGCGCTTCCTCCGGCCGGACGGCGGGGTGGTCTGGGGGCACCTGACCGCGTTTGCGCTCCCCAATCCGGGCGGCGGCCCGCGTCTCGCGATCGGCGTCCTCAGTGACATCAGCGAGCGCCGCGCGCTCGAGGATCAGCTGCGCCAGTCCCAGCGGATGGAGGCGGTCGGCCAGCTCGCCGGCGGCGTCGCGCATGACTTCAACAACCTGCTCACGGCGGTCGCGAGCTACTGCGACCTCGCGTCGGATGCGCTCGAGGACGACAGCAATCCGGTGCTGCGCGCCAGCGTCGACGGCATTCGCAGCGCGGCCGGTCGCGCAGCCGAGGTGACCCAACAGTTGCTCGCCTTCAGCCGGCAACAGGTGCTCGAGCTGAAGCCACTCGATCTCAACTCAGCCGTGGCCGATCAGACGCGCTTGCTCCGGCGCCTGCTCGGCGACGACGTCGACGTTCGCCTTGCGCTGGAGCCCGGACTTCCTGCGGTGACAATGGACGCGGGTCAGCTCGCGCAGGTGGTGATGAACCTCGCCGTCAACGCACGCGATGCGATGCCGGCCGGCGGGACACTCACCATCGAGACGCAGAGCGTCGATCTCGAGAGCGCGCCGACGATGACGGGCATCGTCAGCGGGCCGCACGTGCTGCTCGCCGTCAGCGACACCGGTTGTGGGATGGACTCGACGATACGCGAGCGAATCTTCGAGCCGTTCTTCACAACGAAGGAGCTCGGCAAAGGCACCGGCCTCGGCCTCTCCACCGTGCTCGGCATCGTCGAGCAGTCGGGTGGCCGCGTGAGCGTGTACAGCGAGCTGGGCGTCGGGACGACCTTCAAGGTGTACATGCCGATGGGCGGTGCTGCCCCTGCGCACAAACATGCGCCTGCCGGCGTCGCGAAGCTCGATCGTCCGGTCGGGAGCGGCGTCATCCTCCTCGTCGAGGACAACGACGCCGTTCGGCGGCCGGTCGCGCGGCTCCTCTCCGACCTCGGCTATGAGGTCGTGCCTGCGGATGGGCCCGAGGAGGCGTTGCGGCTTGCCACGGGGCGGACGCTCGATCTCCTCGTCACCGACGTCGTCATGCCGATGATGAACGGCCGGCAGCTCGCAGAGCGACTGCTGGCCGACCGGCCCGAGCTGAAGGTCCTGTACATGTCCGGCTACACCGACGATGCCGTGATCGCGCGCGGGGTCATCGAAGCAGGCACAGCGTTCCTGCAGAAGCCGTTCGGTGCCGACCGGCTCGCGCAGAAGATCCGCGAGTTGCTCGACGCCGACTAGCGATGCTCTAGTCGATCAGCGACATCCGCAGCGCGTTGGCCACCGCCTGTGTCCGCGTGTCGGCCTCGAGCTTCGCCATCGCCTTCTCGATGTGGGTGCGCACGGTGAGCGGGGAGATGCCCAGCTCGAGCCCGACCTGCTCGTTCCGCATGCCGTCGGCTAGGAGCCGCAACACCTCGCGCTCGCGCTTCGTCAGTCCCGGGATGCGCGCTGTTGCATCCGGTCCCGCGAGGACGCCGGCGAGCACGGGATCGACATACGTCTGGCCGCCGGCAACGGTGCGGATCGCGCGCACGAGATCGGACAGCGGCGACTCCTTCAGCACGAAGCCGCGCGCACCCGCGTCGATCGCCTCGATGACGATGGCCCGCTCCGCGTACCCGGTGTAGATGATCACTCCGGTCGGGCATCCCGCGGCCGCGAGCTGTCGCGCTACCTCGATGCCGCCCATTCCCGGCATCTGCACGTCGACGACCGCGACGTCGGGCTGGAGCTCCTGGACGCGTGCAACCGTGTCCGCGCCTTCTCCTGCCGTTCCGGCGATCTCGATCCCTTCCTCGCTCGCGAGGAAGCGGGAGACCGCGTCGACGATTGCGGGATGGTCGTCGGCCACAAAGCACCGCAAGGCCATGGTTGGACAAAAGTATAGGCGCAGATCAGACGATCAGTGAATCGCGGAGCGCGACCGCGACCGCCTGCGTGCGCGTCTTCGCGCCGAGCTTCGTCATCGCCCGGTGAGCGTGCGCCCGAACGGTGTCCGGAGAGAGGAAGAGCTCGGCACCGATCTCCCCGTAGGAACCGCCTTCTGCGAGGAGCCGGAGCACCTCGCGCTCGCGGCCGCTCAGGCGTTTGGCGGCGGCCGGGTCGGTGCGCGCGAGCTCGGCGGCGAGGACCGGGTCGATGTACACCGAGCCCGACGCGATGAGGTCGATCGCGCGCGTGAGGTCGTCGAGTGGCGAGTCCTTCAGGGCGAAGCCCTGTGCGCCGGCATCGAGCGCTTCTGCGACGAGGCCGCGGTCGGCGAATCCGGAGTAGAGGAGCACTGCGGTCTCCGGCGAGACCGATTTGGCCGACCGGGCGAGCTCGAGGCCGCCGAGCCGCGGCATGCGGAGGTCGGCGACGCACACGGCCGGACGGTACAGCTCGATCGCCGTGAGGGCCTGCTCCCCGTCGCGTGCGGTCGCGACGACGGCGTATCCAGCGGCGGAGAGGTACCGCGCCACGCAGTCGACGATGGGGGGATGGTCGTCTGCGATGAGGCAGGTGACCGTCGATCGATCGGGATTGGGCTTGGTCATACGGCAACTGCCTCCTCATGGCGTACGAACGAGCGCGCGAACGCGTCGACGACTGCCGGGTCGAATTTCCGTCCACGCTGTTCGATGACGAACGTAAGGGCATCCTCCGCCGTCCACGCCCCGCGGTAGGGGCGGTCGCTCGTGAGCGCGTCGAAGACGTCGGCGACGGTGACGATCCTCCCCGCGAGCGGAATCTCGTCCCCGGCCAGCCCGCGCGGATACCCGGAGCCGTCCCAGTTCTCGTGATGCGTCCAGGCCACGGTCGCAGCCAGCTCGAGAAGCTCGTTTCCGGAGCCGGCGAGCAGCTCCCGTCCGACCTCGGTGTGACGTTCCATCACGCCGCGCTCGTCGGGGGAGAGCGCGCCCGGCTTGCGCAGGATCGCCTCGCTGATCGCGATCTTGCCGATGTCGTGCAGCGGGCCGGCCAGCCGCAGCCGCTCGGCGACGACGGCGGTCAGTCCGAGCTCGACCGCGATCAGGCGCGCGGATTCGGCGACGCGCTCGACGTGCTCGCCGGTCTCGAGATCGTGAAACTCCATTGCGCGGCCGAGCCGGGCGACCGTCTCCGCGTATGCGCGCCGCAACTCTTCCTCCGACACTGCGATCGCGGCGTAGGCCTGTTCGAGCTGCGCGGAGCGGGACTCCTCGAGGCGGCTGCGGTGGATCGCGCCGGCGACAGCGATGAGAAGGTCGTTCGGGACGAAGGGCTTCGTGAGGTAGCCGTGGGCGCCGAGCGCGAGCGCGCGGTCGGCCGTGTAGGGGTCGTCGTGGCCGGTCACCATCACCGTGGCTGTGGCCGGCAGGGCGGCGAGCTCGGAGAGGAGCACGAGCCCGGACTCCCCGGGGAGGCCGATGTCGCAGAGGACGACCGAGTAGTCGTGGACGGCGAGGAGCCGCCGGGCCTCGTGGGCGTCGCCGGCGCAGTCGCAGGTGTAGGCCGCCGCGTGCAGCACTCGCTTGATGCACGAGCGGACCTGCGGGTCGTCGTCGACGCAGAGAATCGGCTTTGCGGTCACTCCCTCATGATCCGTGCGACCGGTCGCCGATGGAATCCGTCCGGAACCGGACTCTCACCTGGGATCTATGGCGTCGTGCCCTCCTGCAAAGAGAGTAGTTTGAGCGCGTGCTCGAACTGACACCCGACGAGCTCCTGTCCACGACACGCGCCGTCCGCAAGCGCCTCGACCTCACCCGGCCGGTCGAGCGTGAGGTGCTCGAGGAGTGCCTCAGGCTCGCCCAGCAGGCGCCCACGGCGAGCTATTCGCAGAACTGGCACTTCGTCGTCGTGACCGACGCAGAGAAGCGGGCGAAGCTCGGGGAGCTCTGGCGCGAGGTCGCCTTCCCGTATCTCCAGCGGGGCGGAGGGCCGCGCGAGGGGCAGATGGCGCGGATCGGCGACGCCGTCGTGCACCTCGCCGACCACATCCACGAGGTGCCCGTGCACGTGATCCCGTGCGTGGTCGGCCGCTATGAGGGGAAGTCGAACCCGCTCGTCGCCTCGATGTTCGGGTCGATCGTCCCGGCAGCCTGGTCGTTCATGCTGGCGGCCCGCTCGCGCGGGCTCGGCACGTGCTGGACGACGTTCCACCTCATGCACGAGCGCGAGGCGGCCGAGATCCTCGGCATCCCCTACGACGAGGTCACCCAGGTGGCGCTCATCCCGGTGGCCTACACGATCGGAACGGACTTCAAGCCGGGCAAGCGCAAGTCCCTGGACTCGATGGTCCATTGGGACGAGTGGTGAGTCAGGGCGAGAGGTAGCGCCCGAAGTACTCGAGGACCGCGTCGAACCTTTGGACGCGGTGCATGGGTGAGCCGCTGCGGGTGAGCTCGTGGCTCTCCGCCGGGAAGCGCAGGAGCTCGACCTCCTTGCCGAGCAGGCGCAGCAGCGAGAACAGGTGCTCACCCTGCTCGACGGGGCAGCGCAGGTCGTTCTCGGAGTGGAGGATGAGCAGCGGCGTCTCGATGTTCTTCGCATACGTCGACGGCGACTTCTCGAGATGCGACTCGACGTTGTCCCACATCGGGCCGCCGAACTGCCGCTCGAACACCCAGAACAGGTCGCTCGAGCCGAACATGCTCACGAGGTTGTTCACGCTGCGCTCGGTGATCGCGGCCTTGAAGCGGTTCGTGTGCCCGACGATCCACGACGTCATGAATCCTCCGTACGAGCCGCCGATCACCCCCATGCGCTCGCCGTCGAGGACGTCGAACTTCTCGAGCGCTGTGTCGACGACGGCCATGACGTCCTCGTAGTCGACGGTGCCCCACCCCGGCCCGGCGTCTCCGACAGGCCCGCGAATCGCGCGTCCCCACTCCTCCGAGTGGCCGGACCCGCCACGGGGGTTCGAGAACAGGACGACGTAGCCGCCGCCGGCCATCACTTGCACCTCGTCGAAGAACCCGGTGCCGTACTGCGTGAACGGGCCGCCGTGGATGGTCAGAATGACCGGGTAGCGCTTCTTGGGATCGAAGCCCGGAGGGCGGACGAGCCACGCGTCGACCTCGGTGCCGTCCTTCGACACCGCGGTGAAGCGCTCGGGGTCGCTCAGTTCGCGCCCTGCGGTGAAGTCCTTGCCGACGTGCGTGAGCTGCTTGCCGTCGCGGCCGCTGTAGAGCTCGCGCATCGTCGTGTGCGTGCTGCCGACATAGACGAGCGCGTCTCCGGCGACGTCGAAGCCGCCGATGACCTGCTCGCCGCCGACGAGCAGCTCCGGTTCGCCTCTGGCGTCCGCAGCGACGGAGTACAGGTGGGCGTTGCCGCCGTCCTCGACCGCGAAGACGATGCGGTCGCCGTTCCACACCGGCCCGCGAATGGGCGGGTACGGCCCGCACTGGCGGTCGAGCGAGGCGGTGAGGACTTTCGCCGCGGCGCCGGGCTTCGCCGCGACGGCGATCTGCGTGTGATGCGGATCGGTGCCGTCCTCGACGGTCCATTCGTACGCGAGCCGGCCGTCGGCCGAGAGTGCGGGCCAGCCGCACGCTGCGTCGTCGCCGGTGATCTGCTCCGGCTCGCCGCCGGACGCGTCGACGGCGTAGAGCCGTGTGATGAGCTCGACGTCCCAGTCCGGGGTGCGAAGCGAAGCGAAGAAGACGCGCTTCCCGTCGGGTGACCATGCAGGCGTGTCGTCCTCGAAGTCGCCGTCGGTGAGCTGGCGCGTGTTGCCGTCGAGGTCGACGATCCAGAGGTGCTTGCGGCGGTCGCCCGTCCAGCCGACGCTGTCGAGCTTGTGGAAGACACGCCGGAAGCGGCGCGGTGTGCGCTTGCGGTCGTCCTCTTCGTCGTAGGCCTCGTCGCGGTCGCGCGCGGTGAAGAGGATGCGGGTCGAGTCGGGCGACCACTCCGCGCTCTCGACACTCTCCTTCAGGTCGGTGAGCTTGCGCGCCTCGCCGCCCTCGGCCGGGATGACATAGAGGTTCCCCGGCGTCTTGTCGTCGCCGCGGTTGGACACGAACGAGAGCCACCGGCCATCTGGCGACCAGCGCGCCATCCCGTCGCGACGGTCGCCGAAGGTGAACTGCTCCGGCTCCGCGGATCCATCGATCCGTGCGATCCAGATCGCGCCGCGGTAGTCGTTCTTGTCCTTGTCGATCGACCAGACCTGATACGAGGCGCGCGTCCCGTCCGGTGAGATGCGGGGGTCGGCGACGCCGGTGAGCTCATAGACGTCCTCGGGTCGCATTCCGGCCACGAGGCGGGACTATAGATCGGAGGACGTTGCCATGAGACGATTGGCGCATGGCGACGGTCGAGGCGGTTGAACGGCGGATCGAGAACGTGGAGGGGTTCCGCGTTGCGGTGCGCCACCTGGACGGGCGGAACGTCCGCGGCGACCGGACGCACATGCCGACGTACCAGTTCCGGCGCGCGATGGCAGACGCGGCCAACGTGAAGGCGTGGCGCGAGGGACGCTTCCGCGGGCGCTACCCGGGCTTCGAGGTTGACGTGCTCCATCGCGACGGGACGCGCGCCCACGGCGGGACGCTGCTCGGCACGATCCGGGCCGAGTACCGTTAGTCGCGCGCGCGGGCGTGGCGAAACGGTAGACGCGCCGGCCTTAGGAGCCGGTGGGCGAAAGCCCGTGGGGGTTCAAGTCCCTCCGCCCGCACTCGGCACTACGCGAGATCGCGTCTGGTGAATGCAGTCGCGGTGGGTCAACGTCTAGTGACGAGTCGCGCGCGCCACGCGACCGCGCCGGCCATCGCCGCCCAGAGGAGCGAGACGACGCCGACGAGGAGCCAGGACAACGCGTTCATCGTTCGGTTGGATCCATTCGCCGGAGTGATCCTGCATCCTTCTACCGGACGACGCGTTCGATGTGCTCGGCGGCGCGGCGCAAGGCGTCGTCGTCGAAGAGATACGGCGTCGTGTTCGGGATCGCGTGCTCCGGCGCGTCCAGGTCGGGCGATCCGGCAGCGGCGTTCAGCGCATACCGGATGGGGATCTCGTGACAGACGACGAGCGTCGCGGTCTCGTCTCGGTCGAGCAGCCGCCGGAAGGCGCGCGCGTACCGCCGGGCCGCGTCGTCGAGGCTCTCGCCGCCGGGGAACCGATCCGCCCACGTGTGCGCGTGCTTCCACGCTCGATACTCGCTGAGCGTGTCTCCCTCGAGCTCGCCGACGTCGATGTCATCGAGGAGCGGCTCGACGAGGAATGGGACGTTCCGCCCCTGCAGGATGCACTCGGCCGTCTCCTTCGTTCGCTCGAACCGGGTGTGGACGCAGAGCTGGAGCCCGAGCGGCGCGAGCTGGTGCCCCAGGCGAGCCGCTTCGGCCCGCCCCTCGTCCGTCAGCGGCACGGGGATGGCGGGATCGCCGTTGATTCGACCCTCGACGTTCAGGGTGGAATGGGCGTGCCGAGTCAGGATGAACAGGCGCAACCGAGGCCGCAGGCTACACCCCCTCTGCTTGAATGGCCGGGTGCAGACACAAGTCGAAGAGCTGCCCGAGAACCGGGTCCGGATCACGGTGCAGGTGCCGTCGCACGACGTCCACCACGCCGTCGAGCACGCCGCCACCGACCTTGCGAAGAGCGCGAAGATCCCCGGCTTCCGGAAAGGCAAGGTGCCGCGGGGCGTCCTCGTGCAGCGCGTCGGCCGCGAGCGCCTCATGGCGGAGGCGGTCGACAGCCACATCGGCGGCTGGTTCTGGAACGCCGCCGCGCAGTCGCGCGTGCGCCCCGTCGAGCAGCCCGAGTACGACTTCCAGCTTCCGGCCTCCGAGGACCAGGACTGGCAGTTCACCGCAACGGTGACCGTCCAGGCGAAGCCGGAAGTCGCCGACTGGAAAGCGCTCGAGGTCGGCGCATACGAGCCGGAGGTTCCGGAGGAGCTCGTCGAGCGAGAGCTGGACGCGCTTCGTGCAACCGTCGCCGAGCTCGTGCCGGTCGAGGGCCGGCCGGTCGCCCCCGACGACACCGTCATCGTCGACATGGTCTCGCCCCAGGGCGAGACGCGGCGCGACTACGTCGTCGAGCTCGGCCGCGGCGCCGTCGTCGAGGAGATCGAGCAGGGCATCGTCGGTCTGAACGCCGGTGAGACGAGGGAGATCGAGTTCGAGCTCGTCGACGGGTCGAAGCAGAACGTCTCGGTGACGGTGAAGGAGATCAAGGAGAAGGTGCTGCCGCCGCTCGACGACGAGCTGGCGCGCGCCGCGAGCGAGTTCGACTCGTTCGCCGATCTGCGCGCCGACGTCGAGTCGCGTCTGCTCGAGCAGATCGAGGAGGAGATCGATGCCCAGTTCCGCTCCGACGTCGCCGACGCGCTCGTCGAGGCCTCGAAGGTCGATGCCTCCGGGCCGCTCGTCGAGGCGCGCACACGCGAGTTGCTGCGCTCGCTCGCCCGCCAGGTCGAGTCACGGGGCGTGCGGCTCGAGACGTACCTGACGATGACGGGCCAGTCCGCCGACGACCTGCTCGAGCGCCTGCGCGAGGAAGCCACGCGCTCGGTCGCGCGTGAGCTCGTGCTCGAGGCGGCCGCCGAGAAGCTCGACATCGACATTCCGGATTCCGAGATCGAGGGGCTCATCCGCGAACAGGCGGAGGCGTTCGACGAGGATCCCGAGGATCAGCTGCTGCGCCTGCGCGAGTCGGGGCGCTTCGAGTCGCTGCGCGAGGACCTGCGCCTGCGCAGGGCGCTCGACACTGTCGCCTCGGAGGTCAAGCGGATTCCGCGTGAGCTGGCGGCGGCACGCGAGTCGATCTGGACGCCCGACAAGGAAAAGCCGCAGACCGAAGCGAAACTCTGGACCCCGGGAAGCTGAGGAGCCACATGAATCCGACACCGTCGAACCTCGTCATACCGTCCGTCATCGAGCAGACCTCGCGTGGCGAGCGTTTCTTCGACATCTACTCGAGGCTCTTGAACGAGCGCATCATCTTCCTCGGGACGCCGATCGACGACGTTGTCGCGAACCTCATCGTCGCCCAGATGATTCATCTGGAGTCGGAGGATCCCGACAAGGACATCCAGCTGTACATCAACTCGCCGGGCGGCTCGGTGTACGCCGGGCTGGCCATCTACGACACGATGCAGTTCATCCGCTGCGAGGTCGCGACCACCTGCGTCGGCATCGCGATGTCGATGGGCGCCCTCCTTCTTGCGGCCGGCACGGAGGGAAAGCGGTCGGCGCTGCCGAACTCCAAGATCCTCATCCACCAGGTATCCGGTGGGTTCCAGGGGCAGGGCACCGACATCGAGATCCAGGCGCGCGAGACGATCAACCTCAAGCGCGGCCTGGAGGAGATCATCGGTAAGCACACGAATCAGCCGGTCGAAAAGGTCTCGAAGGACATGGAGCGCGACTACTACATGACCGCAGAAGAGGCCAAGGAATACGGGATCGTCGACAACGTCGTCGCCCACCGGTAGACGAAAAGCGGGATCCGAGGTACAAGGAGAGCACCGTGGCCAGGGCCAGCGAAGGAAACGAGCAGCTTCTCTGCAGCTTCTGCGGGAAGAGCCAGCGGCAGGTCAAGAAATTGATCGCCGGCCCCGGCGTGTACATCTGCGACGAGTGCATCGATCTCTGCAACGAGATCATCGACGAGGAGCTCACCTCTCCGACCCAGCTCGATCTCGACAACCTGCCGCGGCCGCGGGACATCTACACCGTCCTCAACGATTACGTCGTCTCGCAGGAAGAGGCGAAGCGCACGCTGTCGGTCGCGGTCTACAACCACTACAAGCGCGTGCAGATGGGCACCGACGAGGACGAGGTGGAGCTCCAGAAGTCGAACATCCTGCTGCTCGGCCCGACGGGTTGCGGCAAGACGCTGCTGGCGCAGACGCTGGCGCGCATCCTCAACGTGCCGTTCGCGATCGCCGACGCGACCGCGCTCACCGAGGCAGGCTACGTCGGTGAGGACGTCGAGAACATCCTGCTGAAGCTGATCCAGGCGGCCGACTTCGACATCAAGAAGGCCGAGACCGGGATCATCTACATCGACGAGGTCGACAAGATCGCGCGCAAGGCGGACAACCCGTCCATCACGCGCGACGTCTCCGGCGAGGGCGTGCAGCAGGCGCTGCTGAAGATCCTCGAGGGGACGGTCGCGTCGGTGCCCCCGCAGGGCGGGCGCAAGCACCCGCACCAGGAGTTCCTGTCCATCGACACGACGAACATCCTGTTCATCTGCGGCGGCGCGTTCGCCGGCCTGGACAAGATCATCGCGCGCCGCATCGGCAAGAACGCGGTCGGCTTCGGCGCCGAGGTGCGCTCGAAGCACTCGACCGAATCGTCCGAGCTGCTCACGCAGGTGATGCCGGAAGACCTGCTCAACTTCGGTCTCATCCCCGAGTTCATCGGCCGGCTCCCGGTCGTCTCGGCGGTGCACCAGCTGCGCAAGGAGGATCTCGTACAGATCCTCACCGAGCCGAAGAACGCGCTCGCGAAGCAGTACCAGCGCTTCTTCGGCTACGACAACATCGAGCTCGTCTTCACCGAGGACGGGCTGTGGGAGATCGCAGAGAAGGCGCTCGCGCGCGAGACCGGCGCCCGCGGCCTCCGCTCGATCATCGAAGGCGCGCTCCTCGACGTGATGTTCGAGCTCCCCTCGCGCCGCGACGTCACAAAGTGCGTGATCACCAAGGAGTGCATCGCGCAGGGCATCCGGCCCACGCTCGTCACGAGCGCTGGGGCCGACACGGACCTAGACGAGCCAGTCGAAAAATCCGCGTAGAGACGGAGGTGGTACCTGTTTCCGCGAAGCGGTAACAGGTACCGGTCGTTCGCCGTCCCGTGACAGCCGCCGACCCGCGTACCCGCTTCGCCGACAACAACGGCGTCAGCATCGCGTACGAGGAGACGGGCGCGGGCGAACCGCTGCTGTTCATCCACGGGCTCGCGTACGACCGCCGAGGGTGGGGGCCGCTGCCGCGCATCCTCGCCGAGGACTTTCGCGTCGTTCTCGTGGACAATCGCGGCGTCGGCGACAGCGACGTTCCCGAGGGGCCGTACACGGTGCAGCAGCTCGCAGCGGATGCCGTTGCCGTCCTCGACGACGCCGGCATCGAGTCGACGCACATCTTCGGTGTCAGCCTCGGCGGCTTCATCGCACAGGAGATCGCCCTCACGCATCCGGAGCGCGTGCGCAGGCTCGTCCTCTGCTCGACGTCGCCCGGCGGGCCGAATGCGTTTCCGATGCCGGAGCGAGGCGTCGACGCGTTCACGCGTTTTCCCTCGATGGACCGTGAGGGCGGCCTTCGCCTGATGGTCGAGAACTCGCTCGGCGACCACGCCGTCCGCGAACGGGCGGAGCTCGTCGATGAGGTCTATGCATACCGTCTCGAACGTGCGCCGTCGGTCGAGGCATGGCAGGCGCAGCTCGGTGCGAGCCGTGGGCACGACGCGTACGACCGCCTCTCGGCCATTTCGGCGCCGACGCTCGTGATTCATGCGAGCGAGGACACGGTGATCGACGCGCGCAACAGCGAGCTCCTCGCGGAGCGGATTCCCGGCGCCCGCATTGAGCGCATCCCCGACCGGGGGCACCTCGTCATGTGGCAAGAGGGTGAGCTGCTGGCGCCGATCGTGCGAGACTTCCTCCGTGGCTGAGCTGACCCCGGGCGCGGAGTTCGGGCCTTCCTCGTGGATCGAGGTCGGCCAGGACCGGATCGACGCGTTCGCCGACGCGACCGGCGACCACCAGTGGATCCACGTCGACCCCGAGCGCGCCGCAGCCGGCCCGTTCGGCGGGACGATCGGCCACGGCTACCTGACGCTCTCGCTCCTGCCGGTGATGTCGTACGAGGTCGTTCCGCGGCAGGACGGCGGCATGGCCGTGAACTACGGCCTCAACAAGGTTCGGTTCCCCGCACCGGTTCCGTCCGGATCGCGCGTTCGCGGCACCTTCCGGGTGGAGGCCGTCGACGAGTCGGAGTGGGGCTTCCAGGCGACGATGGCAGCGACGATCGAGCGCGAGGGCGGGGACAAGCCCGTCTGCGTGGCCGAGCTCGTGTTTCGCTACTACACGTGACGCCGGTACCAGATACCAGCCGTTCAGCCGTTACTTCCGGTGCGCGAAAGACCGGTACCCGGTACCGGTGAACACGCGGAACGTGCTGGTTACAGGCGCCGCGCGCGGTATCGGCGCGGCGACCGCCGAACGCCTCGCCGCCGACGGCTGGAACGTGCACGCGGTCGACGTCGAGGACGGCGACCTCACGACGCGTGAGGGAAATCGCGCGGTGGTGGACGCGGCGCTCGAGCGGTTCGACGGGCGCCTCGACGCCGTCGTCGCGAACGCCGGCTTCCAGCACGTCGCTCCGGTGCGCGACTTTCCGGAGGACGAGTGGGAGCGGCTGCAGGCCCTGCTGCTCACGAGCCCCTTCCTGCTGGCGAAGTATGCGTGGGACGCGCTCGCAGCCTCCGGCGACGGGCGCTTCCTCGTCGTCGCCTCCGTGCACGGTCTCGTCGCCTCGCCGTTCAAGGCGGGATACGTCGCCGCGAAGCATGGCGTCGTCGGGCTCGTGAAGGTGCTCGCGCTCGAGGGCGCCGAAGTCGGGATCTCCGCCGCCGCGCTCTGCCCCGCGTACGTGCGCACCGAGATCGTCGAGCGCCAGCTCGACGAGCGTTCCATCGACGACCTCCTCGCCCCGCAGGCGGTCAAGCGCTTTCTCGAGCCGTCCGAGGTCGCGGCGGCCGCCTCCTGGCTGCTCGGGCCGGACGGCCGGGCGGTGACGGGCACGCCCTTCGTGCTCGACCTCGGCTGGACCGCCCGCTAGCCCGCTTCGGGTCCGAGAAACCGGAAAACCCGATTTGCGTGCCGTCCGGATGGTAATTTAGGATCCGAAACACCCGTCCACTCGGCAAGGAG
Organism: Gaiellaceae bacterium; assembly: GCA_035532535.1. Taxonomy (GTDB): domain Bacteria; phylum Actinomycetota; class Thermoleophilia; order Gaiellales; family Gaiellaceae; genus Palsa-739. The sequence continues at coordinate 16,492 of DATKQT010000001.1, forward strand.
AGGCCATGCAGCCCGAGATTCGGATCCAGGAGCAGACGAACGACCTCGAAGCCCGGTGGCAGCAGGACGCCCGCTGGGCCGGCATCGAGCGGACGTACACGGCGGCGGACGTCGTCCGCCTGCGGGGCTCGGTCATCCCCGAGCAGACGCTCGCGCGCCTCGGCGCCGATCGGCTGTGGCAGCTCCTGCACGAGGACGAGCCGGTGCGCGCGCTCGGCGCCCTGAGCGGCGGCCAGGCGGTGCAGATGGTCAAGGCGGGGCTGAAGGCGGTCTATCTCTCGGGCTGGCAGGTGGCCGCCGACGCCAACCTCGCCGGGCATACGTACCCGGACCAGAGCCTCTATCCGGCCAACAGCGCGCCGCAGCTCGTCAAGCGCCTGAACAGCGCGCTGCTCCGCGCCGACCAGATCGACTGGGCGGAGGGCAAGAACGGCACGCACTGGCTGGCGCCGATCCTCGCCGACGCCGAGGCCGGCTTCGGCGGCCCGCTCAACGCGTACGAGCTCATGCGCTCGATGATCGAGGCGGGCGCCGCCGGTGTCCACTACGAAGATCAGCTCGCGTCGGAGAAGAAATGCGGGCACCTCGGTGGCAAGGTGCTCGTGCCCACCTCGCAGTTCGTGCGCACGCTCAACGCGGCGAGGCTCGCAGCCGACGTGCTCGACGTGCCGACGCTGCTCTTCGCACGCACGGACGCGCTCGCGGCCGCGCTCTTGACGAGCGACGTCGACGAGTACGACCGCGACTTCGTCACCGGCGAACGGACGGCGGAGGGTTTCTACCGTGTTCGTGAAGGCCTCGACCAGGCCATCTCCCGAGCGCTCGCGTACGCGCCGTACGCCGACGTGCTGTGGTGCGAAACGTCGACGCCGGACATCGGCGAGGCACGCGAGTTCGCGGACGCGGTGCACGAGAAGTTCCCCGGGAAGCTGCTCGCGTACAACTGCTCGCCATCCTTCAACTGGAGCAAGCACCTCGACGAGAAACAGATCGCGGGCTTCCAGCGCATGCTCGCCGAGATGGGCTACCGCTTCCAGTTCATCACGCTGGCCGGCTTCCACGCCCTCAATGCGGGTATGTTCGAGCTCGCCCGTGGATACGCATCCGACGACATGACGGCATACGTGAAGCTGCAGACGCGCGAGTTCGAATTGGAGGAGTTCGGCTACACGGCCACACGCCACCAGCGCGAGGTCGGCGCCGGCTACTTCGATCTCGTCGCGCAAGCGGTGTCGCCGCAGAGCTCGACGCTGGCGCTCAAAGGCTCCACCGAGGAGGCGCAGTTCGAGCAGGAAGCGGTTGCGTGAGCGCAGCGGCTGCCGAGGAGATCCTCTCCCAGCCGGCGGCTGCGTTCGTCGAACGGCTCCATCGTGAGCTGAACCCGCGGCGGCTCGAGCTGCTCGACCGGCGGCACCAGCGGCAGCTCGAGCTCGACCGCGGCGCGCTCCCGGACTTTCGCGCCGACACGCGCGCGATTCGCGAGGGCGACTGGCGCGTCGCAGCGGCGCCCGATGATCTCCTCGACCGTCGCTGCGAGATCACGGGGCCGGTGGAGCGCAAGATGATGATCAACGCGCTCAACTCCGGCGCGCGCGTGTTCATGGCCGACTTCGAGGACGCCAACTCGCCCACGTGGGAGAACGTCATCCAGGGCCAGGCGAACGTCCGCGACGCGGTGCGGCGCGAGATCGCGCTCGATACGGACGAGAAGAGCTACCGGCTGAACGACGGCATCGCGACGCTCATGATCCGGCCGCGCGGCTGGCACTTGGTCGAACGGCACTTCGAGGTGGACGGCGAGCCCGTGTCCGCGTCGCTCTTCGACTTCGGCCTCGTCATGTTCCACAACGCCGGGGTCAAGGTGCCGTACTTCTATCTTCCGAAACTCGAGTCGAGGGAGGAGGCGGAGCTGTGGGCCTCCGCGTTCGCGCTCGCGGAGGACGAGCTCGGCGTTCCGCACGGCTCGATCCGTTGCACGGTCCTGATCGAGACGATTCTCGCCGCCTTCGAGATGGACGAGATCCTGCATGCGCTGCGCGACTACGGCTGCTCGCTGAACGCCGGCCGCTGGGATTACATCTTCAGCGTGATCAAGAAGTTCCGGTCGCGCGACTGGGTGCTGCCGGACCGCATAGAGGTGACGATGACCGTGCCGTTCATGCGCGCCTATACCGAGCTCCTAGTTGCAACGTGTCACAAGCGCGGCGCGCATGCGATCGGGGGCATGGCGGCGTTCATCCCGTCGCGGAAGGATCCCGAGGTGAACCGCATCGCGCTCGGCAAGGTGCAAGAGGACAAGGAGCGTGAGGCAGGGCAGGGGTTCGACGGGACCTGGGTCGCGCACCCCGACCTCGTACCGGTGGCGACGGGCGCGTTCGATGCGGTGCTCGGTGACCGGCCGAACCAGGTCGACCGCCTCCGCGACGACGTTGTCGCCGATGCGGCAGCGCTGCTCTCGATCCCGGACACACCGGGCGAGGTCACGGACGTCGGGCTGCGCACGAACGTCTCGGTCGGCGTGCGCTACCTGGACGCCTGGCTGCACGGCGTCGGGGCGGCGGCGATCGACAATCTCATGGAGGACGCCGCGACGGCGGAGATCTCGCGCTCGCAGGTGTGGCAGTGGGTGCGCGCCGGCCGCTTCGACGAGGCGCGCGTGCGCCGCGAGGTGGGCGAGGTCGAGGCCGGCGAGGAGGCGAAGGAGCTTTTCCTGGAGGTGGCGCTGCAGCCGGAGCTCGTCGAATTCCTGACGGTCCCGGCGTACACTCATCTGGAGTGACGCTCGACAGCACCAAGGCAGACGACATCGCGCTCGTGATCGAGGAGGCGATCGTCTCGGGAGAGCTCGCGCCCGGGACAGTCCTCCGGCAGGAGCAGCTCTCGGAGCAGTTCAACGTCTCGCGCACGCCCGTCCGCGAGGCGCTTCGCCGCTTGGCCGCGCTCGGGCTCGTCTCGTTCGTGCCCAACCGCGGCGTGCGTGTTCGCACGATCTCGCGGGACGAGCTGCACGAAGCCTTCATGGTGCGCGCCGAGCTCGAAGGGCTCGCCACCGAGGTGGCCGCGACGAAGTTCGCTCCCGAGGACCTCGAGGAGCTCGACGCCGCGGAACGGCGCTTCGCCGCTATCTCCCAGGAGCTGCGCGCCCACGAGCCTGGAGACGACCGCCGCTCGATCATGGGCGACTGGGTGCGGGCGAACCACGCGTTCCACGACGTCATTTATGGGGTCGCCGCCCTTCCGCTCGTCGAGCAGCTCGCCAAGAGCGCACGGCGCACGTTCTCCGGGCCGGCCGTCTGGGCGCCGGGCGACCACTCCATCGACGGGCTCTATGCGAAGAACGCCGAGCAGCACCGCGCGATCAAACAGGCGATCGCTGCCGGCAGCGCTGCGGGAGCAAGGGCGCTCGCGCGTGAGCACGTCCTGTCGTCATTCCACCTGCTGGAGACGATCCTCGAGCAGGTCGGCGCGCAGCCGCGGGACTGGCGCGCCGGGCGCGCAGCTCGACGTTGAGGTACGATTTCCGCATAGTCGCTGCCTGAACCCACCTGTCGCATGACTACGATCGGCTCCGCATGATGGAGCCGCTGTACAGGCACGGGGGCGTCGAGGAGCGTTGGCAGCGCACCTGGGAGGACGAAGGGCTGTATCGCGCGGACGCGACCTGCCCGGGCGACGCGTACGTGATCGCCGTGCCGCCGCCGAACGTCACGGGCGCGCTGCATATGGGGCATGCCCTCAACGGCTCGATTCAGGACGCGCTCGTTCGCTGGCATCGCATGCGCGGCTTCAACACGCTCTGGCAGCCAGGGTTCGACCACGCCGGCATCGCCACACAGGCGGTCGTGGAGCGGGAGCTGCGCAAGGAGGGCACCTCGCGGCTCGAGATCGGCCGCGAAGCCTTCGTCGAGCGCGTGTGGGAGTGGCTGCACGAGTACGGCGGCGTGATCATGGGGCAGTTCCGCCGTCTCGGCTGCTCGCTCGACTACGAGCGCGAGCGCTTCACGATGGACGACGCCTACATCCGCGCTGTGATGCGCTTCTTCGTGCATCTGTACGAGCGCGGCTGGCTGTTCCGCGACAACCGCATCGTCAACTGGTGCAGCGACTGCCGCACCTCGATCTCGGACCTCGAGGTCGAGCACATCGAGGTCGACGACGCGCTCACGTACGCCCGCTATCGGCTTGTCGACGGTAGCGGCACCGTCACGGTCGCCACCGTGCGCCCTGCGACCATCCTCGCCGACGTGGCCGTCGCGGTGAACCCCGCCGACGAGCGGTACCGGGATTTGATCGGCAAGGAAGTCGTCGTGCCGGTCGTCGGCCGCCACGTGCCTGTGATCGCCGACGAGCGCGTCGAGCGCGACTTCGGCACCGGCGCGCTGAAAGTCACTCCCGGACACGATCCGATCGACTTCGAGATCGGCCGCGATCACGACTTGCCCGCGCCGGCGGTGATCGGGCTCGACGGCCGCATGACCGGCGACATCCCCGATCTTCTCATCGGGCTGACCGAGGAGGAGGCGGCCGACTACGTCGTCGACTGGCTGCGCCAGGAAGGCCTGCTCGAGAAGCGCGAGAGCTACCGCCACGCCGTCGGCCACTGCGAGCGCAGCGGTACGCGCATCCAGCCACTTGCATCGCTGCAGTGGTGGGTCGACATGGGGCCGATGGCCGCCGCCGCCGTCGACGCGATCGCGTCGCGCCGTGTCACGTTCCATCCGCCGGTGCAGAACCGCGTCGCGCTCGACTGGCTGAAGAACATCCGTCCGTGGAACGTGTCGCGCCAGCTCTGGTGGGGACACCAGCTGCCCATCTGGTACTGCCCCGACGGCCACGTCACGTGCGCCGAGACGGCGCCCGACGCATGCGCCGAGTGCGGTTCGGGAGAGCTCGTCCGCGACCCCGACGTGCTCGACACGTGGTTCTCGTCGGCGCTCTGGCCGTTCGCGACGCTCGGCTGGCCGGACGACACGCCGGACCTGCGCCGGTACTACCCGGGCGACGTCAACTCGACCGCGCGCGAGATCATCTTCCTCTGGGAAGCGCGGATGGTCATGGCAGGCCTCGAGCTCATCGGGGACATCCCGTTCAGCGACGTGATCATCCATTCGACGATCCTCGCGCCGGACGGCCGGCGCATGTCGAAGAGCCTCGGCACCGGGATCGATCCGCTCGAGCTCATCGCGCAGTACGGCGCCGATGCGACGCGCTACGGCCTGCTGAAGATGTCGTCGACCCAGGACGTGCGCTTCTCCACCCAGCCGATCGAAGAGGGCCGGAAGCTCGCGAACAAGCTCTGGAACGCGAGTCGCCTCCTGCTCATGTCGGGCGACGGGCGCGCCGAGCTCGAGCCGTCCTCGGTCGAGGAACGGTGGATCCTGTCCCGCATCGACGCGACGCGCGCGGAGGTCGAGGCCGACCTCGAGCGCTTCGACTTCGCGCACGCGGTCGACCGGCTGTATCACCTCACGTTCGACGACTTCTGCGACTGGTACCTCGAAGCGATCAAGCCGCGGCTCGGCGATGCGGACGCGAAGGCAACTGCGCTGGCGGCCCTCGAGCGTTTGCTGACGCTCCTCCACCTCGTGATGCCGCACGTGACGGAAGAGGTCTGGTCGCAGTTCCACGACACGCGGCTGATCGTGTCGCCGTGGCTCGAGGCCGAGACCTACGACGGCGATTTTCGGCCGATGGAGAACGCGCAGACCGCCGCGCGGATCTATCGGCGCAGCCGCGTTCGCATCAAGCTGACCGGTGACGCGGCCCGCATCTTCGACGCGGTCGTTCGCCCGACCGAAGACGGACAAGGAGACGTCGAGGCGGAGCGCGAGCGCGTCCGCAAAGAGATCGAGCGGTCCGAGCGGATGCTCGCGAACGAGAAGTTCGTGGCGAACGCTGCGCCCGAGGCGGTGGCCGTTGAGCGCGAGAAGCTGGCGCAATACCTTGCCGACCGCGACGCGCTGGGTTGAGTCGCTGAGCCCGTGGCCGGCCGACGGCTTCGGGCTCGACCGCATGCACGCGCTGCTCGCCGAGCTCGGCGATCCGCAGCGACGCTATCCGGCCATCCACGTCGTCGGCACGAACGGCAAGTCGACGACGACGCGGCTGACGCAGGCGCTGCTCGACGACGCGGGTCTTGCGGTCGGCGCGTATGTCTCGCCGCACGTGCGCGGCTGGGGCGAGCGCATCCGCATCCGCGGCGAAGAGGCCGACTTCGAGCGCGCAGTCGCCGCCATTCGCGGGCCCGCGGAACGTCTCGGGGCGACGCAGTTCGAGGTTCTGACCGCGGCCGCGCTCGCGGCGTTCGCGGACGCCGAGGTCGATGTCGCCGTCGTCGAGGCCGGCCTCGGTGGCCGCCATGACGCGACGAACGTTCTCGAGACGCGGGTCGTGGTCCTCACCAACGTCGCGCTCGAGCACACGGACGTCCTGGGCGACACGCGCGAGGCGGTCGCGGCCGAGAAGCTCGCCGTCGTCCGCCCGGGTGCGGTCGTCGTGCTCGCGGAGCCGGAGTGGCAGGAGCTTGCCGCCGAGAACGGCGCCGTCCGCGTCGAGCTCACGGCGCGCAGCAATCTCGCGCTCGCCGTCACCGCCGCCGAGGCGTTCCTCGGACGGCCCGTCGAGGCGTCGGCCGCAGCAGACGTCCAGCTGCCTGGACGGCTCGAGCAACGCAGTGAGCAGCCGCTGGAGATCTGGGACGGCGCCCACAACCTCGCCGGAATCGGGTACCTCCTGCCGCGGCTGCCGGACCGTCGATTCGTGATCGTGGCGTCCATCCTGCGTGACAAGCGGCCCGCGCTCATGCTCGAGGCGCTCTCCGTCCTGGGGGACACGCTGGTGGCGACGGGGTCGGCAAACGCGCGCTCGCTCACCGCATCTGACCTCGCCGACCTCGCACGCCCCTTCTTCGCCCGTGTCGAGGTCGAGCCCGATCCCGGGGCGGCCCGGCGCCTCGCCCTGAGCGCCGCCGGGGACAACGGCGCGGTGCTCGTCACCGGGTCCCTTTATCTTCTGACCGAGCTCCATGGCCACGGTTAGCAGACATACGACGGGCGAGAAGCTCGGAGTCTTCGCCTTCGTCATCCTCGTCCTCGTGATCATCGTCGGCGGAGCGTTCGCGGCCGGCTGGCTGATCGGCAGGACCCTGCTGTGACGACGCGGTCGATCGCCGAGGTCGTGATCGGATTCGCGGTGCTGTTCTGGCTCGCGTCCGCGTACTGGACGTACAAGGACGCAAACCGCCGGATCGACGATCCATGGCTTATCGCGATGGCGACGCTGCTTGGGCTCGTGCCCTACGTCGGTCCGCTCGTCTACATGCTCTTCCGGCCGCCCGAGTACCTCGAAGACGTGCGCGAGCGCGAGCTCGAGATCAAGGCGATGGAGGACAGGCTGTCGCAGCGCGGCATGGTGTGCCCGGTGTGCCGCTCCGAAGTCGACTCGAGCTTCCTCGTCTGCCCGATCTGCACGACGAAGCTCCGCCAGGCGTGCGTGAAGTGCCGCGCGCCGCTCGAGGCGCTGTGGCAGGTGTGCCCATATTGCGAGACCCCGATCGAAGCCACGGCGCCTCCGTCTATAGTCCCGCGCCGTGAGCGTTGAGCGGACTCTGATCCTGATCAAGCCGGACGCGGTTCGGCGACGTCTCGCCGGCGACATCCTGTCCAGGATCGAGCGTCGCGGCTTCGTCGTGCGCGCCGGCAAGCTCGTCACCGCTGACCGCGCGCTCGGCGAGACCCACTACGCCGAGCACCGGGAGAAGCCGTTCTTCGCCGACCTCGTCGACTTCATCACCTCGGGGCCGACGTGGGCGCTCGTCGTCGAGGGCGAGGGCGTGATTGCGACCCTGCGCAAAACGATCGGCGCGACGAATCCGGCGAATGCGGAGCCGGGCACGATTCGCGGCGACCTCGCGATGTCGATGCCCGACAACCTCGTGCATGGGTCCGACTCGCCGGAGTCGGCCGAGCGCGAGGTCGCGCTCTGGTTCTCCGGCGATGAGCTCGTCTAGCGTCGACCGGAACGTCGTCGCCTGGACGAAGGCGAACGCCGAGCACACCGACGGTGCTGCGCCGCGCCAGTGGAGTCGCGACGAGATCTCGTGGGGTGTCTTCGGCGTTCCCGAGCCGAGCGTCGGCTGCATCGGCGATGTCGAGGGCCTCGACGTGGTGGAGCTCGGCTGCGGCACCGCGTACATCTCCGCCTGGCTCGCCAAGCGCGGGGCGCGGCCGGTCGGGGTGGATCCGACGCCGGCACAGCTCGAGACGGCGCGCAGGATGATGTGCGAGACAGGGATCGAGTTTCCGCTTCTGCAGGCTCCGGGCGAGTCGGTGCCCCTGCCCGATGCTTCGTTCGACCTTGCGGTCAGCGAGTACGGCGCATGCCTGTGGGCGGATCCCTACGCATGGATTCCCGAAGCGGCGCGGCTCCTGCGGCCGAACGGCCGACTGATCTTCCTCACGAACTCGAACGTCTCCCAGTTGTGCGCCCCGGACGAGGGGACGCTGGGAACAACGCTCGTCCGTCCGCTCTTCGGCATCTACCGGATGGAGTGGCCCGGCGAGGAAGGCGTGGAGTTCCATCTGCCGCACGGGGAGTGGGTCCGACTGCTGCGCGCGAACGGGTTCGAGCTCGAGGCGCTGCACGAGCTGCAGGCGCCCGAGGACGCGCAGGACCCCGTGTATTACGACTACGTCACCGTTGAATGGGGCCGAAAGTGGCCCGCCGAGGAGCTCTGGGTGGCGCGCAAGCATTGAGCCGGTCGCCCGCGCCGCCGATCCTCCTTGCGTCGACGTCGCCGCAGCGTCGCGCCATCCTCGAGCAGCTCGGCGTTCCCTTCGAGATCATTGCGCCGCGCTATGAGGAGCTCGGCGACGACCCGCTCGAGCACGCAGCCGGCAAGGCGCGCTCCGTCGAGGGCGGCGAGCGACCGGTTATCGGCGTCGACACCGTCGTGCGTTGCGGTAACCGAGTGCTCGGCAAGCCGTCGCACGAAGGCGAGGCGGAGGCGATGCTCGAGCTCCTCTCGGGCAAGCGGCACGAGGTCGTCTCCGGCCTGTGCCTGCGCACGCCGGGCTGGGAAGAGCTCCGCGTCGAGACGACAGTCGTCACCTTCCGCGCGCTGACGCCGCGCGACCTGGCGTGGTACCTCGCCGCGCGCGAATGGGAAGGGCGTGCGGGCGGGTACGCGATCCAGGGGCAAGGCGCGGCGCTCGTGGAGCGCATCGAGGGCGACTACCTCAACGTCGTCGGGCTTCCGGCGGCGACGCTCGTCGCGCTGCTGGCCGAGCGCTTCCCGGGTCTCTACGGCTTTGGCTAGGGTGGTGGCCTCTCGGGGTGTGGCGCAGCCTGGTAGCGCGCTCCGTTCGGGTCGGAGAGGTCCCCAGTTCGAATCTGGGCACCCCGATTGACTCTCCAAGCGGTTCTATTCGACGTCGACTTCACCCTCGCCCGGCCCGGCCCAGAGCTCGGGCCCGAGGGCTACGTCAGGGCGGGCGCACGTCACGGCTTGACGCTCGACCCTGCGCGCTACGACCTCGCCCGCGACGCTGCTCTCGTCGAGCTGAAGCTCCATCCCGACCTCGAGCACGACGACACGATCTGGTTCTCGTTCACGGAACGGATCGTTCGCGGGATGGGCGGTACCGCTCCCGACGCCGAGGCGTGCGCGATCGAGATCACGCGCGGCTGGGAGCGGCACGAGAACTTCGAGCTCTACGAGGACACGCTCCCGGTGCTCGACGTGTTGCGCTCGGCCGGCCTGAAGATCGGGCTCGTCTCCAACTCGGCACGCGACGTGGGTGCGTTCGCACGCCATCACGCGCTCGACGTGGACGCCGGCATCAGCTCGTTTCAGCACGGCAAGACGAAGCCGCACGCGTCCATCTTCCGCGCCGTGCTCGACCTGCTCGAGGTGAGCCCGGAGGAGACGGTGATGGTGGGAGACACGGTGGAGGACGACATCGAGGGCGCGCGCGCCATCGGCATGCGGGCGATCCTCGTCGATCGGCTCGGACGTCATCTGAGGTTCGAGCCGCGCATCGATGACCTGCGCGCTCTGCCGGAGGTCCTCGGCGTATTACTCTCTGAGTAGTGGCGGCTTGGCTTGCCTGGTCGATCGCCGCGGTGCTGCTCGCCGCGGGGGAGATCTTCACGCCGGGATTGTTCTTTCTCGGACCGGTCGCGCTCGCAGCCATCGCGAGCGCCGTCGCAGCTGCGATCGGCGGGGCGGTATGGCTGCAGCTTCTCGTGTTCATCGCGGGCTCGGTCGCGTCGCTCGGGCTGCTGCGGCCGATCGCGCGGGCACATCTGCACATGCCGGTGGCGATCCGCACCGGCGCTGCGGCGCTCGAAGGTGCGCACGCCGTGGTCTTGCAGCGGGTCGATCGTGAGGGCGGCCGCGTCCGCATCGGCGGCGACGAGTGGTCCGCGCGCGCGTACATGCCGGACCAGGTGATCGAGCCCGGCTCGCACGTCGAGGTCATGAAGATCGAAGGTGCCACCGCTCTTGTCTACGAGTGAGGGAGTCGAATGGTCGCGTTGATCGTCATCGCCGTCGTTGCAGTGCTCGTGCTGATCGTGCTCGCGCGTACGATTCGCATCGTCCCGCAAGCGCGCGCCGGCGTGATCGAACGGCTTGGCCGCTACCACCGCACGTTGAACCCGGGCCTCGCGATCGTCGTCCCGTTCGTCGACCGGCTACGCCCGCTCATCGACCTGCGCGAGCAGGTGGTGTCGTTCCCGCCGCAGCCGGTGATCACCGAGGACAACCTCGTCGTCAACATCGACACGGTCATCTACTTCCAGGTCAACGATCCGAAGTCGGCGACGTACGAGATCGCGAACTACATCCAGGCGATCGAGCAGCTGACGGTGACGACGCTGCGCAATGTGATCGGCGGCCTGGCGCTCGAGAGCACCCTCACCTCGCGCGACGAGATCAACGGACAGCTGCGCGGCGTGCTCGACGAGGCGACCGGGAAGTGGGGGATCCGCGTGAACCGCGTCGAGCTGAAGGCGATCGATCCGCCTGCATCGATCAAGGATTCGATGGAGAAGCAGATGCGCGCCGACCGTGAGAAGCGCGCGACCATCCTCCAGGCCGAGGGGCAGAAGCAGTCCGCCATCCTCACCGCCGAGGGGGAGCAGCAGGCCGCGGTGCTGCGCGCGCAAGGGAACAAACAGGCGACGATCCTCGAAGCAGAGGGGCAGGCGCAGGCGATCGGCACCGTCTTCAAGGCGATCCACGAGGGGAATCCCGATCCGCAGCTCCTCGCCTATCAGTACGTGCAGGCCTTGCCGCTGATCGCGCAGGGCGAATCGAACAAGGTGTGGATCGTCCCCGCCGAGTTCCAGCGCGCGCTCGGCCGCATCGGCCGCGAGGAGGACAAGGACTCCTAGAGGGTTGCGTCGGCCTCGGCGAGCGTTGCGACCGGACCGACGCAGACGTCCTCGCCGTCGAAGAGCGCGAGCCAGTCGGCAAGGGTCCGCTGGGCGAAGATCTCCTCGAGCGCCGCTGCGAGCGCGGACTGCCCGGCGTCGTATTGCCGCTCCGCCAGGTGCGGCTTTCCGACGAGCTCGCATAGGCGGATGAAGAACTTCGGCTCGAGCGCTGCGACGGTCAGATGACGGCCGTCTGATGTCTCGTACATCCGGTAGCAGGCGAACCCGCGCGTCAGCACCGGCGCGCGGGAGGCCAGCTTGTGCGCGTTGTGCGTCATCGACACGACGATCCGTGCGCCCTTCCCGGTTCGGGTCCGTTCGAGGAGCGCGGCGAGGATTTCGGTCACCGCGCCGAGTGCGCCTCCTGCGAGGTCTGCGACCTGGACGGGTGGGAGCGCCGGCGCGGTCGGCTCGAGCACGCCCGCCCATCCGAGGTAGTTGAGATCGTGGCCGGCGCGCTGCTCGTGCACGCCGCCGACGCCGAAGCCAGTGATGGAGCAGTAGACGGTTGTCTCCGGGGCCGCGTCGGGGCCGATCCCGAGCTGGCCTGCGACGCCGGGCCGGAACGACTCGAGCACGACGTCCGCCTGCGCCAGGAGCTCCGGCCCTTGCGTCCAGTCCGCCTCCTCCTTCCCGGCGTGAAGCAGGCCGTACCACTCCGGGGCCGTCGTCCGCATCGGGTCGCCTCCGGGCCGTTCCACCCGGATGACACGCGCCCCGAGGCGCAGGAGCTCCGCGCCTGCGAACGCTCCCGGGAGGTACCGGGAGAAGTCGACCACGAGGGTTCCGACGAGCGGACGTTGCATTGGCGGCGAACCTAGCACTAGCCTTCGGCGACGTTGAACGAGCGTTCGACCGCAGCGGAGGAGAAACGGAGGGTCATCCTCGACGCAGCCGTGCGCGTGTTCGCCCGGAAGGGCTTCCACGCGTCGCGCGTCGGCGACATCGCCGAGGAGGCCGGTGTCGCGCACGGATTGCTCTATCACTACTTCTCGTCGAAGGACGAGGTGCTGGAGACGATCTTCCGCGAGCACTGGACGGCGCTGCTCGAGCGCATCCACGCGGTCGAGTCTTCCGGTGATCCTCCGATCGAACAGCTCCGCGGCATCGTCCGTGCCATGTTCCACGGCTGGAGGGTCGAGCCCGACGTCGTGCGCGTCGTCATCCGCGAGATCGCGCGCAGTGCCGAAGTGAGCCAGCGGGTAGGCGAGCTGGTGAAGCCGATCGGCGCGATCCGAAGGATCTTCGAGCGCGGCCAGGCCGACGGCGAGTTTCGCCGAGACCTCGACGCGGACATGGCGGCCGTCATCGTCTACGGCGCCATCGACGAGCTCATCACCGGGTGGGTGCTCGGACGGCTCCCGGGCGACGAGGACGACGTGGCGAACTCCGAGCACCACATCGTCGAGGTGCTCGGGGCGGGACTGTCAGCCTCGGCCGAGCAGCTCGGCAAAGCGCGTCACGCCGACGTTTCCACCTGAGATGACGACGCCGGCGCTCTTGCCGGACGCCTCGAGCCGACCCGTCAGCAAGGCCGCGATGCCGACCGCCCCGCTCGGTTCGACGACGAGCTTCATCCGGTCGAAGAGGAAGGCCATCGCCTCGAGGATCTCGTCGTCGGAGACCGTCACGACCTCGTCGAGGAGATTGCGGTTCACCTCGAAGGTGAGCTCGCCGGGCTCTGCGGCCTGCAGCCCGTCCGCGATCGTCCGCGGGACGTCGATGCGTACGCGTTCGCCCGCGGCCAGCGACTGTTGCGTGTCGTCGCCCGCTTCCGGCTCGACGCCGACGATGCGGATGCCGGGCCGGAGCGCCTTCGCCGCGGTTGCGCAGCCGGCGATCAGCCCGCCGCCGCCTACCGGGATCACGATCACGTCGAGGTCGGGGGCGTCGTCGAGCAGCTCGAGCGCCGTCGTCCCCTGGCCGGCCATCACGAGCGGATCGTCATACGGGCGCACGAGCTCCACTCCGCGTTCCTCCGCGAGGCGCCGTCCGATCTCTTCGCGGTCCTCGTTCCAGCGGTCGTAGCTCACGACCTCCGCGCCGTAGCCGAGCGTCGCCGCAAGCTTTGCCGGAGGCGCATCCTCGGGCATGACGATCGTCGCGCTCGTCCCGAGCAGCCGCGCCGCGATCGCAACGGCCTGGGCGTGGTTGCCCGACGAGTACGCGAGGACGCCGCGGCTGCGCCTGTCGGGGGAGAGCGACGCGATCTTGTTGTACGCGCCGCGGAACTTGAACGCGCCGCCGCGCTGAAAGCACTCCGCTTTCACGTGCACCGACGCACCGACGCGGTCGTCGAGCGTGCGCGACGTGAATACCGGTGTTCGGTTCGCGACGCCGTCCAGCCGTGCGGCCGCAGCGCGGACGTCGTCGAGGGAGATCACCGGCACGGGCTCGCTCGCGTGTGCATCAATCCAAATCCCCACAGCTTGCCGTCGACGATGTAATAGACCGTACGCACGCCGTGTTCGTCGTGCACCAACGCGGTGTACGCGGGGCACTGCAGGGGCGTCACCGGCGACGCGAGCTTCGTCACCTGGCCTTCGACCGCGTCGAGCTGGAGACCGGCACGCGTTCGCCAGCCGTGCGGCCGCCAGATGGTGTACACGGCCGAGACGCGGCCGCCCTGCAGCTCCACCGCGAGGCCGGCATGCGTGAACTGCCTGTACGTGAAGTACCAGGTCGGCTGTGCGCAGCCGTCGCAGGCGCCGTAGAAGGTGCCGAGCTGGGAACGGACCTGCGCCGTCGTCTCGCCCAGCTGCACGCCGCCGAGGGAGCGTCCGGGAACGAGGACGCCGCTGTGCGGCAGCGATCCCGTCGCGGCGACCGTTGCAGCGAGCGCGAGCGCGGTCCTCATAAGGTTGGGAGTATGCCCCTCCGGGACGAGCTGGCCGCCCTCGAAGTCCGCGTCGACGGGTATGCGCTGCAGCGCCGCGAACTCGCGCGCGACAGCTGGACGCGTGTGACGACGACGGTCATCCTCGACGGGGACGGCCACACGGGGGAGGGGGAGGACGTCACCTACGAGGCGGCGGAGCACGACACGTTTCCCGCAGAGCTCATGCTCGCGGGGACCTGGTCGCTCGACGGCCTTTCGCGCCGTCTCGACGATTTCGAGCTGCCGGATTACCGGCGTTGGGCCTTCGAGAGCGCCGCGCTCGACCTCGCCCTGCGTCAGACCGCGCGCTCGCTGGCGGACGTTGTCGGGCGGCCGTACCGGCCGATCCGCTTCGTCGCGTCCACGCGCAGCGACGTCGCTCCCTGGCTCGAGAACGATCCCGGGCTCGAGTTCAAGCTCGACGCGACGAAGGAATGGGACGACGAGCTCATGCGCCGCCTCGCCGCGCTCGACCGCGTGCGGGTCGTCGACCTGAAGGCGTACTACCGCGGCACGGTCGTCGACCTCGCGCCCGACCCCATCTTTTACCGCGCGGTGGCGGACGCGTTCCCCGACGTGGTGATCGAGGACGCATGGCTCGAGGACGGTTGCCGCGAAGCGCTGAGCGGGGCGGAGGGGCGGCTGAGCTTCGACGCGCCGATCCATTCGCTCGCGGACTTCGACGCTTTGCCGATCTCGGCTCGCTGGTTGAACGTGAAGCCGTCGCGCTTCGGCACGGTGCGCAAGCTCGTCGAGTGCATCGAGGCGTGCGAGGCGCGCGGCGTCCGCATGTACGGCGGCGGGCAGTTCGAGCTCGGTCACGGCCGCTTGCAGATTCAGCGGCTGGCGAGCCTCTTCTACGCCGACGGCCCGAACGACGTCGCCCCGTCCGAGTACAACGAGGGCGGGCCGAATCCGCAGCTGCCACGCAGCCCGCTCGCGGCTCCGGAAGGGATCGGCTTCTGAACCTCTTCGAGGAGCTGGGGAGGATCGGCGATGCGCTCGGCGCGGTCGGGTGGGGCCGCACCGTCTACGAGACGGACGAGCTCGTGCGCGCAGCGTCCTTCTCGACCGGGACGGCGAGTCGTCCCTAGCGGAATGCGTTCTCGCCGGTCAGCGCCTGGCCGACGACGAGCGTGTGCACTTCGTGCGTGCCTTCGTAGGTCAGAACGGACTCGAGGTTGTTCATGTGGCGAATGACGGGGTACTCGAGCGTGATCCCGTTTCCGCCGAGGACCGTTCGCGCGCTGCGCGCGACTTCGAGCGCGCCGCGGACGTTGCCCATCTTGCCCATGCTCACATGCTCGGGCCGCAGCGTCCCCTCGTCCTTCTTCCGGCCGAGGTGCAGTGCGACGAGCGTTCCGCGGTTCACCTCGAGCGCCATCTCCGCGAGCTTCTGCTGTGTGAGCTGGTAGCCGGCGATCGGCTTGCCGAAGACGATGCGCTCCTTCGCGTACTCGAGCGCGGACTCGAAACACGCGCGCGCAGATCCCACCGAGCCCCAGACGATCCCGTAGCGCGCTTCACTCAGGCAAGCGAGCGGGCCACGCAGTGTCGAGACCTCGGGGAAGCGGTTCTCCTCCGGAACGCGCACGTCGTGGAACACGAGCTCGGAGGTGACGGACGCGCGCAGTGACATCTTGCGGTGCATCTCCGGCGCTTCGAACCCGGGCATCCCGCGCTCGACGAGGAAGCCGTTGATCTGCCCTTCCTCGGTGCGCGCCCACACGACGGCGACGTCGGCGATCGATCCGTTCGTGATCCACATTTTCGAGCCGTTCAGGATCCAGTCGGAGCCGTCGCGGTGCGCGTGCGTGCGCATCGCACCGGGGTCGGACCCGGCGTCGGGCTCGGTCAAGCCGAAGCAGCCGATCGCGTCGCCCTCGTGCATCTGCGGCAGCCAGTGCTGCTTCTGCTCCTCGGTGCCCCAGCGCCAGATCGCGTACATCGCGAGTGAGCCCTGGACCGAGACGAGGCTGCGGATCCCCGCGTCCCCGGCCTCGAGTTCCATGCACGTGAGCCCATAGGCGACGGAGCTCGCGCCCGGAAGTCCGTATCCCTCGAGGTGCATGCCGAAGAGCCCGAGCTGGGCCAGTTCCTTCACGAGCTCCCGCGGCAGCACGGCGCGCTCGAACCAGTCGCCGATGTCCGGGAGCACGCGGTCGCGCACGAACTTGCGCACCGTGTCGCGGATCGCGCGCTCCTCGTCGTCCAGCAGCGCGTCGATGGCGAGGAAGTCCCGCGGGTCGAGCGAGGTCGGCTTCGCCGTCGTCGCCACGCCGAGATCCTAGTGTGCGGGAGCGAGGTGGACGAGCGCGAGCTCCAGCCAGGGCGCTGCGTACCGCTGCCAGAGGGCCTGATCGTGGCCGCCGGGATAGGCCCGGAAGATGTGAGCGACACCCTCCTCCGACAGCTCCTGGTTCAGCATCTCGTTCTCGGCGTAGAAGCGCCAGTCGCTGCGCCCCACGTAGAAGGCGATGAATGTCCGAGTGGCGCGGAGCTTGCTGCGCACGGTGGGCAGAACGACGTGGACGTCCGCTTTCGCGTCGCGGGCGGCCGAGCCGAGATCGAGCGGCTTCGTGCCGGTCGGGTCGGTGGGGTGGAAGTAGCCGCTCCACGACTCGACGACGGAGAACTCGTCCAGGTGGTTGAGCGCCAGCTGCATCGCGCCGTAGCCGCCGGCGGAGATGCCGATCAGCGCGCGGCCCGCGCGCGAACGGATCGTTCGGAAGCGCGCATCGATGACGCGCGGCAGCTCGGTCGCGATCGCCGTCGCCCACCGGTCGCCGGGGCCGCGGTCGACGTACTCCGGATCGCTCTCTCCGGCGCGGGCCCCTTGTGGCACGACGACGATCGCGGAACGGCCGACCGAATCGAGCGCGCGCTCGACGAATCCGAGCGACGTGTAGGCGGAAGCGGTGGACGGCAGCCCGTGCAGGACGTAGAGCACGGGATAGCGCTGCGAGCCCGCGGCATATCCCTGCGGGAGATACACCTCGAAGTGGAGGCGCGCCCCGATGGCGGCGGACACGAAGGCGCTGTCCACCCGCCGCTGGGACGCGGATGCCGCGGGTGGGCCGAGAAGGGCCACCGCTGCTGCGCCTGCCAGGGCGAAGAGAGCGGTTTTCATCGTGGAGGCACAATCGACGCGCAACGCGCGCTTAACGTCACCAAGCTACACACAGATGTGTGTGGGCCGCACGCCTCAAACCTCCGATTCCGGCTGCCTCTGCGGCCGGAGCGGCCGCATTGGCGGCATTTCTCGCCGTCGGGCTATTCGGCGTGCGCGGGTACCTGGACAACTACCTGCAATACCGGGGATTCGCGCCGCCGCGCGAGCCGGCCTTCGTCACCTCGCCCGGAACGACCGAGCGGCTCCTGATCTCGAGCCCTGCGCTCGGCGGCCGGAAACAGGAGGCATACGTCTACCTGCCTTCCGGCTATGCGCAGCATCCCGGCCGACGGTACCCCGTCATGTACCTGCTGCACGGCTTTCCGGGCCGTCCGCTCGCGTTCCTCGACACGGTGCAGATGGGAATCGTCGACGACGCCATCACGGCGCGACATCGGGCGCAGCCGCTCATCCTCGTGATGCCGTTCGGCTCCACCAGCACGTTCAGCGACGAAGAGTGGGTCAATGGTGTTCGCGCCGGGAACGGTTGGGCGACGTTCGTGGCCCGTGACCTCGTGCGCGCGATCGACTCACGCTTTCGCACGATCGCGTCGCCGCGCGGCCGCGCGATCGCCGGCTTGTCCGAAGGCGGCTACGGCGCGATCAACATCGCACTCCACCATCCCCACGAGTTCTCCGTGGTCGAATCGTGGTCGGGGTACCAGCGGCCCGACCGGATCAGTTCCATCTTCGGGCCGAACCTACGGACGCTCGCCGCGAACGATCCCCGTCTCCTGCTTCCGCGGGTCGCGCCGACGTTGCGGAAGCTCGGGACGTACTTCTGGTTCTACTCGGGCTCGTCGGATCCGCTGCACAAGCAGAACGCCGCGTTCTCGCGTGAGCTCGCGAGCGCGCGAATCGCTCACCGGTATTTCCAGGTGTACGGCGGTCACAACTGGGCGCTCTGGCGGGACAACGCGCGGGCTGCGTATCTCGTTGCCGCGGAGAGGCTTGCCCATGCGTAGTGCCGCACGCAGCACTGCCGCGAGCCTGCTCGCCGTCGGCGTCCTCCTCGCCGCAACGGGGTGGCTCTACGTCGCGCGTCCGGTCGTCTCCGTGCCGGGACCGGTGGTGCACGATGCGCTGGCCCTCGACGAGCTGTCGCAGCACGGGAGCGTGTCCATCTGGCTGTATCTGCTCGTCTGGGGTGCCGCCGCGTCCTTGCTCGGCCTCCTCGCCCGCTGGGCGCGCGCGGAGCGGCTCACGGCCGGGATGCTCCTTGGGCCTGCGGTCGCGGCCTGGCTCTACGCCGCCAACGGCGTGTCCATCCTCGTCGTGCGGCAGATTCCGGCGCATCAGGCGTTCCAGGCCGCGGCGGCGGAGCAGGCGGTCGTGCTTCCGGCCGTTCTCGCAGGGGTGGCCGGTGCGCTTCTCGGTCGGGCGCGGACGGTAGACAGGCCGAGGGCGCGCGTCGTCCTCTCGTGGCTCGTCGCCGGCGTGGGGCTGCTCGCCGCCCTGGACGGAATGTTCCCGGAGCACCGCCGTTCCCTCGTCGTCGCACTGGACGCCGCCCACGTGCACGGGCTCTCCAAGGCGCTCGTCGTTCCGCTCGCGCTCGGGCTGATGGTGACGGCGCGTGGCCTCGTGCGCGGAAGCAGCCGGGCCTGGCAGCTTGCGATCACGTTGCTGACGGTCCTGCTCGTGCTGCACCTCGAGCGCGGCTTCGACGACGGCGCGATCGTCACCGGACTGGCCGTCGTCGCGCTGCTCGCTCGGCGCGCTGACTTCCGGCTGCGAGGCGATCCGTCCTCCAAGCCGCGCATCGCGGTGCATGCGGCCGTGCTCGCGAGCGCCGTCGGCCTTTACGGGCTGATCACGCTGTGGGTGAACCGCCTCATGGCCGACCAGCCGTACACGATCGGGTTTGCGCTCCGCGTCACCGGCCGCGCGCTGGTGGGCCTAAGCCTCCACGGCGCTCATCACCTGACAGGCCCGGTCGCGGACTGGTTCCCGCTCTCCGTCTTCCTGCTCGGTGTCGGCGGTGCGGTCGTTCTGCTGCTGGAGTGGCTCGGCCCCTGGCGCTATCGCCGCACATGCGGCGTGCACGAGCTGAACGTCGTCCGGCGGCTGGTCGCGATCTTCGGCGTCGACACGCTGGCACCGTTCGCGTTGCGATCGGACAAGTCGTACTTCTGCGCGCGCGACGAGTCGGCGTTCCTCGCGTACCGCGTCGTCAACGGTGTGGCCGTCGTCGCGGGTGATCCAGTCGGTCGCGCCGGCGCGCGCGAGGAGCTCGTGCGGTCGTTCCTCGAGTTCGCGCACGATCGCGGCTGGCGGATAGCCGTCCTCGGGGCATCGGAGCGAGATCTCGATCTCTATCGCTCGGTGGGCCTGCGCGCGCTCTATCACGGCGACGAGGCCGTGGTCGAGACGGCGGCGTTCTCGCTCGACGGCAGGGCGATTCGCAAGGTGCGCCAGTCGGTGCATCGGCTGGAGAGCGCGGGCTACGCCGCGCGCGTGCTCCAGCCGAGTGAGATCGGCGGCGCGTTGCGCCAAGAGCTCGAGGAGATCGCACGTGCCTGGCGCGGAAACGCGCCGGAACGCGGCTTCGCCATGGCGTTCGACGCGCTCTTTCGCGCGGACGAGGACGACGCGGTCTTCGTCGTCGGAGTCGACGCGGCCGGGCACGCGCAGGGCTTCCTGCACTTTGCCGTGTGCCGGGCCGGGTCGGCGCTTTCGCTGTCCTCGATGCCGCGCGCGGCGGGCGTCCCGAACGGGTTCACCGAGTGGCTCATCTGCTCGTCGATCGACTGGGCGCGAACGCAGGGGTTTGCGCGCGTGTCGCTCAACTTCTCGCCGTTTGCCGCCCTGCTTTCCCCCGACGCCGAGCTGAGCGTCGGACAACGCCTCCAGGCTGCGACACTTCGTCGTATGAAGCCCTGGTTCCAGCTCGACAACCTGCTGCTCTTCAACCGGAAGTTCTTCCCCTCCTGGCAGCGGCGGTTCGTCGTGTACGAGCGGCGGCGCGACCTGCCGCGCGTGGGAATCGCGGCGCTCGCCGTCGAGGCGTACCTCCCCTTCCAGTGATCGCGGCCGGCCTCGCGCTGGCCGTCGGCTCCGCAATCGCGATCGGCGGCGGCTACGCGCTCCAACACTCCTCGGCGTCGCAGCTCCCGCCGCTCACGCTCCGCCGGCCGCTGCATTCGCTCGCCCTGCTCTTCCGCAGCGGCCGGTGGACGTTCGGCTTCTTCGCCGGCATCGGCGGCTGGGTGTTGTACGTCGTGGCGTTGCGCCTTGCGCCGCTCTCGCTCGTCCAGGCGGCGTCGGCGGGCGGCATCGGTGTGCTCGCGCTCGGAGGCGCGCGGCTGCGCAGGTCCGAGCGCGTCGGCGTCGGAGCGGCCCTCGGCGGGCTCGTGCTGCTCGCCTTCTCCGTGGGGGCGCACCCTCCGACGGCGCACGGCGCCGCCGCCGCAGTTGCGATCTGGGTCGTCATCTCGGCGGCGTGCGCGGGCGCGCTCGCACGGTGGCGATCGTCGGCGGCGGCGCTCGGCACCGCCGCCGGCGTGCTGTACGCAGCCGGCGATGTCGCCACGAAGGCGGCCGTCGTCGGCGGGGCCCGGCTCGCGTTCGCGCCCGTCCTCCTCGCGTGCCACGGCCTCGCGTTCGTGTGCCTCCAGCTCGCCTTCCAGCGCGGCAGCCGGCTCGCGTCCGCCGGTCTCGCCGTCCTCTGGACGAACGCGCTGCCGATCGTGGCCGGGACGGTCCTCTTCTCGGAGGCGCTCCCGGGCGGCGTGCGCGGGGGTCTCCGGGTTGCCGCCTTCGCGCTCGTCCTCGCGGGCGGTGTCCTCCTCAGCCTCCGCGCACCGGTTGCAGAAACGCTCGAAGCGGTATGATTGACTGACTAGTCAATCGACGCGGGAGTCGAGGATGGTCTCCATCGAGCAGAGCGCGGGCGTCTCGTTCGGGCTGACGGATGAGCAGAAGGCGTTGCGGGAGCTCGCGCGCGGCTTCGCCGCGAACGAGATCCGGCCCCACGAGCACGAGTGCGACGAGCACATGCGGCATCCGGTTGACGTGATCGCGAAGGCGCACGAGCTCGGTCTCATGAACCTGCACGTGCCCGAGGAGTACGGCGGCTCGCAGTTGTCCGCGTTCGACGGCATGCTCGTCGGCGAGGAGCTCTACTGGGGTTGCTCCGGCATCGGCACGTCGCTCACCGCCAACGGCCTCGGTGCCGGCCCCGTGATTCTGTACGGCAGCGACCAGCAGAAGGCGCGGTGGCTCCCGCCCCTCATCGACTCGCCGATCCTCTGCTCGTTCGGGCTCTCCGAGCCCGGCGCCGGCTCGGACGTCGCGTCCTTGAAGACGACCGCCGTCCGCGACGGCGACGAATACGTCCTCAACGGATCCAAGACATTCATCACGAACGCCGGGTATGCCGCATGGACGGTCGTCTTCGCGAAGACGGACGCGAAGGGCGGAGCGAAGGGGATGTCGGCGTTCATCGTCCCGATGGACGCTCCCGGCGTGACGATCGAGCAGCACCTGGACAAGATGGGCCAGCGGGCAACCGACACGTCGGCATTCGCGCTCCAGGACGTTCGCGTCCCCGTCGAAAACCGCATCGGCGAGGAAGGTGACGGGTTCAAGATCGCGATGGCCACGCTCGACTTCACGCGTCCCGGGACGGCGATCGGAGCGGTCGGTGTCGCGCAGGCCGCGTACGAGCACTCGGTCGCCTATGCGAAGGAGCGCGTCACCTTCGACGTGCCGATCGCGATGCACCAGGCCGTCAACTTCATGATCGCCGACATGGCGACCGAGATCGAGGCGTCGCGCCTTCTCTGCTGGCAGGCGGCGTGGATGCTCGATCAGGGGTTCGGCCGAAAAGCGACGCTGTACTCGTCCTTCGCAAAGCGCTTTGCAGCCGACACGGCGATGAAGGTCGCCACCGATGCCGTGCAGGTATTCGGCGGCTATGGCTACATCAAGGAGTACCCGGTCGAAAAGCTCATGCGCGACGCGAAGCTGTTCCAGATCTACGAGGGCACCTCGCAGATCCAGCGGCTCGTGATCGCAAAGGAAATATTCTTGCCGCGTGCCGATTGAGATCGACCTCTCCGGGCGAGTGGCGTTCGTTACCGGAGGCTCGCGCGGCCTCGGCCGGGCCGATGCGCTGACGCTCGCGCGTGCGGGCGCCGACGTCGTCGTCGCCGACCTGCTCGTCGAGTCGCAGCTCTCCGAGGAGACCGACCGGTATGGGTCGCTCGCGACGGTCGCGCGCCAGCAGGGCCTCGTGCACACCGAGGAGACCATGCGCGACATCGAGGCGATGGGGAGGCGGGCGCTCGCCGTCCGCTGCGACGTCACGAACCGTGCGGAGGTCGACGCTGCGGTCGCGCGGACGGTCGAAGAGCTCGGCTCGCTCGATATCCTCGTCAACAACGCGGGCACGCTCGACCATGTAGCCCAGTTCCACGAGCAGTCCGCCGAGCTGTGGGAGCGCGACCTGCGCGTCAACCTCACGGGCGCGTTCAACTGTGCGCAGGCTGCGTGGCCTCACATGAAGGAGCGCGGCTGGGGCCGGATCGTGAACATGGCCTCGGTCGCCGGCACGCTCGGCGGGTTCGGGCAGGCCAGCTACTCGACGACGAAGGCGGGCCTGCTCGGCCTCACGAAGACGCTCGCGATGGAGGGCGGCCGGCATGGGATCACGTGCAATGCGATCGTCCCCGGCGTGATCGGGACGGAGGCCTTCGAGATGGCCAACGCGGCGATGAACGAGCGCATCGTCAGGCGCACGGCGCTCCGGCGGCCGGGCGAGCCGCAGGAGATCGCGAACGTCGTGGCGTTCCTCTGCTCCGACCTCGCGGCCTACGTCACCGGCGTGGAGCTGAACGTCAGCGGCGGAGTCGAGCTCTTCGTCTTCTGAGCGGCAGCCGGGATGCGTTCCTGCCCGAAAAAGAAGAGGGCAAAGCAGACGACGCCGGCTACGCCTCCGCTGTCCGGATAGCGTCGGCCAGCCAATCGGGGATGCGTGTGGGGCGGAACGTCTTCGCGTCCACGCAGGCGTGCGCCGTCCAGCCGTCCGCCATCGGCATGCCGTCTGCGCGGATGATTTCGTAGTCGTAGCGGAACCGCGCTCCGCGCAGGCCGACGCAGCGCGTGTACACATCCAGCTCGTCGTCGAAACGCGCCGGAACGCGGTAACGGCAGTACGACTCGAGCACGAGCGCCTCGATCCCGTGATCTCGCAGCGTCTGGTATCCGCCGGCGTACGCGCGCAGGTATTCGACGCGTGCGACCTCGAACCACACCGGGTACGCGGCGTTGTGCGCAACCCCCTGCGCGTCGGTGTCCGCGAAGCGCACGCGGACCCGCGTCGAGAACGAGAACCCTTCCACGGAGCAACTCTACGATGAGCGCATGTCGGTCGAGCGTCTCGCCGAGCTGCTGCGTGAGCACCAGCCCTGTGTCGTGCTCACCGGCGCAGGCGTCAGCACGGAGTCGGGAATCCCGGACTTCCGGTCGCCGACGGGAATCTGGCGCCGGTACGACCCGATGGAGTATGCGACCATCGCTGCCTTCCTCGCCGACCCGGAGAAGGTCTGGGGCTTCTACGGAAAGCGGCTTGCGTCGCTCGCGGATGTCGAGCCAAACGTCGGCCATCGCGCGCTCGCCGACCTGGAGCAGCGCGGCTGGGTCGACGCGATCGTGACGCAGAACGTCGACGGGCTGCACGAGCGCGCAGGCTCGCGGACGGTCGTCGAGGTGCACGGATCGATTCGAACGTCCAGCTGCCTCGAATGCGGTACCGCTGTGCCGTTCGCCGAGGCGCTCGCCCGACTGCCGGTTCCGGCCTGCGCAACGTGCGGACGCGTCCTCAAGCCAGACGTCGTCATGTTCGGCGAGCTGCTTCCGCAGGCGGCGATGGACCGCGCGGTCCGTCTCGCATCCGAGGCCGGGCTCCTGCTCGTCGTCGGCTCGTCGCTCGAGGTGTATCCGGTCGCCGGCCTTCCGCTCGAGACCCTGGCGGCGGGCGGCAAGCTCGCGATCGTCAATCGCGGCGAGACCCAGTTCGATGTCGATGCCGCCGTCTGCATCGACGCCGGCGCGGGCGAGACACTCTCGGCCCTTGCCGAGGCGCTACCCGATCGACTGCAGTGAGGCCGCGAAGATCGCCTCGTGCAGGCGGCGCCCGGTCGGCGCGATCGCGAGGGTGTACACGGGCACGGCGCGGTCGCCCGCGAACGCCGTCGCGAGGTAGTCGCCGACCATGCGGCCCTCCGCTTCGGCCAGCCATGACATCTGCATCGCCTCGGTGTCGAGCCGGAGCGGCTTCGTCCAGCTCGCGCCGCCGTCGGGGGACTGCACGAAGGCGACGCCGAGCGCGCACGCGCCCTTCGCGCACGAGCCGGGGGTGTAGTACGCATAGACGAGCCCGAGATGCCCGGGCCGGGATGGATCGGCGCCGAGCCCGGGAATCATCGCGTCGAGCGTCGACGACGTGGAAGCGAGGGGCACGCGCGACGGCGCGCTCCACGTGACACCGTCCGTCGAGCTCGAGATGACGATGTCGTTCGCGGTGCACGACACGCGGAAACGGCAGTCTGCCCACGACGCGAACAGCGTCCCCGCAGCGTCGATCGCCAGGGACGGAAGCGAGATCGCGCGCATGGGGTCGTTGTTCGACGAGCTCAGCGTCGCGAGCGTCGTCCGCGTGAACGTCGCACCGCCGTCGGTCGAACGGAAGCTCTCGATCGTCCCCGTCAGCGCCTGCTCGCTCGTGTAGTTCCCCGCGATCGTGACGAGCGTGCCGTCGGGGAGGACGGCAGGTTGTGTGCCGACGAGAACGCCGGTCGCGCGAACCGGCGTTGACCAGGTCACGCCTCCGTCGTCGCTCGACTGGCTGACCGTGATGTTCTTGTCGTCGTCGGTATAGAGGGCGTAGCACCGTCCGCGGAACGGGCTCGACACGCCGTTGTCGCATGCGACCCATTCCTTGTCGAGCGCCGGTCCGGTCGCCGCGGTGACGGGCGCCGACCAGTGCAGGCCGTCGCTCGAGTGCGCGACCGTGATACGCGTTCCGCCCTGCTCGATCGTCAGCGTCGATATGAGCCAGACGGCGTGGGCGGCGTCGTATGCAACGCTCGGATCGGACGCCGCACTCCCCGGACCGGCGGGCGTCGACTCGACGGTGACGCCGGGGAGCAGGCCACGCGTCCAGGTCTCGCCCGAGTCGTTCGAGACCGCGAACCCGATGTTCGAGGCGCCGCCGCTCGCGAACCTTCCCACCTGGTAGGCCGCGACGACCGTGGTTCCCCAGGCGAAGTCGGCGGGCTCGACCGCTGTCTCGTGCTGTCCGGCCGGGTTCGTCGACGTATCGACCGAGAGGCGGCGGGAGACGACCTGGCAGTTCGCGGCCACCTTGTCACCGAGATCGGCGGAGACGACGTTGAAGCCGCCTCCGCAATCGACGCGGTCGACGCCGCCCCAGGCTGCTTGCACGAAGTCGTTGCCCGGGCCGCCGACGAGGTGGTCGGGCGCGGCCGTGCCGAGGATGGTTCCGCCCTGCTTCGGCGCATGAATCGTGGCCGCCGCGGCCGGAGCAGCGAACGCGAGCACGAGCCCGATCAGCAGCCGGCGCATCGAGTTCGCAGCGTAACCGCCCGGGCTCTCGTAGACTGTGCGTCGTGACCGAGGAGAAGCGCACCGACCTACTCGGCAAGCTGTCGGAGCTGAGCGAAGAGGCGATCCACCGGTTGCAGGATGCGCCGGGCGGCGATCGCGTCGTCAGCACGATGAACTCGATGAAGGACCGGCTCGACGAGCTTCAGCGGCGCGTCCGCGGGATCGACGAGCTCGAGGCGCGCCTCAGCGCGCTCGAGCGGAAGGTCGAGAAGCTGTCGAAGGACGCCGGGAGCACGAAGACCAAGTCGTAAGGAGGAGCGCGGCTGCGACCAGGAGCCCACCGACGATGTCGGAGGGGACGTGCTGGCCGCCGAGCTCGATCAGCGCCAGGGAGCAGACGGCCCACGCGATCGCCCAGCGTGCGAGGCGCGGCCACGCCCACGCGACGGCACACGCGACGAGCACCGTGCGGATCGTGTGACCGCTCGGATATGAGGAGTCGAAGCTTGCGAGGTGCACGCCGTGGGCGAAGAGCAACGGTCGCGTGAGGGTCGCTTTCACGAGCAGCTCGATCACGTTCCCGGCGGCATAAGCCGCCGCGAAGGTCGCGCCCGCACGGCCGCGCAGCCGAAGGCAGGCGGCGGCGACGATCACCGTTGCCGGCGTGAACGACGCCGGCAACGTGACGAGCTCGGCGACGATGTGCACCACGCCGTGCCAGTGCACGTCCCAGAGCGGGATGACCGCGCTCGCGAGTGTGGACGTGCCGCTGAAGTCGGCGCCCGGCATCGCATGGCCGACCGCCCACTGGTCGATCGACGTCAGGTCCCCATGGGCGACGAGCACTGCGAGGACGGCGAACGCGCCTGCGGCGACCGCCGCGGCCGCGGCTTTAGAGGCTCTCACATAATGATGTTCGTCGATCCGGGCGCAATCGGCGAGTGCGATGCAAGGACGCAGGGAGGGAGCCTCTCAGGCGATGTCCACCTTGATCACGTTGGTGCTGCCGGGGATGTTCACGGCGGTGCCGGCGGTGATGACGACGCGATCGCCCGACTGGACGAGACCGGCCTCGCGAGCGGCATCGATCGA
>DATKQT010000002.1:0-50439 GCA_035532535.1 Gaiellaceae bacterium
GACGGCGACCCCGTCTGGGGCGTCGCCGTCCACGCGAGCATCGTCACCGCGTCATTGCGCGCGATCGTGAACGCGCTCAACCGCGCGGTTCTCGTCCGCGCCGAGCAGGAGGCCGCGGCCCGCGCGTTCGACACGGCCTGAACTTAGCCGCCACTCTTCTGCACCTCACGCTTCATGAGGTCGAGCAGCTCGTGGTACAGCTCGGCGAGCCCCTCCGCCGACAGCGGCCCGCGGTTGCCCCGTTGGAGGTGCTGCAGCATCCACTCCTCCCGCGCGAGATCGACGAAGCCGATGCCGTGCTCTTCCTTGTACCGCTTCAACTTCGCCACGAGGCGCAGGCGCTTGTTCACGAGCTCGACGAGCGCGCCGTCGACGTCGGAGATCTCGCGCCGGAGGTCGCGCACGAACGGATCGGTCGAGGCCGAGACGTCGGCGCTCATGACGTCACCTGCGCGGCGTCGTACACGCCGACGATGCGGTGCGACCGCGTGAGGCTCGCGAGCTCGTCCAATGCACCCCGCACCTTCGCGTCGAGAGGGTGTCCCGCGACGACGGCGTCGAAGCGGTAGCTCCACGGGCTCGCCGGAAGGGGGCGCGACACGAGCCGGACGAGATCCAGCCCCGCAACCGCGAACGGCGTGATGGCCGCGTGCAGCGCACCGGGGCGATGGTCGGTGACGAACGTGAACGCCGTCCGCGCCTCGTCCCGTTGCGCGCCGAGCCAGGTGAACGGCGCGACGGAGACGAAGCGCGTGAACGCAGGCCCGTCGCCGACGTCGTCGCGCAGCGTCACGAGACCGTAGAGCCCCGCGGCTTCCGGTCCGGCGATCGCCGCAGTGGCGCGGTCGCCCGACTCGGCCGTCTCGCGAGCCGCGTCGGCCGTGGTCGACGCCGAGATGACCGCGGCGTTCGGCAACAGCTCCAACAGCTTCCGGCACTGGTCGAGCGCTGATGGATGCGAGCGGACGATGCGAATCTCGTCGAGCGCGACGTCCTCCGGCGCAACGAGGCAATGGCGGATCGGAAGCACGGCCTCGGCGACGATCGAAAGCGCGCGCTCGTGCAAGAGGTCGTGGGTCTCGGGCACGCTCCCCGCGAGCGAGCTCTCTATCGGGAGCACGCCCTGTTCGACGTCCGCCCGCACGACCGCGTCGGCGACCGCGCGGAATCCGCTCAGCGGATGGAGCTCCGCCGCAGGGTGCAGCGCGAGCGCGGCCGCGCCGGAGTGCGATCCCTCCGGGCCTGGGTACGCGACGACAGCGCTCACCGGAGCCGTAGCGGAACGTGCAATCCGCATCGCTGGCAGATGGTGACCGCAGCGCCCTTCCGCGCCGCGCGCTGCACGGGGATCGGGTCGGCGCACCCGCACGTCTCGCTCGTGGCGGCTGCGGTCTCGAGAATCCTGGCTGTCATCTGGGTCATCGAAGTGTCTCCTCGCGAACGAGTAGAAGAGTCCCGCGGAGGTGATGGACTAGCCGGCGGCGGCGGGGAAGCGAAAGCGCCGGCTAGCGAATAAAGGCGTAGGCCGAAAAGCCGTTGAAGAACGGAATGCGCGAAACGGCTCCGGACGCGTACGCCATCTCTTTCACCGTACGCACCGATCAGGCCGCCGTCAACGCCAATTGTTCCCTTACTGCGGCGCCGAACTCTGCCGTCCCGGCAGTGCCGCCCAGATCCTGGGTCGGCGACGTCGCCAGTGCGTGCTCGACGGCGCGGACGAGCGCCTGCGCCTCGATGGTCCGCCCGAGGCCGTGCTCGAGCAGGAGCGCGGTCGACCGCAGCATCGCGGTCGGGTTGGCGATCCCGCGCCCGGCGATGTCGGGCGCCGACCCGTGGACGGGCTCGAAGATCCCGGGGCCGGAGTCGGAGAGGCTCGCGGATGGCGCCAGCCCGAGGCCGCCGGTGACGGCTGCCGCGAGGTCGCTGAGGATGTCGCCGAACATGTTCTCGGTCACGATCACGTCGAACTGCTGCGGCGTGGTCGCGAGCTGCATGGCGGCGTTGTCGACGAGCATGTGCTCGACGCTCACGTCGGGAAACTCGGGTGCGATCTCGTTGACGACGCGCCGCCACATCCGCGACGTCTCGAGGACATTCGCCTTGTCGATGGACGTCAGCGCTCCGCGGCGCGTCTGCGCGAGCGCGAACGCCCGCCGCGCGACGCGCTCCACCTGGCTCGGGTGGTACTCGCACGTATCGAAGACGGTGCCATCGTCGCGCACGCCGCTCACGCCGAAATAGAGCCCGCCGACGAGCTCGCGCACGACGAGCAAATCCACGTCTCCCCACACGGACGGCCGCAGGTTCGCGTACGCGTCGAGCGCGGCACGGAGGCGCAGCAATCCCTGCTCGGGCCGAACGTCTGCTGCGTCGAATTCCGGGTCGCCGACCGGGCCTTTCAGGACCGCTGTCGCCTCGCGGCAGGCCGAGAGCGTCTCCCCGGGCAGGGGATCTCCGGCCGCGCGAATCGCGGCAGCACCGATCAGCCGCTCCGCGATCTCGACGTCGGGGGCGACGAGCTCGAGAACGAGGCGCGCTTCATGCGCGACCTCCGGCCCGACTCCGTCGCCGGGCAGGAGCACAACGGTAGGGCTAGGCATCCTGGAAGGCGCTCTCCCCAATGGCTCTCGGTTGACGGCCGCGCGGCCGGGGCGTGAAGCCGGCGGCGTGGATCGCGGCGTTCCAGCTCCCGAACACGCGGCTCACGGTCTGCCGCGACGGGTGGTTCTCTCCTGCCTGATCCCATTCGTGCGTGAACGGCGGCCGGCTGTGCTTCCGGTACCAGAGCGTGATCGCGTACACGATCGTGTCTGGCGTCCAGCGGAAGCCGGTCCGCGGACCGGTTCTCATTCCACACCTCCCTTAGACATGAACACCGAGTCGCTCCAGGATGAGGTCGGCGTCCGGTTCGACGAGCACGGGCTCGAAGGTGTCGGCGACGAGCGCCGGCGTCTTCAGGCCGTCACCCGTGACGAGCAGCACGACGCGATCGTTCTCGCCGAGCTCGCCACGACGGACGGCTTCTCGCAGTGCACCCAGCGCGGTTGCGGGTGCGGTCTCGCCGAAGACTCCTGTGGTCTCGGCGAGAAGCTTGATGTTCTCCGGGATCTCCTCCTCGGGGACGGCGTGGATCGTGCCGCCCGAGGCGATCGCGGTTGCGACGGCGAGGTCGCCGTCGGCCGGCGAGCCGATCGCGATCGAGCGCGCGATCGTGTTCGGCCGCACCGGCTTCACCTTGGCGCCGTCGGCGAACGCACGCGCGACGGGCGCGCAGCCTTCCGCCTGTCCCCCGAAGATGCGCGGCCGTGCGCCCTCGACGAGCCCGAGCTGGAGCAGCTCGCCGAAGCCCTGGTGCACCTTCGAGTACATCGCGCCGGACGCGATCGGAGCGACGACGGCGTCGGGAAGCTCCCACCCGAGCTGCTCCGCGATCTCGAACGCGAGCGTCTTCGAGCCCTCCGCGTAGTACGCGCGCAGCTCGACGTTCACGAACGCCCAGTCGAGCTCGAAGGACAGCTCGACGCTCAGCCGACTGCAGTCGTCGTACGTGCCGTTGACCGCGAAGATCGTCCCGCCGTAGACGGCGGTGGCGATGAGCTTCTCCGGCTCGAGGTCGGCAGGGACGAGGACGGCGGATTCGATCCCCTCCGCCGCCGCGCGCGCGGCGACTGCGTTGGCGAGGTTGCCCGTCGAGGAGCACGCGAGCGTCGTGTAGCCGAGCTCGAGCGCCTTCGCGCACGCGACCGCGACGACTCTGTCCTTGAACGAGTGCGTCGGGTTGGCGGTATCGAGCTTCAGCAGCAGCTCACCGACGCCGACCGCCGATGCGAGCCGCGGGGCGGAGACGAGCGGCGTGTTGCCCGGAGCGAGACGCGCTTCGGCGGGCGGCGTGACCGGCAGCAGCGGCGCATACCGCCAGATGTTCGGCGGCCCGGCCTCGATCTCGGCGCGGGTCACGGTCCGATCCTTGGCGTAGATCGGCTCGAGCGGGCCGAAGCACCGTGAGCAGACCCCGACAGGGTCAAGCGGAAACTCGGTCTGGCAGATGCGACAACGAAGTGCGGTGGCGGGCATTACTGGGACTCCTTCCGTCCGGGGCTCGGCATCCGACCGGGTTTGGCACCACGCTCCGTTGGAGCAGGTTGCCGAGGCGTCACAGGGCCGGTTCCCTCAGCCTCTCTCGATGCGGAGCCGGACAGCGTCGTCCGCCTCCTCGTTGATGGGACTATACAAAATAAAGTCACGTGAGGACGGCTCCTTCGGAAGCCGATGCGACGTACTTCGCATACCGCGCGAGCACGCCCTTCGTGTAGCGCGGCTCCGGGGGCGTGATGTCCGCCAGCCGGGCCGCGATCTCGTCCTCGGACAGCTCGACCGACAGCCGCCGCGAGGCGACGTCGAGCTCGACCGTGTCGCCGTCACGCAGCGCCGCAATCGGGCCGCCGCGCGCGGCCTCGGGCGCGACGTGCCCGACCATCAGGCCGTGTGTTGCGCCCGAGAAGCGGCCGTCGGTGACGAGCGCGATCTCCTCGCCGAGCCCCTCACCGACGAGCGCGGCGGTCACGTGCAGCATCTCGCGCATGCCAGGCCCGCCCGCCGGGCCTTCGTACCGGATCACGACGACGTCCCCGGCGACGATCGTCTTCGCCTTGACGGCGGCGAAGCAGTCCTCCTCGGAGTCGAACACGCGCGCCGGCCCGCGATGGTGCAGACGCTCATGGCCGGCGAGCTTCACGACGCAGCCTTCCGGCGCGAGGTTGCCGCGCAGGATGGCGAGGCCGCCGGTCGCCTTCAGCGGCCGCTCGATCGGGACGACGACCTCCTGCCCAGGCGTCTCGACCACCGCGGTCGCGACTCCCGAGAGCGTGCGGCCGTCGACGTTCGGCGCGTCACCGTGGACGAGCCCGGCCTTCAGCAGCTCGCGCGCAACGAGTGCAACGCCGCCGGCGGCGTGCAGGTCGGTGGCGACGAAGCGGCCGCCGGGCTTGATGTCCGCGACGACCGGCGTGCGCTCGGCGATACGGTCGAAGTCCTCGAGCTCGAGCGGGATGTCGAGCTCGCGCGCGATCGCGAGCAGGTGCAGAACGCCGTTCGTCGAGCCACCCGTTGCCGCGATCGCGGCGACGGCGTTCTCGATCGCATCCCGCGTGATGAACTGCGACGGGCGCGCGTCGTCCCGCACGAGCCGCATGACGATGCGACCTGCCTCGTATGCCGCGTCCGTCTTTGCGGGATCGGTCGCGGGCACGTCGTTGAGGCCGGCCGGGCTGATGCCGAGGAACTCGAGAACGGTCGCCATCGTGTTGGCAGTGAACTGGCCGCCGCACGCGCCCGCGCCCGGGCATGCGACGCCCTCGAGCTCATGCACGTCCGCGTTGGACATCGTTCCGGCGGCGGCGGCGCCGACCGCCTCGAACACGTCCTGGATGGTGACGTCGCGGCCACGGAAGCGACCCGGCGCGATGGAGCCGTTGTAGAGGACGAGCCCGGGGACGTCGAGGCGCGCGAGCGCCATCACCGCGGCGGGAATCGTCTTGTCGCAGCCGACGAGGCAGACGAGGCCGTCGAGCAGGTGGCCGCGGACGACGAGCTCGATCGAGTCCGCGATCACCTCGCGTGACACGAGCGACGCCTTCATGCCCTCGGTGCCCATGGACACGCCGTCGCTGACCGCGATCGTGTTGAACTCCATCGGCGTCCCGCCGGCTTCGATGATGCCGCGCCGCACGTGCCGCGCGAGCTCGCGCTGGTTCCAGTTACACGGCATCGTCTCGATCCATGTCGTCGCGATGCCGACGAGCGGGCGCGCAAGCGCCTCGTCGTCGAAGCCGATGCTTTTGAGCATCGCGCGCGCAGGCGCACGGTCGACGCCATCCGTGATCGCGGCGCTGCGCCGCTTCGCGGGATCGGAGGGACGTGCGTACGGATCGTGCTCGCTCAAAGAGGCCCCGCTCCAGTAGAAGTGACGGTCAGCGCGCGAACCTCGTGGTCGGGAAAACGCGCGGCGAGCTCACGCTCGACATCTGCCGCCCGGGCGCGCTCGGCCCAGACGAGCACGGTGGGTCCCGAGCCCGAAAGAGCAGCGCCGAGCGCGCCGTCCGGCAGGTCGGCGCGGATCGCCGCCAGGTGCGGCGCATCATCGGCGCGGTAGGGCTCGTGCAAGCGGTCCGCGGCGCTCGCGGCGAACAGCGCGGGGCTGCCCGCCGCGAGCGCGGCGCCGAGGAGCGCGGCGCGGCCCGCGCTGAATACCGCGTCCTCATGCGGGACCGCCTGCGGCAGCAGCCCACGCGCATTCGCCGTAAGGACGCGGGTCTCGGGAATCACTGCGACCACGGCCGCCGGGAGATCGTCGGCGACGCGGGCGATGTGCCCCTCCCACGTGAGACACACGCCGCCGGCAAGCGCGGCGGCGAGGTTGTCGGGGTGCCCCTCGAGGTCGAGACCGGCCTCGAGCAGCTCGTCGGCGGTCGGGTCGACGCCGGCCGCAAGCGCGCCGGCGACGAGACCGAGTGCGACGGCGGAGGCGCTCGAGCCGAGCCCGCGCTCACGCGGGATCCGCTCGACGAACGTGAACGACCGGCCCTGTGGGGACGCGAAGCGCGCGAACGCCTGCACGACGAGGTTGCCCTCGTCCACATGGCCGTTGCCCTCGACGACCTCGACCTCGTTCCAGAGATCGAACGCGACGCTCGCGACGTCGAAGCCCGGGCCGAGGTTCGCCGTCGTTGCAGGAGCGCGAACTCTCACGCCGCCAGCCTCTCGGTCGCGTCCGGATCCTTGAGCCCGTGCCCGGTGAGGACGCAGACGATGGATTGGCCGGCTGCCGTGCCGCTCGCGGCGACGGCGGCGATGCCCGCAGCCGAGGCCGGCTCGCAGAACACGCCCTCTTCGCGCGCGACGAGACGCCACGCTTCTTCGATCTGCTCCTCCGTCAGCGTCACGAGCGTTCCGTCCGATCGCTTCAGCACGCCGCCGACCTCGAGCCGGTGCACGGGCTCGACGATGCGGATCGCGGACGCGAACGTGTCCTGGCGGCGCTCGGCCTCGCCGAGCACGAAGCGCGGCAGACGCTCGCCGAAGCCGACCGCGTAGGCGACGGTGTTGCCGCCACCGCCGTACGGGAGCGCGAGCACGTCGGGAACGCGGCCGAGCTGCTGGACGACCTCGCGTGCGGCGGAGGCCTGCCCCTCGATGCGGTCGGGGTTGATCGAGTTGACGTTGACGAAGCCTTCCTCGTCCGCGAGCCGGCGGGCCTCGCGATGCGCGTCCTCGAACGTTCCGTCGATCTCGCGAACATCGGCGCCCACGGCGCGCGCCTGCGCGACCTTGCCGCGCGAGACGGCGCCGCGCGGCGTGAAGACGACCGCGCGGAGTCCTGCGCGCGCCGCATACGCGGCGGCGGAGGCAGCCGTGTTCCCGGTGGAAGCGCAGACGACGCCGGTCGCGCCGCGCTCGACCGCGCGCGTGACGGCGACCGCCATGCCGCGGTCCTTGAACGAGCCGGTCGGGTTCGCGCCCTCCCACTTGAGCCACAGCTCGACGTCGAAGCGCTCCGACAGCCGCGGCGCTCGGAGGAGCGGCGTGTTTCCCTCGCCGAGGGTAATCACAGCCCGCGCTCCGCGATCACCGGGAGGACAAAAGGGGGTCGGAGCACCTCCGGAAACGCCGCGATCTCGCGCAGCGCCGCCGACACCTCGCCGAAGGCCGCGCGGTGGAGGACGAGCTCGATCGCCGCGGCGCCGTCCTCGAGCCGCTGCACCAGCTGCGCGATCGAGACGTCGTGCGCGGCGAGCCGGCTGGCCGCGTGTGCAAGGACGCCCGGCCGGTCGGAGACCTCGAGATGGACGTAGAACGGTGAGCGCCACTCGCTCGACGGCAGTCGCGGAAGCTCGCGCCAGCAGGCGTCGTTCTGCAGGAAGCCGGTGCCGGCCGTGCCGACGACGCTGACGAGGTCGGCGACGACGGCGGAAGCGGTCTCGACACCGCCTGCGCCCGGCCCTTCGAGCGTGATCTCCCGGATGGCGTCGCCCTGGAGCATGACGGCGTTGAAGGCGCCGTCGACCGCGGCCAGCGGGTGCGAGCGCTCGACGAGCGCCGGCTGGACGCGGACGTCGACGGCACCGTCGAGGAGCGTCGCGATTCCGACGAGCTTGATGACCATGCCGAGCTGCGCAGCTGCGTTCACGTGCACCGGCTCGAGCTCCTCGATGCCGCGGCACTCGACGTCCTCGAAGCGCACGCGCGAGCCGAACGCGACGGTGGCGAGGATCGCCATCTTTGCGGCCGCATCTGCGCCGCTGACGTCGTCGGTCGGATCCGCCTCGGCGTAGCCGAGCGCCTGCGCCTCGGCGAGCGCGTCGGCATAGGAGCCTCCGCGCTCCATGCTCGAGAGCATGAAGTTCGTCGTCCCGTTCACGATCCCGAGGACGCGGTGCACGTTCGAGACGACGAGCGACTCGCGCAGCACCTTCACGACCGGGATCGCCGCGCACACCGATGCTTCGAACCGCAGCTGGACGCCCGCGGCCGACGCGGCCGCGAACAGCTCCGCGCCGTCCCGCGCGATCAGCTGCTTGTTCGCGGAGACGACCGGCTTGCCGGCGCCGAGCAGCGCACGCACGTAATCGCCGGCGGGGGAGAGACCGCCCATGACCTCGGCGACGACCTGGATGTCCGGGTCGTCGCGGAACGCCTCGAAGTCCGTGGTGAGCACGCCGTCGCCCGCCGGGAACGGGCGCTCCTTCGCGGGATCGCGGACGAGCGCACGCACGACCCGCAGCCTGTGGCCCGTCGCGCGCTCGATCTCGTCGACGCTCTCGACGAGCATCCGATTGACGGAAGAGCCGACCGTCCCGTAGCCGAGAAGGCCGATGCCGACGTCAACGGACGCCAAGTAAGCCCTCCACGCCGGCTAGAGCGCGAAGCTCCTTTCCGACCCGCTCGATCTCCGCAGCGCGCTCTTCGCCGGCCTTCCGCAGCTCTGCGAACTTCGGACGCCCGGCCTCGTCGTCGGCGAACAGCTCCTCTGCGAACGCGCCGGTCTGAATCTCGCCGAGGATGTCGCGCAGCCGCTGCTTGACCGCGTCGTCGACGACCCGCGGGCCGCGGGACAGGTCGCCGTACTCGGCGACGTCGGAGACGGAGTAGCGCATGTACTCGTAGCCGCCCTGGTAGAGCAGGTCGACGATGAGCTTCAGCTCGTTGAGGCACTCGTAGTACGCGATCTCGGGCTGGTAGCCCGCCTCGACGAGGACGTCGAACCCGGCCTGCACGAGCGCGGGGACGCCGCCGCACAGCACGGCCTGCTCGCCGAAGAGGTCGCTCTCCGTCTCCTCGGCGAACGTCGTCGCCAGCAGGCCGACACGTGCGCAGCCGATGCCGACGCCGTATGCGAGCGCGAGGGCGAGCGCGTTGCCGCTCGCGTCGCGATGGACGGCGACGAGGCCCGGCGTGCCGGCGCCCGAGACGTACAGCTCGCGGACGCGATGGCCCGGCGCTTTCGGCGCGACCATGATCACGTCGTGGCCTTCGGGCGGCGCGATGCGCTCGAAGTGGATGTTCAGCCCGTGGGCGAAGAGCACCGCAGCGCCCGGCTCGAGATTCGGCGCGATGTGCTCGTCCCAGACCTGCTTCTGCACGTGGTCGGGACACAGGAGCGCGACGACTTGCGCGCCGCGCACGGCCTCGGCGATGGAGCGAACCTCGAGCCCCGCATCCTCGGCTTTCTCGGCGGACGGGCTCCCCTCGCGCAGGCCGACCTGCACTTCGACGCCGGAGTCGCGCAGGTTCAGCGCGTGCGCGTGGCCCTGGCTGCCGTAGCCGATGACGGCCACCTTCCCGGACAGCAGGTCGAGGTCGCCTTCGCGATAGATGGTGGCCATTGGTGGTACTCCTTTCAGGCCAGCACGTGCTGGCGAGGACGATTGCGATGGGGACGGTGGGCGCGGCCGAGGCCGATGCGCCCGGTGCGGACGAGCTCCTGGAGGCCGTGCGGGCGGACGAGCTCCTCGAAGGAGTCCACGTCCTCCGGCGGCCCGATGAGCTCGAAGATAATCGAGTCGGGGCCGAGGTCGACGACGCGTGCGCCGAAGACCTCGCCGAGCGCCATCAGCTCCGCGCGCTTCGCGGGCGGGGCCGAGACCTTCATGAGGACGAGCTCGCGCTCGATCGACTCGCCGGGGACGAGCTCCGCGACACGCAGCACGTTCACGAGCTTGTGCATCTGCTTCTCGATCTGCTCGAGCGGGCTCGACGCGCAGTCGACGCGAATGGTGATGCACGAAACGTCGTGCCGTTCGGTCGGCCCGACCGCGAGACTGTCGATGTTGAAGCCACGGCGGGCGAACATGCTCGTGATGCGCATGAGCACGCCCGGCTTGTTCTCGACGAGGACGGAGAGTGTGTGCTTCATGCGCCCACCTTTGTGACGACTTCTTCGAATTCGACGAGGTCGAGCGCCGCGGCGCCCGCCGGGATCATTGGGAAGCAGTGCTCGCGCGGATCGACACGCGCGTCGACGACCGCGGTGCGACCGCAGGCGAGCGCCTCGACGAGCGCCGCCTCGAGGTCCTCCTCGCTCTCCACGGTAAAGCCCTCGCCGCCGTACGCGCGGGCGAGCGCGGCGTAGTCGGGCACCGTGTGCGTGAGCCGGATCTGCGAGAAGCGTTCTTCGAAGAACATGTCCTGCCACTGTCGCACCATGCCGAGGTAGCCGTTGTTCACGATGACGACGACGATCGGAAGATCCTCGAGCACCGACGTCGCGAGCTCCTGCTGCGTCATCTGGAAGCACCCGTCGCCGTCGACGCAGACGACGGTCGCGTCCGGGCGCGCAGCCTTCGCGCCGACAGCTGCCGGGATCCCGTAGCCCATCGTCCCGAGCCCGCCCGAGGTGATGAACGAGCGCGGCACGTCGCAGCGCAGGTACTGCATCGCCCACATCTGGTGCTGGCCGACGCCGGTCGTGAAGATGACATCGTCGCGGCCGGCGGTGAGCGCCTGGAGGGTCTCGAGCACGAACTGCGGCTTGAGCATGTCGCCCTCACGCCGGTACCGCAGCGGGTACGTGTCGCGCCACTCGGCGATTTGCCGAAGCCACGGCTCCGTCGCGCCCGGCCGGCGCGCGTCGGTGAGGATCCGCCCGATCTCCGCGAGCACGGGCTTCAACGGGCCGACGACGGGAATGTCCGCGTGGCGGATCTTCGAGATCTCGGCGGCGTCGATGTCGAGATGCACGACCGTCGCCCCCGGGGCGAATGCAGAGACCTTGCCCGTCACTCGATCGTCGAAGCGGGCGCCGACGGCGACGATGAGGTCGGCCTTGTTCAGCGCCCAGTTCGACCACTTCGGGCCGTGCATGCCGGGCCAGCCGGCGTGCAGCTCGTGCGTCTCCGGGAAGCCGCCCTTCGCCATGAGCGTCGTGACGACCGGCAGCCGCGCGGTCTCGGCGAGCACAAGGAGCTCCTCCGTCGCGTCGGCGTTCAGCACTCCACCGCCGACGTAGAGGATGGGCCGCTCCGCCGCGGCGATCGCATGAGCGGCAGCCAGTATCTGCCGCTCGTGACCACGGCGGGGCGGCTTCCATCCCGGGAGGGAAACCGTGTCGGGGTACGAGAAATCGAATTCCGCTTCCTGGATGTCGCGCGGAACGTCGACGAGCACAGGCCCGCAGCGTCCGGTGCGCGCAACGTGGAAGGCGGCCTTGAGCACGTGCGGCAGCTCTTCGACGTCCTGCACGAGCCACGAGTGCTTGACGATCGGGATCGTGATCCCGGTGATGTCGCACTCCTGGAAAGCGTCGCTGCCAATGAGGTTGGTGCGCACCTGCCCGGTGATGCACACGAGCGGCGTCGAGTCCATCCATGCATCCGCAATCGGCGTGACGAGATTCGTCGCGCCCGGCCCGGAGGTGGCGATCGCGACGCCGACGCGGCCTGAGGCTCGCGCGTATCCCTGCGCCATGTGACCGGCACCCTGCTCGTGGCGCGCGAGCACGTGGCGCACGGTCGTGCCGCGCGCGAACGCGTCGTACAGCGGAAGGATGGCGCCTCCGGGCAGGCCGAAGGCGACGTCCACCCCCTCCGCCTCGAGGCTGCGAAGGATCGCGTCTGCACCGTTCATCCTCATGCGGGGAAGAACTCCGCGTTCCGCATCGTCAATTGGAATCCGCCCAGGACGCGGCTCGTGAACTCGCGGGTCGAGGCGCGGACGCCGAAGCGCACCGGCTCGTTCACGAGCGCGGCCGACACGGCGCCGGCGAGCGTCTCCGCCGCCGCGGGCTGACCGAGGCCGTGCTCGATGGCGAGCGCCGTGGCGAAGAGCATGCTGCTCGGGTTCACGACGCCATGCCCTGCGAGCGCGAAGCCGCCGTCGGGCGACGGCACGAACAGGCTCGGCCCGTGCTCGGCCAGGAGCGCATGCGCGGCGACTCGGTGCGACGCTGCCGCTGCGGCGATCTCCACCATGCCCTCGGCCCACGCCGGTGCGACGACGACCACGTCGAAGCGCGCCGGGTTGAACGCCGCGAACGGCATCGCGTCCTTCGGCGAGACGTGCTCGACCCGAACGTGCTCGTGGTCGGGCGTCGCGAGCTGGACGAGCTCGCACCATTCGCTATCTCCCACGCAGGCGAGCCGCATGCGGCGCCCGGCAGCGATCTCGAATGCGCGACGAACGGTCCACTCGCCCGCGTCGTCGCCCACCGAGGTGATGAAGGCGACGTCGTCGTGCTGGCCGAACCGCACGCGGGTCAACCTGGCGCGCAGGTCGAGCTCCGCCATCACGTCGTCGAGTGTCGGCTCCTCTGCGCCCGCGACGAGGACGGCATCCGCGCCGAGGACCGCATCCCGCGTGCTGGCCGGAACCGTCTGGCCGAGCCGCGCGAGCGCGACACCGCCGAACGGAGCGTGCACCTGGTCGAACGCGAAGCCGTGCACACGCGCGACCGCGTCGAGCGCGTACATCGCCTCTGCCATCAGCTCCGGCGCAGTGCCGGAGCCGGTGAGACAAGCAACGGTTTTCATGCTGGGACTCCTTCGAAGACGGCGTCGAGTGGAACGGCGCCGCGGCTGTCGGCGAGCGCCTTGAACCTGCGGAACGCGGCGTTCAGGTCGTCGCCGCTGAGCTGGATCCCGCGCTCGGCGCAAGCCCGCGCGAACGCGTGCCGGCCCGAGTGCTTGCCGAGCGGCAGCGTCATGTGCACACCGACCTCGACCGGGTCGATGATCTGGTACGTCCGCGCGTCCTTCAGCATCCCGTCCTGGTGGATGCCGGCCTCGTGCGCGAACGCGTTCGCGCCGACGACCGCCTTGTTCCGCTGGACGACGTAGCCGGTGAGCTCGGACACGAGCTTCGATGAGGCCGTGATCTGCTCCGTGTCGATGCCCGTCTCGACGTCGAAGTGATCCGAGCGGACCTTCAGCGCGACGACGATCTCCTCGAGCGACGCGTTGCCCGCGCGCTCGCCGATGCCGTTGACGGTGCACTCGACCTGCTGCGCGCCCGCTTCGACCGCCGCGAGCGAGTTGGCGACCGCGAGCCCGAGATCGTTGTGACAGTGCGCGGACAGCGTGACGCGGCGGAGCTCGGGGCAGCGGCGCCGAACCTCGGTGAGGAACGACGCGTACTGGTGCGGCAGCGCGTAGCCGACCGTGTCGGGAAGGTTGACGACGGTCGCGCCGGCCTCGATGACGACGCGGCAGACTCGGGCGACGAACTCAGGGTCGGATCGGGTCGCGTCCTCGCACGAGAACTCCACCTCGTCGACGAGCCGGGCGACGTGGCCGACGGCGAAGCGCGCGCGGGCGAGCACCTCGGCCGGCTCGAGGTTGAGTTTCCGCTCCATGTGAATCGGGCTGGTGGCGAGAACGATGTGGACGCGGCTGCGCTTCGCGTCGGCGAGCGCCCCGGCGGCCGCGTCGAGGTCCTCGCGGACGGCGCGGGCAAATGCGGCGACGGTGGGCCGCTCGAGCGCCTGGGCTACGGCCTGGACTCCGGCGAAATCGCCGGGGGATGCGCCCGGGAAGCCCGCCTCGACGACATCCACGCCGAGCCGCTCGAGCTGCTCCGCGATCGTCGCCTTTTCGTGCGGCTGCAGAGCGATGCCCGGCGATTGCTCGCCGTCGCGCAACGTCGTATCGAGAATCTGGATCCTGCGGGCCACGAACACGTCCTCCTTGACTTAGGTCGCACCTGTGGTGCGGTGAGGTCGGCGTCTGCGCCTCTTGCGAGACGCGTGTTCGTGTATCTCCCCGTTAGGGGAGAATGAGGATGACGACGAAGAAAATGAGCCCGGAAAGGGCGGGGATGCGTGTCCGGGCGGTCGTCATCGCTCACCTAGGGTGCATCGCGCAGCCCCACTTGTCAAATCTGGCGTGCGTGAAACCGGAGAACGCGAATGGTCGGCAGCCGGCCTGCGAGCTAGGGTCAGTGGCCTGATGCCCCGCGCGACGAGCATTCTGAAGCCGATTTCGCTCGTCTTTGCCGCGCGCATCCCTACGCGCTAGTCGGCCTTTCGCTCCCGCCGCCGC
Organism: Gaiellaceae bacterium; assembly: GCA_035532535.1. GTDB lineage: Bacteria > Actinomycetota > Thermoleophilia > Gaiellales > Gaiellaceae > Palsa-739. The sequence goes on from DATKQT010000002.1 coordinate 14,529, forward strand.
CGACTAGCCCACAAGGCGGAATCCCCTTCTCCTCCGGAGCTTGCTCTTGCCGCACCGTCAACCCGGTTTGTATGACCCCTCCTTCGAGCACGACGCCTGCGGCGTCGCCGTCGTCGCGCGGCTCGACGGGGTGCCGAGCCACGAGACGGTGGAAAGGGCGCTCGTCGCGCTCGCGAATCTCGAGCACCGAGGCGCCGCCGGCGCGGACGCAGACACGGGCGATGGCGCCGGGATCCTCGTCCAGATCCCGGATGCGTTCTTCCGCGGCGAGATCGGCGAGCGGCTGCCGCCGCCCGGGCAATACGGCGTCGGGACCTGCTTCGGCGAGCGCTGCGAGGCGATCGAGGCGGCGATCGCGGCCGAAGGCCAGGAGCTGATCTGCTGGCGCGACGTCCCCTTCGACGACGCCCACGTCGGGCGGACGGCGCGGGAGGCGATGCCGCGGATCCGCCAGTTCGTCGTCGGGGCGAACGGGCTCGAGGGCGACGCGTTCGAGCGGAAGCTGTACGTCATCCGGCGCGTGGCCGAGCTCGCCGCCGGGCCCGAGCTCGTCATCCCGAGCCTCTCCTCGCGGACGCTCGTCTACAAGGGGATGCTGACCGCGCCGCAGCTCGCGCGCTTCTATCCCGACCTGCGCGACGAGCGGTTCGAGAGCGCGCTCGCCCTCGTGCACTCGCGCTTTTCCACGAACACGTTCCCGAGCTGGGAGCTGGCGCACCCCTACCGGATGATCGCGCATAACGGCGAGATCAACACGCTGCGCGGCAACGTCAACTGGATGCGGGCGCGCGAGTCGCAGCTCGCGTCGGAGCTCTTCGGCAACGACCTGCGCAAGGTGCTTCCGGTGATCCGTCCGGCGGGCTCCGACACGGCGATGTTCGACAACGTGCTCGAGCTGCTCGTCCTCGCCGGCCGCTCCGTCCCGCACGCGCTGATGATGATGATCCCGGAGTCGCAGCCCCCCGACGAGCTGCGCGGCTTCTACGCGTACCACCAGTGCCTCATGGAGGCGTGGGACGGCCCGGCGGCGATCGCGTTCACCGACGGCCGCGTGATCGGGGCGACGCTCGACCGCAACGGATTGCGTCCCGGGCGCTGGTACGAGACGGACGACGGCTGGGTCGTGCTTGCATCGGAGACGGGCGTGCTCGACGACGCGCCGGAACGAATCGTGCGCAAGGGCCGCCTGCAGCCGGGCAAGCTCTTCCTCGTCGATCTCGCGCAGCATCGCATCGTCCCGGACAACGAGGTCAAGTTGCAAGTTGTTACAAGGAAGCCGTACGCGCGGTGGTACGCGGAGAACGTTCGGCATCTCGCCGACCTTCCCGCGCCCCGCGTGCAGCCGTTGCGGCCGGCGGAGCCGTTGCGGCAGCGCCAGCTGCTCTTCGGCTACGCGCAGGAGGACATGAAGGCGATGCTCGCGCCGCTCGCGCGCAATGCCGAGGAGGCGGTCGGCTCCATGGGAAACGACACGCCGCTCGCGGTGCTCTCGCAGCGCAAGCCGCTCCTGTACTCGTACTTCAAGCAGCTGTTCGCGCAGGTGACGAACCCGCCCATCGACTCGATCCGTGAAGCAGTGGTCATGAGCGTGCAGGCGAGCGTGGGCTCGGAGCGCAACCTCCTCGCCGAGACGCCGGAGCACGCGCGCCAGCTCGTGATCGAGAACCCGATCCTCCACGACGACCAGCTCGAGCGGCTGCGCCAGGTGGAATCGGACGTTTTCCGCTCGCACACGGTGGACACGACCTGGCCGGCCGCGGACGGCGCGGACGGGCTCGAGCGCGCGCTCGACCGCGTCTGCGCGGACGCCGACGCCGCGCTCGCGGACGGAGCCAACATCCTCGTCCTCTCCGACCGCTCCGCAGGCCCCGAACGCGTGCCGATCCCATCGCTGCTCGCGACCGCCGCGGTCCATCACCATCTCGTGCGCGAGGGAACGCGCCTCCAAGCGGGCATCGTCGTCGAGTCGGGCGAACCGCGGAGCGTGCACTCCATCGCCGTCCTCGTCGGCTACGGCGCGGCGGCGGTCAATCCATATCTCATGCTCGAAACGCTCGGCGAGCTCGTCGAATTGGGCTGGCTCCCCGAGGAGATGACCGCGGAGCAGGCACAGGCGCGCGCTGTAAAAGGCATCGCCAAGGGCCTGCTGAAGGTGATGTCGAAGATGGGGATCTCGACCATCCCGTCCTACTGCGGAGCGCAGATCTTCGAGGCGGTTGGTCTTGCGCCCGATCTCGTCGAGCGCTACTTCACCTCGACGCCGTCGCGCATCGGCGGCATCGGGCTGCGCGACCTGGCGGAGGGATCGCTCACGCGCCACGCGCGCGCGTATCCGGGGACCGGCGACGACCTGCTTCCGATAGTCGGCCTCTTCGCATGGCGGCGAGACGGCGAACACCACCAGTGGAACCCCGAGACGATCTCGCTCCTCCAGCACGCGGTGCGCACCGGGCGGGCGGACACGTACGAGCAGTACTCGCGCACGGCGAACGCCGAGTCCGCGCGGCGCTCGACGCTGCGCGGCCAGATGCGCTTCCAGTTCCCCGAGCGCGGCATCCCGCTCGAGGACGTCGAGCCGGCGGCGGAGATCGTGAAGCGCTTCTCCACCGGAGCGATGTCGCTCGGCTCGATCTCGCGCGAGGCCCACGAGACGCTCGCAGTGGCGATGAACCGCATCGGCGGCCGCTCGAACACCGGCGAGGGCGGCGAGGACCCGGCGCGGTACAACGACGAGCGCCGGTCGAAGATCAAACAGGTCGCGTCCGGCCGCTTCGGCGTCAACGCGGCCTACCTCGGGAACGCGGACGAGCTGCAGATCAAGATGGCGCAGGGCGCGAAGCCTGGCGAGGGCGGACAGCTCCCCGGCCACAAGGTCGACCGCTACATCGCGTCGGTGCGGATGACGACGCCCGGCGTCGGGTTGATCTCGCCGCCGCCGCACCACGACATCTACTCGATCGAGGACCTGAAGCAGCTCATCTACGACCTTCGCTGCGCGAACCCGCAGGCGCGCGTCTCCGTGAAGCTCGTCGCCGAGGTCGGAGTCGGCACCGTTGCCGCCGGCGTCGCGAAGGCGGGCGCCGACCACGTCCTCATCTCGGGCCACGACGGCGGGACGGGCGCGTCGCCGGTCTCGTCCATCCTCCACGCCGGCGTGCCGTGGGAGATCGGGCTCGCCGAGACGCAGCAGACGCTCGTCCGCAACGACCTACGGTCGCGCATCTGGGTGCAAACGGACGGGCAGATCAAGACGGGACGCGACGTCGTGATCGCCGCGCTCCTCGGTGCCGACGAGATGGGCTTCGCCACCGCGCCGCTCGTCGCGTCGGGCTGCGTGATGATGCGCGCCTGCCACCTGAACACGTGCCCGGTCGGGATCGCGACGCAGGATCCCGTGCTGCGCGAGCGTTTCGCCGGCAAGCCGGAGCACATCGTCAACTTCTTCTTCTTCGTCGCCGAAGAGGTGCGCAGCCTCATGGCTCAGCTCGGCATTGCGCGCTTCGAGGATCTCGTCGGGCGCGTCGACCTGCTCGACGCCGACGAGGCAGTGTCGGCGTGGCGCGAGCGCGGAGTCGATCTCTCGAACATCCTGCACGCGCCCGAGGGAGCGCCGCTCCGCCGCACGCACGGGCAGGCGCCCGCACTCGACGGCGCGCTCGACTGGTCGCTGCTCGATCTCGACGAAGGCGAGTTCCCGATCCGGAACGTGAACAGGACGGTCGGCGGTCTGCTCTCGTACCACGCCGTGAAGAAGGGCGATGGGCGGCCGCAGCGCTTCCTCTTCCGCGGCTCGGCCGGCCAGTCCTTCGGCGCGTGGCTCGCCGAGGGCATCGAGCTCACGCTCGTAGGCGACGCGAACGACTACGTCGGCAAGGGACTCTCCGGCGGCGTGCTCGCGCTGCGCCCACCCGAGGCGGCGCGCTTCCGCGCGGAGGAGAACGTCATCGCCGGCAATACGATCCTGTACGGCGCGACGAGCGGGCGTGCGTTCTTCCGCGGCCTCGTCGGCGAGCGGTTCGCGGTACGCAACTCCGGTGCGACCGTCGTTGTCGAGGGTGTTGGCGACCACGGCTGCGAGTACATGACGGGCGGCATCGTCGTCGTGCTCGGGCCGACGGGACGCAACTTCGCCGCCGGCATGAGCGGCGGCATCGCCTACGTCCTCGACGTGGAGGGAACATTCGCGGAGCGTTGCAACCACGACCAGGTCGCGCTCGAGGAGCTCGAGCCGGAGGACCTGAGCGTCGTGCGCGCGCTCGTCGAGGAGCACCGCGAACGTACGGGCTCGACCCTCGAGGTGGACTTCGATGCGTTCGTGAAGGTGATGCCGCACGAGTACCGCCGCGCGCTCGCCGACGGTGCGATGTCCACAGGCGGCGACGGCTTCCTCACGCGCGAGACGGAAGAAGCCGCAGCCTGATGGGCGAGCTGGGCGCATTCCTCAAGATCGCGCGCGCGGAGACGCCGGAGCGGGCTCCCGCCGAGCGCGTCGGCGACCACCGCGAGTTCGTTCGCACGCTTCCGCTCGTCGAGCTGCGCGAGCAGGGCGCACGCTGCATGGAGTGCGGCGTGCCGTTCTGCCACAGCGGCTGCCCGCTCGGGAACCTCATTCCGGACTGGAACGACCTCGTATATCGCGACCGTTTCCGCGAGGCGCTCGAGCAGCTGCACCGCACGAACAACTTCCCCGAGTTCACCGGCCGGCTCTGCCCTGCGCCGTGCGAGGCGGCGTGCGTGCTCGAGATCGACGAGGGCAACGCGGTCACGATCAAGCAGATCGAGCTCGCCATCGTCGACCGCGGCTGGGACGAGGGTTGGATCGTCCCGCGCCCGGCGCAGCGCCGCACCGGCCGCCGCGTCGCCGTCGTCGGCTCCGGGCCGTCCGGGCTCGCCGCGGCGCAGCAGCTCGCGCGCGCCGGCCACGACGTCACCGTCTTCGAGCGCGACGAGGCGGGCGGCGGGCTGCTCCGGTTCGGCGTCCCCGACTTCAAGATCGAGAAGCGCGTCGTCGAGCGGCGCATCGCACAACTTGCGGACGAGGGCGTCACGTTCCGCTTCGGAGTGAACGTCGATGGGCCGCTCGAGGGCTTCGACGCGACGGTGCTCGCCACCGGCTCGCGCGTCCCGCGCGACCTGCCCGTGCCCGGACGCGAGCTCGGCGGCGTCCACTATGCGATGGAGTACCTGTACGGGCGCAATCGCGCCGTCGCCGGAACGGCCGAGCCCGCGATCAGCGCCGCGGGGTGCCACGTGATCGTCATCGGCGGCGGCGACACGGGCGCCGACTGCGTCGCGAGCGCGCATCGCGAAGGCGCCGCGTCGGTGACGCAGATCGAGCTGCTCGGCGAGCCGCCCGAGAAGCGTCCCGACGATCTGACGCCCTGGCCGCTGTGGCCGATGAAGCTGCGCACGTCGTACGCCCTGAAGGAGGGCGGCGAGCGCAGCTTCTCCATCTCGACCACGGGGCTGTCCGGGAACGGGCGCGTTCAGCAGATCCACTGGATGCGGAACACCGGCGCGCCGCCGTTCGAGCCGTTGCCGGACACCGGCGAGTCGCATCCCGCGCAACTCGTGCTGCTCGCGATGGGCTTCGTCGGTCCTGAGGCCGAGCTCCTGGACGCGCTCGGCGTCGCCCGCGATGCCCGCGGCAACGTCGACGCAGGCGAGTTCGCGACGTCGGTGCCCGGCGTGTTCGCTGCCGGCGACGCTCGCCGCGGGCAGTCGCTCATCGTCTGGGCGATCGACGAGGGGCGCCGCTGCGCCGCCGCCGTCGACGCCTACCTGAGCTAGGTGTCGCGCCGGACGAGCAGCACGGCTGCAACCGCGACCGTGAAGGCGACGTAACCGAGCGAGACCGCAAGGCCGCCGGCCGGCGAGAGGCTGTGCGAGCCGTGCGTCAGCTGGAAGATCGAGCGGAAGGCGCTGTTCGGAATCCAGGGGTTGATGGCGTTCTGCCAGCTCGTCGGGAAGACGTTGAGGAGCGGCGGGATGACGAAGAACAGCGCGACGAACGACGCGATGCCACCGGCGGTGTTGCGCACGATCGCGCCCATCGCCATGCAGAAGATGCCGAAGAGCGTGAGGTAGACCGCGCCGCCGACGACTGAGCGCAGGATGCCGTTGGCCGAGAGGGACGTCTGGAGCTGCGGAATGTTGTGCAGAATCGACTGGCTGACCCAGAAGGCGATCAGCACGGACGGCAGCATGAGCACGAACGAGACGACGGCGAAGACGCTGATCTTCGCCCAGAGCACCGGCAGCCGCTTCGGCACAGCAGTGAAGCTGGCGCGGATCATTCCCGTCGCGTACTCGCCCGTGATGACAAGGACGCCGAGCACGCCGATCGCGAGCTGCGAGAGGTTGACGCCTGCGAGCGCGATGTCGAGCGGATGCCGGTTGGCGCGCTCGTGCGGCTGCATGTGTGCCCAATGAGACGACGTCACGGCGGCGAAGATCGCCGACAGACCGATGGTGAGGATGACGGCGACGGCCAGCGACCAGCGCGTCGAGCGCAGCGAGTGGAGCTTCGTCCACTCGGACACGATCACGTGCAGCTGGGTGACGCGGCCCTTGACGGTGAGCGGCGGAATGACCGGTGCCGGTGCGGTCACAGCGCTCATGCCGCAGCCGCCTTGAACTCGACGTCGTCGCGGGTCATCTCCATGAACGCCTCCTCGAGCGATGCCTGCACGAGCGTCAGCTCGTGCAGCGTGATGCCGTTCGAGGCGGCGAGGTCGCCGACCTTCTCGGGCGTCGTTCCGGCGATCTCGAGCACGCCGGTCTGATCGCTCGTCACCGTGATCTCCGGGCCGAGCACGAGCTCACGCAGCTTCGTCGCCTGCGGCGAGCGGACGCGCACGATCGCGCCCGAAGCGCGGCGCACGAACTCATCGACGCTCGTGTCCGCGATGAGCTTTCCGCGCCCGATGACGATGAGGTGATCCGCGGTGACCGCCATCTCGCTCATCAGGTGCGAGGACACGAACACCGCGCGCCCCTCGGCGGCGAGCGCCTTGAGCAGGTTGCGAATCCAGTGGATGCCTTCGGGGTCGAGCCCGTTCACGGGCTCGTCGAGCAGCAGCGTGTGCGGGTCGCCGAGGAGCGCCGTCGCGATGCCGAGGCGCTGGCCCATGCCGAGGGAGAACTTGCCGGCGCGCTTGCGCGCGACGTCGTGCAGGCCGACGAGGTCGATGAGCTCGTCGACGCGCTTGCGGCCGATGCCGTGCGTCTGCGCGAGCGAAAGGAGGTGGTAATACGCCGAGCGGCCGGTGTGCACCGAGCGCGCCTCGAGCAGGGCGCCGACTTCATGCAGCGGCGCCTTGTGGTCGCGGTAGTGCTTGCCGTTCACGGTGACGTCGCCGCTCGAGACGGCGTCGAGGCCGAGAATGAGCCGCATCGTCGTCGACTTGCCCGACCCGTTCGGGCCGAGGAAGCCGGTGACGATGCCGGGCTGGACGGTGAAGCTCAGGCCGTCCACGGCCCGCTTGTCGCCGTAGTCCTTCGTGAGAGCGTTGGCTTCGATCACTGCACGCACCGTAGTCGTGCGTGCCCGCGTCCGCCTCCGACGCAGGGACGACTTCAGCCTCATCCAAAAGGATGAGCTGGCTACGTCACGGCAGACGCGGCGCCCAGAGCGCTCCGAGGATGCCCGCGACGAGCAGGAGCGCAGCCGCCCCGATGGCGAAGTCGGCCGTCACCTCGGTGCGACCGGGAACGCGACCGAGGCTGGACCCGAGCTTCGCGTACGCGTCCTTCACCGCCCCGGCCGACTGTGCCGGATAGAACTGGCCGCCGGTCGCCGTCGCGATCGCGTGCAGGGTCGCCGGGTCGGGAGCGAGCGCCTGGCGGAGCCCGGGGCCGCCGCCGAAGACCGCGCCGGTGTAACCGCCGCCGAAGTTGAAGTTCGTGATCTTCGCTCCCGGGGTCCCGAGCGCGACCGTGAAGACGGGGATGCCCGCTTTCTTTGCCACCGCCGCGCCCTGCAACGGCTGCAGGAGCCCGCGGTTCTGATGCCCGTCGGAGAGGAAGAGGATGGTGACGAGCGTGCTCGCCTCGCTCGGCGCGGCGACCGGGTGGTACGCGGCGAGCCCGCGCGCCCCCTGGATGCCGGCGGACGCGATCCCGACCTTGACCGCGGCGGCGAGTGCATCGCCGATCGCCGTCCCGCCGAATCCGCCCTGGAAGACGTCGGCCTCGTCGACCGCCTGCGCGACGAGCGCGTGGTCGGTCGTCGGCGGCGTCGCCTCCTCGGGCACGCCCGCGAACAGGATGAGCCCGACTCGCACGCGCTTCGGCACTCGGTCGAGGAACACGTTGATCGCCTGTTGCGCGGCCGCGAGCCGGGTCGGCTTCACGTCGTTCGCCTGCATGGACCCGGAGACATCGAGGACGAGCACGATGGTGGCGCGATCGCTCGCGATGAGCGTGTGCACGCGCGGCCGCGCAGCGGCGATGCACAGCGTCGTCACCGCGAGCAGGAAGACGGTCGCCGGCAGCAGTCTCCGCCATGGCCGGCCGCCTGCGACGGAGGCGAGCACGTCGACGTTCGTATACCGCACGGCGTACCGCATGCGCTGCCGTCCCGCGAGCACGTACAGGCCGATCGCAAGCGGGACGACGAGCAGCGTGACCAACATGAAGGGACTCCCGAAGCTCATGCGCACGCCAGGTCGACCTGCACGATTGCACGAGCGCCCGGGAGCGGGCCTGCGCGCACGAGGAGGTGGACGATCCCCGCCTGCACGATCTGCGCGACGACAACACTCCGGACGAGCGCGGCGGAAGGCGGAGCCGCACCGTAGAAGCCGACGGCGTGCGTCGCGCCGATGAGTCGCTTCCCGGCCGAGCAGCGCTCGACGAACCGGTGCACGCCCGGGGTGAAGACGAGTTGCACGGCGGCCGGAACGAGCGGCGAGTCGGGCGGGACGGCCTGGTGCACGGTCGGGAAGCGCTGGCCGCCGCCGCTGGCCGGCACACAGCCGATGTGCGGCCTGAACGTCGCCGGAGTCACTCCCGCAAGGAGACGTGCGAGGAACTCGGCCGATCTCGACGTCGTGATTCCCGGATTGACGGGGCTACCGAGCGACCCGCGGAAGGTGACGTCCACGCCCGCCCGGCTGAGCTCGGCGTCGAGCCCGGCGACCACGAACTTCGCCGGGCACGAGAGCTGGAACGAGACCTGCGCCGCGCGGTCCGCGACAACCCACGGGCCGACGACAGGCACGCACACCTTGAGGCCGCGGCACTCGTTCGTCGCGCCCACCGGCGCGGCGGCGACGGCGGCAGCCGCAAATGCGATCACGACGATCACAGCGCGCCTCACGGAACCCTCCGGAAGCGGAGCACCGAGAACACGCCGCCCGCGAGCAGCAGGACGAGCGCGCCGAGTGCGAAGACGTCAGTGACCTCGCGGTTCTCGGTCCGGTGACCGACGCGCGTGGCCAGATGCCGGTAGACGGTGGCGAGTGCCTTCGCCGAGGTGGCGCGGAAGAACTCGCCACCCGTCCGCTGCGCGATCAGCTGCAGCGTGCCCGGGCTCGGCGGGACGTGGATCTCCTCCGTGTATCCGCCGACGAGGTTCCGCTGCACGACGCCATTCGCCGTCCCGAGCAGCACTGTGGAGACGGAGACGTGCAACCGCTTCGCCTGCTCCGCCGCCGCGAGGGTCGCCGTACGGCCGCCGTCGGGAGCGCCGTCGGACAGGAGCAGGACGGACTCGGGCGGCACGACGCCGTCGACGGTTCGCTGCTTTTGGCCGAGCTTCGCCGAGAGCACGACCGCGTCGCCGATCGCCGTGCCCTCGCCGGGCGTCAGGTCGGCCAACGCCTGCCGGACGAGCGCGCGGTCTCTCGTCGGCGGGACGGCAACGTACGCGTGGCTCCCGAACGCGACGACGGCGATCGAATACGTGTCCGGGACCCGGTCGACGAACGCGGTCGCCGCCCGCTGCGCCGCGACCATTCGTGTCGGCTTGACGTCATGCGCCTGCATCGAGCGCGAAACGTCGATGGCGAGAACCACCGTCGCCTCGTGCCTGGGTACGCGGATGTTCGCGTGCGGGCGCGCGAAGCCGACGACGAGCGCACCGAGTGCCGCGAGGAAGAGGACGGGCGGGACGAGCCGCAGCCGGCCCGGCGCGTGGTCGACGAGGTTCGGGAGCAGCGCGAGATTCGTGAACGCGCTTGCGGAGCTGCGACGGCGTCGGTCATGAACAAGCCAGAGCCACGCGAGCAACGGCACAGCCGCAAGCGCCGCGAGCGCTAGAGGGTCCTGGAAACTCACCGGCGCCCACCGAGGAACGCCGCGAACGGACGCAGCCAATCGCCGCTCGTGGAGAGGACGACGTGCGGAACGCCGAGCGCGGAAAGCACGCGCGCAACCCCGCTGCGCTCCTCCGCTGCTGCGGCGGCGAAGCGCTCGCGCAGCGATGAGCTCCGCGTGTCCACGCGCACCTGGCGCCCCGTCTCCGGATCGACGAGCCATAGCTCTCCGACGTTTGGCAGCTCCTGCTCGCGCGGGTCGCGGATCTCGATCGCGAGGACGTCGTGCCGGTCGAGCACGCGCAGCAGCGACGTGCGCCAGTCGAGCGGGCCGCGGAAGTCGGACACGACGGCGACGATGCCGCGCTGACGCGCGACCGCGCCGACGCGCCCGAGGGCGGCGCCGAGCGACGTGGCGCCGACGCCGGCGCCCTCCGGCTCGCCGCCAAGGGTGCCGAGCAGTCCGAGCAGTCCGAGCCGTCCCTGCGTCGGCGGGATCGTCGATGGGCTCGCGTCGCCGAAGGTGACGATTCCGAGCCTGTTACCCCTCCGCGTTGCGATGTGCCCGAGCCCGAGGGCGACGCCGGCGGCGACGTCGGCCTTCCGGCGCTCTCCGGTCCCGAACTGCATCGACGGCGACGTGTCGAGCACGAGCCACGTGACGAGCACGCGCTCCGCGAGCTGCACACGCACGTGCGGCTCGCCCGTGCGAGCGGTGACGTTCCACTCGATCAGACGGACGTCGTCGCCGGGAACGTACGGGCGAACCTGCGCCAACTCCGTTCCGGGGCCGTGGCGGGCGGACCGGAAGTCGCCCGCGAGCATGCCCGAGAGACGCCGGGCGACATCGAGCTGTAACGCGCGGAGCAGCTCGGGCGGCAGCGGGCCTGGGCCCGGCCGCTCGGGCGTCCCCTCCCCGAGCAGCGCCGTCGGCGTCATCTCGCCGGCGGCCGTGCGAGCTCGACCTCGGGCGCCGGTACCTCGGCCAGGACGCGATCCAGGATCGCGTCCGCCGTGACGCTCTCGGCGAGAGCCTGGTAGCTGAGCACGAGCCGGTGCCGGAACGCGTCCTTCGCCAGGGCGCGCACGTCCTCGACCGTCGCGTAATCGCGTCCGCGGATGAGTGCGAGCGCGCGCGCGGCCTGTGTCACGCTGATCGGCCCGCGTGGGCTCGCGCCGTAGGAGACGTATTCGCTCGGCTCGCGGGTCGCAGCAGCGAGCGCCACCGCGTAGCTGACGAGCGCGGGATCGACGTACACGTCGAACACGGCCGCCTGCAGCGTGCGGAGCTCGTCGAGGCTGAGCATCTCGCGCAGCTCGGGCGCAGCGGAGAGCTGCCGTTGCACGACGGTCAGCTCCTCGTCGTGCTCGGGGTAGTCGATGAGGATCTTCAGCATGAACCGGTCGATCTGGGCTTCCGGAAGCGGATACGTCCCCTCCGACTCGATCGGATTCTGGGTCGCGAGCACGAGGAATGGGCTCGGCACCGGGTACGAGGTGTGCGCGATCGTCACCTGCCGCTCCTGCATCACCTCGAGCAAGGCGCTCTGCACCTTGGCCGGTGCGCGGTTGATCTCATCCGCGAGGAGGAAGTTGCAGAAGACCGGGCCGAGCTCCGTGTCGAAGCTGCCCTGGTCGGGACGGTAGACGCGCGTCCCGACGAGGTCGGCGGGAACGAGGTCGGGCGTGAACTGGATGCGCGCGAAGGAGCCGCCGAGGACGGCTGCCGTCGTCTTGATGGTCAGCGTCTTCGCGAGGCCTGGTACGCCCTCGATCAACAGGTGCCCCTGCGCGAGCAGGCATACGAGCACCCGCTCGAGCATCTCGTCCTGCCCGGCGATCACCTTGCGGATCTCGAAGAGCGCCTGCTCCAACCGGTCCTCTGGCACGGTTGCCTCCTCTGGCTGGTGGGCTAGGGATTCTCCCAGGTCCGGCTAAGCGCAAGATGAGCGCCTAGCCCGGCGGCCGGATCTCGAGCGGCGCATCGAATGGGCCATAGCGCTCGTGCATGAAGTGTGAGGTCGTGGTCATCCGTAGGTCGAGCGTCCGCAGCGTGCGCTTGTCGACCGTGACCGCGAACCAGGCGGGGGTGCGCGGGTCGTAAAAGGTGATCCGCGTCGTGGTCGGCGTCTCCGAGATGACGTGTGCGTCGGTTTCGGACTGCCAGAACGGCACGGGCTGCCTGATGGGAGTCTGCGACGACTCGATCCAGCGGCCATGCCGTGCGCGGTCCCAACGCCGGCCGCCGACGATGACCGATTGGTAGCCGTCCTCCAGGCGGTACGAGAGGCGATCCGGCGCGACCATGCGCCACTCGCTGAAAACGACGTGCGTCGCGTCGGAGCCGAGACGGTCGGAGAACACCAGCGTGCGCAGCGATCGCCAGACGTGCGCAGCACGCGCAACGATCGCGGACGCATCGAGCGGCGGCCACGGCGCAGGCAGCGGGACGAGCCAGCGCGTCTTGGCGACGCGAAGTTCAACCGCACGCGGACGACGAAGCGTCGCCCGGTAGCAGCCGTGGCCGCACGCGGTCGCGCGAACGGACCCGAACGACACCGAAAGCCCGTCGACGCCCGTCCCCTGCGGCCCAACGACGGAGGCCTGCGCGAGCACGCTCTCGCCGCGCGGGACGACGGCGAGCGCGAGCGCGTCGGCGCCGTCCTCGCGGCTGAACACGACGGCGTTCGCGGGCGGCGCGGGGAAGCTCGGCGTCGCAGGCGCGGCGGGCGCCGGGCTCGCGGCCGGAAGCGCGGCGGGCGCGGTCGACACAGGCCCCGGCGTTCCGTGCAGGAGCAGCACCGCGAGCGCGACCGCGGTTGCCCCGGCGGCGAGCGCCAGCACCGCGACGGCGAGCCGGACGATCACGCTCTGACGCTAGCGCGCCTAGCTGGGTTCCGGGACTTGCTCGAGCCGCTCGCCGGGGCGCACGCGCAGGACGCGCGCGAACGACGGCGGCAGCCACCAGTTCCACGAGCCGAGGAGGCGCATCAGCGCGGGCACGAGCAGTGCCCGAATGACGGTCGCGTCGAAGATGATCCCGGCGGCGAGCCCGATGCCGAACTGCTTGATGTCCGTGCCGGGGCTCATCGACAGCACGAAGAACGCGAACATCAGGATCGCGGCCGCACTCGTGACGAGCTTGCCCGTGCGCGCGAGCCCGAGAGCGATCGCGCTCGGCGTGTCGTGCGTCTCGTCGTACGCCTCGCGCATGCGCGTGAGCATGAAGACTTCGTAGTCCATCGAGAGGCCAAAGAGAAATGCGAAAATCATCAGCGGGATCCACGGGATGATCGACTGTGTCGCCGGGACGCCCCAGATCGCGTTCGAGCCGTGGCCCTTCTGGAAGATGAAGACGATGATCCCGAACGCCGCGCCCAGCGAGATGAGGTTGAGCAGCGCGGCCTTGATCGGAAGCACGATCGAGCGGAACGCGCGCATGAGCAGCAGCACGGTCAGCAACACGACGAGCGCGAGCACGTAGGGGAAGTTCCCGTATACCGCGTGCACGAAGTCGCGATCGGCGGGGGCGACGCCACCGAGCGTCGCGTCGGTCCCGTTCAGCGCCTTGTGGACGCGCGTGACGAGGCTCTGGATGTGCGGGGCCGCCCCGTCGATGGCGGGGAATGCCTCCACGATCGAGTCGTTGCCCTTGCGCCAACTCGGGCCGGTCGGCGCGACCGCGCCGACGATCCCGGAAGTCGCGCGCAGCTTTGCCGCGATCGGCCCGGGCGCCGCACCGTGCTCGACGAGCACGTTGAACGGCTCGATGACGCCCGGCGATATCCCCGCGGTCGCGAGCGCGTCGCGGCCGACGATGGCGTCGCCGCTTCCCGGCTGGTCCTTCGCCTGGGCCTCGCTCGGATTGAGTTGCACGCCGAAGAACACGAGCACGCCCACGATGGCGAGGCCCGTGATGGCCACGCGCCACGGACGGCGCATGACGAACCGCGCCCAGCGACCCCAGGGGCCGTCCTCGGGATGGCCGCTATCGACCAGCCGCTTCGGCAGCAGCCGCAGGCTGTTGATGCGCTCGCCGAGCACGGCGAGCAGCGCCGGCAGGAGCGTGATCGCGGCCAGTACCGACACCAATGGAATGAGCAAGCCGCCGAGGCCGATCGAACGGATGAACGGCAGCGGCAGCACGATCATCGACACGAGCCCGACCGCAACGGTCGAGCCGGAGACGATCACCGAGCGGCCGGCGTGCGTCATCGTCTCGACGAGCGCGGTCTCGACGTCCTCGCCCTCACGCAGCTCGTCGCGGAATCGGAAGATCATGAGTAGCGCGTAGTCGATCGCGACACCGAGGCCGACGAGCGCGATGAGGAACTCGACGATGATCGACACGTTCGTGACGTAGGTCAGCGCCCACACGAGCGAGTACGTGTTGAGGATCGCGGCGATCGCGATCGCGATCGGCATCAGCACGGCGGGCAGCGTCCCGAAGACGAAGAAGAGAATGATGAGCGCGCCACCGCCGCCGATGAGGCCCTCGGTGAGGACGCTCGGCCCTTTGCTACCGCCGGACGATGCAGCCACGAGCGCGTCGCGACCCGTGAGGTACGCGGTGACGCCGGCCGGCGTCGCGCTCTTCAGCGCGGCGCGCGTCTGCTTGATGTGCGTGTCCGAGCTGAAGGCAGGCGTGCCGGGCGGATAGATCTCGGCGAAGGCGGTGTGCCCGTCCTTGGACAGGTACGCGCGGCTTCCGGTCGACCAGTACGACGAGGTGCGGGAGCCAGGGTTGACAGCGGCCGCGCGATCGATCGCCTTCTCGATGCCGGTAGCCTTCGTCACGTCGCCGCTCGTGTGGAAGACGGCGACGAGCGGCGCTTGCTGGCCGGTGCCGAAGCGCTGGAGCGTGCGCTGGTTCGCCTCGTAGGCGGAGTAGCCGGGAATGGAGAAGCTCTGGAACCAGCGCTTCGAGACCTGCGAGGCCGAGAACGCGCCGAAGAGCGACAGCACGACCCACGCGCCGATCACCCAGCGGCGGCGACGGACGATCACGTGCGCGAGACGGGCCAGCACGACTCGACCCTAGCCAGCGCGATGGTAGGATGTCAAATCATTGCTGATCAAATGAATTCTGGTGACAAGGTGGAGCCGTTCGGCCGCGATCTCGTCTTCACGGCCAAGGCCGTGCGCGAGGCGTTCGAGGATGTCATGGCCGGCGCCGGTGGCTCGCTCGGGATCTGGATCGTCCTGAACGCGATCAGCGACGAGGGCTTCGTCTCCCATCGGATCCTCGCCAGCCATGCGCACGTGGACGGCGCCACGATCACGTATCACGTCGACCGGGCCGAGAAGCTCGGCCTCGTGCAGCGCGAGGTCGACCCGGACGATCGCCGCGTGAAGCGACTGCGGCTCACACCCGAAGGCATGCGCATGTACAAGCACCTGTCGACGGAGGCGCGGGCCTACGAGGCGCAGATATTCACTGGGATCAGCGAGGCGGAGCAAGCTCGGCTGCGGCGGACGCTCGCGAAGATCCGCGCGAATCTCGCCGCTCCTTCCGACGAAGCACCAGCGCACCGAAAAGGAGCAGGAGCACCTCCACGAGTGTGATCGCCACGCGGTTGAGGAGCGTCGCCGAAAGCGCTGCTCCCGACGATGTGATCGCGAGCATCAGGCCGTACATCGCTCCCTCGCGCGCGCCGAGCCCCGAGGGTGCGAAGAACGCGAGCACGGCGACGATCGCGCCGACCGCCGACACACCGCCGAGGAAGACGATCGTGGACGGCGCCGGGTGCGCGCCGACCGAGCGCAGCAGGAGCCACAGACCCGTGCCGCCGATCACCCAGGTTCCCGCGTAGAAGACGAGCAGCCCTGCAAGTGTCGACGCGCGCAGCGGCGGCAACTCGTGGTAGCCGAACCGGCGGAGGAACCGCGTTGCGAGCGCGTGGAAGACACGCGGATACAACAGCAGAGCGATCACTACACCAAAGATCCCGATCGGGATGACCGGCCCGTTGACGCCGCGCACCCACACGAGCGAGATCGCGAACACGAGCACGCCGGCGACTGCAGAGAGCCCCGCCTCGACGAGCATCGCCGCAGTGACGAGCGCCGCGTCCTTGACACCGGCACGACGCATCGCGACCACGCGCGCGGCGGGCGTCCACACGCCGCCGGGCACGTATTTCGCCAGCATCGAGACGATCTCCGAGTTGAGCGCGGTCGGATACGAGATCCGGACGCCCCAGTCGGCGAGGATCTTCATCCAGCCGAGGACGAACACGAGGTAGTACCCGGCCACCGCCACGCACGCGAGCATCAGGAGCACCGGATCGGCGTTGCTCAGATCCTTCCCGGCGGCGTGGAAGGAGCCGCGGATCGCCCAGATCAGAAGCCCGAGAAAGATCGCGAGGAGAGCGAGTTCGATCGCAACGCGAAGCCGCGTGTGCTCTCTCAGGCGAGATGTGATTCGAGCCACTCGCACGTGAGTCTGTACGCGTGCACGTCGTTCGAGTAGCGCGTGAACCCGTGCCCTTCGTCCTCGAACACGAAGTACTCGACCTCCCGGCCGAGCTCGCGGAGCCGTTCGACCATCTGGTCGGACTCGGACTTGACGACGCGCGGGTCCTTCGCACCCTGGATGACAAGCAGTGCAGCCTGCACCTGGTCGACGTACGTGATCGGGGAACGCTCGCGCAGGTAGTCCGCTTCCGTGTCGGGATCGCCGACCCACTGCGCCATGAACCTCTGCCACTGCGGCGGGACGGCCCGCACGAACGTGAGGAGGTTCGACGGGCCGACGATGTCGACCGCCGCGCGCCAGTACTCGGGTAGGCGCGTCACGCAGGTGAGCGTCGCGAAGCCGCCGTACGAGCCGCCGAACACCGCGAGGCGATCGCCGTCCACGAACGGCTGCGCCTTGAGCCACTCGGCGGCGTGGCGCCAGTCCTCGAGGTCGCCGCCGCCCCAGTCGTGGTGGATCAGCGTCTGGTAGGTCTTGCCATAGCCGGTCGAGCCGCGGATGTTCGTCGCGAGCACGCCGACGCCGCGCGAGAGCAGGTACTGGACGTACGGCCGGAAGACGGGCCGTTCCTGCGCTTCGGGGCCGCCGTGGATGAGCACGGCGAACGGAGACGGGCCGTCTCCGTCGGGCCGGTACAGCCACGCAGGGATCTTCCTGCCGTCGAAGCTCTCGTACCGGATCAGCTCCGGCTCGCGCAGGTCGAGAGCCGACAGGCCCGCGGTGCGGCTCTCCGTCACCGGGAGCGCGTCGCCGGTCGCGGTGTCGGCGACGAAGACTTCGGCCGGACGCAACGGCGTGTCCCAGACGACCGCGAGACGTGATCCATCGCCCGAGAGCGACAGGCCCGATCCAAGGACCGAGACGGAGCCACGCGGCAGCTTCGGTGCGGGGAGATCCACGCCGCGCTCGAGATCACGGACGTGGACAGTCGCCCAACCGTCGTCGTTCTCGATCCACGCGAGCACGCGACCGTCGTCGGAGCCTGCGACGTCGTCGATGTCGTGGTCGGGCGTCTCGACCCATTCGCGCGCGCCGGTGGCGACAGAGTGGAAGGCGAGCCCCGTGAACTCGCGTCCTTCGTCCGTGATGACGTAGAACCCGGACCCGTCGCGCTTCCACGGCCCCGGGAAGTACTTCGCCGGCAGCTCGTGCGGAGTCGCCTCCGCCGAGTCACCGGACTCGAGGTCGATCACCCAGATCGAGGTGTCGCTGTTGGAGCGGAACTCGACCACGAGGAGCTTCGTGCCGTCGGGCGAGAAGCCGACGGCGAATGCGTACTTGCCCTCGCCGAAGAGGTAGCGAGGCTCGGCGTCTCCCTCGCGCCAGACGAAGACCTCGCCGTCGGTCGGCGTGCGCAGGTTGGAGGAGAACGCGAAGCTCTTTCCGTCGGGCGCCCATGATCCGGGCGAAAGCTCGTGCTGCACCTGCTCCCGGTCGGTGAGCTGCTCCGGCCATCCGCCGTCGGCCGGGATGCGGTAGAGCTGGTGAAACTCGTCGCCGTCGTGGTCGGCGTGGAAGAGGATCGTCCCGTCCTCGCGGATTGCAACGCCGCGGACGGCGTGGTCGACGAAGGTCGTCAACTGCTCCGGCCAACCACCGTCAAGCTCGACCGACCAGAGGTTGAACTGGCCGGAGAGGTTCGAGACGAAGAGGATCCGCTCGCCGTCCGGCGTGAGCTGCGCGACCGGGAAGAGTCGCCGGAAGGCGAAGAATTGCTCGAACGGTGCAAGCACGCGGGTGAGCCTACAGCCGGAGCACAGCCGCACCGCGTAGGTCGCCGCTGCGCATGCGGGCGAGCGCCTCGTTCGCGTCCTCGAGCGCGAAGACCTCGATCTCCGTGCGTACCGGCACCTGCGGCGCGAGCGCGAGGAACTCCTCGCCGTCGAGCCGGGTGAGGTTCGCGACCGAGCGCACGGAACGCTCCTCCCACAGCAGCTCGTACGGGAACGACGGGATATCGCTCATGTGAATCCCCGCGCAGACGACGCTGCCGCCGCGGCCGAGAGCAGCGAGCGCGGCCGGCACGAGCGCGCCGACCGGTGCGAACACGATGGCGGCGTCGAGTTCCTCGGGCGGACGCTCGTCCGACCAGCCCGCCCACTCGCAGCCGAGCTCGAGCGCGAACGTGCGTGCCCTCTCGTCCCCGTGGCGGACGAAGCCGAAGAGGCGGCGGCCCTGATGGCGCGCGACCTGCGCAACGATGTGCGCCGACGCGCCGAACCCGTACAGGCCGAGCCGTTCGGCGTCGCCCGCGAGGCGCAGTGACCGGTAGCCGATGAGGCCGGCGCAGAGGAGCGGCGCCGCCTGGAGGTCGTCGTACTCGTCGGGCAGCGGGAAGCAGTAGCGCTCGTCGGCGACGACGTACTCCGCGTAGCCGCCGTCGAGGTCGTAGCCGGTGAAACGCGCCTCGTCGCAGAGGTTCTCGCGGGCACTCGTGCAGTACCGGCACGTCCCGTCGGTCCAGCCGAGCCACGGGACGCCGAGGCGGCGGCCGTCGTCGGTCTCGCCCACGATCTGGTGGCCCGGGACGAGCGGCAGCTTGGGATGCGGGAGGTCGCCGTCGACGACGTGCAGGTCGGTGCGGCAGACGCCGCATGCCCGGACACGCAGGCGCACCTGCCCAGGCCCCGGCTCCGGAACGGGCAGGTCGCGCAACTCGAGCGGCTTGCGCTGCGCGGAGAGGACCATCGCACGCATGGGCATATCGTCACACGTTCGTGACGGGGCCCGGCCCCTGCCTGTGGGGCCCGAGCAGGGGCTTCGGCCGAAACGGCCACGACCGGGGCCAGGCCCGGTTACGGAAGTGTTACGGGGGTGTCACGGTAGGTTCTCGGCGTGCAGAGCACGCTCCCGTACAGCTGGTACACCGACCCGGAGATCTTGCGCCGCGAGCGAGAGCTGATCTTCCGCTCGGCGTGGCAGTACGTCGGCCACCTCGGCCAGCTCCCCGAGCCGGGGACGTTCTTCGCCGGCCGCGCCGGCGCGACGCCCGTAGTGGTCACGCGCGCGCGAGACAGCGAGCTTCGCGCCTTCGTCAACGTGTGCCGCCACCGCGGGACGACCATCGCCGAGGGCCAGGGCAAGCGCGAGACATTGCAGTGCCCCTACCACGCGTGGACCTACGGCCTCGACGGCGCGCTTCGCTCGGCCCCGCGCTCGGACGAGGAGCCCGACTTTCCGCGCGAGGAGCTCGGGCTCGTGCCGGTCGCCGTCGGCGCCTGGGGCCCGTTCGTATTCGTCAACGCGGGCCCCGATCCGGAGCCGCTCACAGACGCGCTCGGCTCAATGCCCGCGCAGATCGCGGAGCTCGGACTGAACGTCGACGACCTCGTCTTCCACACGCGCTGGGAGGCCGAGCTGGAGGCCAACTGGAAAGTCGTCT
Organism: Gaiellaceae bacterium; assembly: GCA_035532535.1. Taxonomy (GTDB): domain Bacteria; phylum Actinomycetota; class Thermoleophilia; order Gaiellales; family Gaiellaceae; genus Palsa-739. The sequence continues at coordinate 34,648 of DATKQT010000002.1, forward strand.
GCGAGAACTTCCTCGAGTGCTACCACTGCCAGGTCGCGCACCCGGCGTTCGCCGAGGTGATCGACGTCTCGACGGAGGCGTACGCTCTCTCCACAGACGGCCGGCTGTCGAGCCAGCGCGGGCCGGTGCGCGAGAATGTTCGGCTCGAAGGCGAGCTCCAGCGCTCGCAGTTCCACTTCCTCTGGCCGAACCTCGGCGTCAACATCTTCGCCGGGCACGCGAACGTCTCCATCGGCCCAATGGTGCCGCTGACGCCCGACCGCACCTATCGCTTCCTCGACTATTTCTTCGGAAGGGACGTGGAGCCGGCCTGGATCGACGACCTGATGGCGTTCGACACCCAGGTCGGGATCGAGGACCGGACGCTCGTCGAGGGCGTACACCGCGGGATGGCGAGCGGCGCGCTCGAGCACGGCGTGCTCATGGGCGGGAGCGAGCAGCTCATCGGCCACTTCCAGCAACTGACGGCCGCGGCGCTGGAGACTGGAGCGCGCCCGTTGTAGATTCGCCTTTCCTGCAACCCAGAGGAGGGTTACTTTGAAGCGCTTTCTTCCGGCCGTTTTGCTTGCGGCCCTCGTCGCCGTCCCGGCAGCGACCGCAAGGCCGGCCGCTCCGCCAACGCTGCAGCCCGGACAACTGACGGTCGGCCTCAATCCACCTGCCGTGGGCTTCCAGGTGGGAACGCTCCGCGGCAACAACGTGATATCTCCGACCGGGTTCGAGGTCGATCTCGCCAAGGACATCGCCGCGAAGCTCGGCATTCCCGCATCGAAGATCAAGTGGGTCAACATCCCGTTCACGACGCTGTTCCGGCCGGGGACGAAGCCGTTCGACTTCGCCTTCGAGGAGTCCACAATCACGCCGCAGCGGGCGCACGCCGTCGATTTCTCAGCTCCGTACTTCGTCGCCAACCAGGGCGTGCTCCTGAAGAAGGGGGGCACTGTTCCGCATAGCCTCGCGGACCTGAAGAACATGACGATCTGCGCGCAGTCGACGACCACCGGCCTCGACTACGTCCAGCACAAGCTCAACGCACCGCACGTCCAGATCTACAACACGACGGCGGCGGCGTTTGCGGCGGTGCAGGTCGGACGGTGCGACGCATTCGTGATGGACGTTCCGATCATCGCCTCGCAGAAGAAGACGCGGCCGTCCGCGTACGGTCCGATCGCCGGCCAGATCGTGACCAACGAGAAGTACGGGGCCGTGCTCTCGAAGGGATCGAAGCTCACGCCGTTCGTCTCGTCCGCGATCAAGGCGCTTACGGCGAACGGGACGATCGCAAAGCTCCAGAAGAAGTGGTTTGCCATCGACGTGGCGAAAATCCCGATCCTGAAGTAACGGAAGCAGCGGAGTGCACCAGATCCTCCACCTGTTCGCGGATCCGTTCGCGTTCCGGCAGGTCCTGCCCGACATCTGGTCGGGCTTCCTGATCAACGTCCACATGATGTTGATCGCGGAGGCGCTCGTGCTCGCGCTTGCACTCCTCCTCGCAGTCGTGCGCGGTCTACCGGGGCCTGCAGTGAAGCCGCTGCGGGCCCTGGCGATCGTCTACACCGACTTCTTCCGCGGCACGCCGCTGATCATCGTCGCGTACGCCTTCATCATCGGGATCCCCGGCCTTCGCTACGCCGGGATCTCGGGATACTCGAACGAGGTGTATGGAATCGCGGCACTCACGGTCGTCTACACCGCGTACGTGACCGAGGTCTACCGTGCAGGGATCGAGTCGGTGCATGGAAGCCAGCGCATGGCGGCGCGGTCGCTCGGCCTCAGCTACGGACAGGCGCTCCGCTACGTCGTGCTCCCGCAGGCGATCCGGCGCGTCATCCCGCCCTTGCTGAACGACTTCATCGGCCTGCAGAAGGACACGGCGATCATTGGCGCGATCGGGGTCATCGAGGCCGGGGCACAGGCGAACAATTACGCAAGCGAGTACTTCAACTTCACTGGCTTCGTCGTCGCCGCCGTCCTCTTCATCTATCTCACGATCCCCCTCGCGCGCTTCACCGATCACCTCATCAAGGAGCGCGAACTGCGAGAGCGCGCGGCGATGGTGTGAGTTCGTTCGTTTCCCTTCGGGGCGTCACGAAGCGCTTCGGCGAGCTCGAGGTGCTGCGAAACGTCGACCTCGACGTCGGGGAGCACAACGTCGTCTGCCTGATCGGCGCCTCCGGCTCCGGGAAGTCGACGCTGCTCCGTTGCATCAACCTGCTGGAGAAGGTCGACGAGGGAACCATCGTCGTCGACGGCCAGGAAGTAACGAACGGGGCCATCGACGTCAATGCGCTGCGGCGGAAAATTGGGATCGTGTTCCAGGCGTACAACCTCTTCCCGCATATGACGGTTCTCCAGAACGTGATGCTGGCTCCGCGCAAGGTGCGGGGACTCGACCGCGACGCTGCTCGAGCGGCCGCGATGGAGCTTCTGAAGCGAATCGGCCTCGCGGACAAGGCACAGGAGTTCCCCGACCGGCTGTCGGGCGGTCAGCAGCAGCGTGTCGCGATCGCGCGCGCGCTCGCGATGAATCCGCGGCTCCTGCTTCTCGACGAGATCACCTCGGCGCTCGATCCGCAGCTCGTCGCCGAGGTGCTCAACCTCGTCCGCTCTCTCACCGAGGTCGGGATGACGATGATCATCGCGACGCACGAGATGAGCTTCGCGCGGGAGGTGTCCGACAAGATCTGTTTCCTCGACGCAGGCGTCATCTGGGAGCAAGGATCGCCTGAGGAGATCCTGACGAAGCCACGAGAACCTCGCACCCGCGAGTTCCTCGCGCGCGTCCTCGAAGGCGGCCGGATGTGATCCCGCGGCCGCGGGTCAAGTCGAAGGCGCCGCTCGCGCTTGCGGGCTTGCTTTCGGTGCCGCTTTATCTCGCGTCGCTACTTGCGTCGTCCCTCGCCCTCGACGAGCCGCGCGTTTCCGGCGTGCACGAGCAGGCTCCAGGCTCGGGCCGCGAGGCGATGATCTGGGCCGTCGCGCTGATCACGCCGGCGACCCTCCTCGCACTCGGCGCCGCCGCATTGCCGCTGCGGCGCTACGGCATCTACGCCGTCGCGTTGACTGGGGTCGCGATCTGCATTGCCCTCCCCTCGCTCTCGCGTGACTGGATCGGACGTCACGAACGCCGATTCCCGCTAGGCATGGACTTCGTCAAGGACTCGAGCCCGTCCAACCTGAGCTCCCGCGGCCAGTGGGAGCATGCGGCGCAGGACACGATCGCAAGCATGACGCACTGGACACTCGTCCTCGCGATCGGCGCGATCGTCATCGGCGCACTGCTCGAGGTGCGCCGTCGGCGCACCGCCGAAGCACCGGGAACGTCACCGGCAATCGGCGGCTAGCGCCGGTCGAGCAGGGCCCGTGCCGTGTCGTGCGCGGCTTCGTCCCGCTCGGACCACAACCGTTCGGCGAGGAAGCCGAGCACGTCGCGGATGGAGACGATGCCGACGAGGTTCCCACCTTCGACGACCGGCAGATGGCGCAAGTTCCGCTCGCCCATCAGCTGCGCCGCGGCGAGGATGCCGTCCTCGGCGGAGACGGTGAGCGGGTTCGGCGTCATGACGTCGCGCAGCAGCGTCGTTCCGAACGCCGCGCCGGTGCCCGCCAGCCGCAGCACGTCGCGCTCGGTGAAGATCCCGACCGGCGCCGATCCCTCGACCACGACGACGGAACCGACGCCCGAGTCGAGCATCGTCCGGATGGCTTCAGCCGCAGTCTGGTCCGGCCTCGCGGTCACGAGCTGCACGCGCATCACGCCGCCGATTTGCATCTTCCACCTCCACAGAGTCGGTTGGTGACAAACAGCACGATACTGGAACAGGATGCCGCGGTGCGTTTAGGATCGCGCCAGGGAGTCGACCAGGGAGGGTTTCCCGATGGCTGGAGTCACGTTCGATCAGGTCACGAAGACCTATGCAGATGGCACCACAGCCGTCAACGCCCTTGACCTGGAGATCAACGACGGTGAGTTCATGGTCCTCGTCGGCCCCTCCGGGTGCGGAAAGACGACGGCTCTCCGGATGGTCGCCGGTCTCGAGGAGATCTCGCGCGGCGTCCTCAAGATCGGGGATCGGGTGGTCAACCACGTGCCGTCGCGCGACCGCGACATCGCGATGGTCTTCCAGAGCTATGCGCTCTACCCGCATCTCACGGTGTACGACAACATCGCCTTCGGGCTGAAGATCAAGAAGCTCCCGAAGGACGAGATCGTGAAGCGCGTCGCGAACGCTGCGCGCATCCTCGGCCTCGAGCCCTTCCTCAAGCGCAAGCCGCGCGCGCTCTCCGGTGGCCAGCGCCAGCGAGTCGCGATGGGCCGCGCGATCGTGCGCGAGCCCGCAGCGTTCCTCATGGACGAGCCGCTCTCGAACCTCGACGCGAAGCTCCGCGTCCAGATGCGCGCCGAGATCGCCGGCATCCAGCACGACCTCGGCGTGACGACGATCTACGTCACGCACGACCAGATCGAGGCCATGACGATGGGCGACCGCGTCGCCGTCATGCGCAAGGGCGAGCTCCAGCAGGTCGCCGACCCGCAGACGCTGTACGACCGTCCGGTCAACCTCTTCGTCGGCGGCTTCATCGGCAGCCCGGCGATGAACATGATCGAGGCGACGCTCGAACGGCAGAACGGCGGCTACTCGGCGAAGCTCGGCGAGGAATCGATCACGATCGAGGCCGACGAGGTGAAGGCGCGCCCCGGTCTCGCCGCCTACGTCGGCAAGCCGGTCGTGCTCGGCATCCGGCCCGAGGACCTCGAGGACGCCGCCCTCGTGCCGAGCTCGCCGAACGAGCAGCGGCTGCGCGGCACGGCCGCGCTGACCGAGGCGCTCGGCTCGGAGATCATGGCCCACTTCACGATCAAGGCGAAGCACGCAACGACGGAGGATGTCCGCGAGCTCGCCCAGGACGTCGGCGACGAACGGGCGATCGATGAGGCCGCCGACAGCGATACCGCCACGCTCGTCGGCCGCTTCGGCGCGCGTTCCCGCGTCAAGCCCGGCGACACCATCGAGGTGGCCGTGGACACGCGGTCGCTGCACTTCTTCGACCCCAAGACAGGACTCGGAATCTACGACGGAACAGGCACGAAAGGAGACGCATGACCCGTACTCGCATCGTGGTCGTCGCCGTCGCAGCAGTCGCGACCGCGCTGTTCGTCGCGGGGCTCGCAGGCGCCCGCACGAGCTCTTCTACGAAGGCCCATCAGAACCAGGCAGTCTCGGGAACGATCACGTTCGACGGAATCTGGACCTCGTCCTCGGGCCAGGTGCAGTTCCAGGACGTGATCAACGCCTTCGAGAAGCTCTACCCGAAAGTCCACGTCCAGTACAAGCCGGTCGGCAACAACCTTCCCACCGTGCTCACGACGGCGGTCGCCGGCGGTCATCCGCCCGACATGGCCGACATCGCGCAGCCGGGCACGATCGCGCAGTTCGCGAAGGAGGGCAAGCTCAAGCCGATCACCTACGCGAAGTCGACCATGGCGAAGTACTTCGCGCCTGCGTGGACATCGCTCGGGACCTTCAGCGGCAAGCTGTACGCGCTGCCCTTCAAGGCGGCCAACAAGTCGGTCGTCTGGTACAACGTCCCCGCTTTCAAGGCGGCGGGCGTGACGCCTCCGAAGACGTTCGCCCAGCTCCTGAAGGACGCTCAGACCATCAAGGCGTCGGGCACGCCGGCCTATTCGATCGGCGGCTCTGACGGCTGGACGCTCACCGACATGTTCGAGAACATCTACTTGCGCACGTTCGGCGCAGCGAAGTACGACCAGCTGAGTCAGCACAAGATCAAATGGACCGACCCGTCGGTGGCCACCGCCCTCAAGACGATGGCGAAGATCGTCGGCGACACGTCGAACATCTACGGCGGGACGTCCGGAGCCCTGCAGTATGGGTTCAACGACTCGGTCACGAATGCGTTCTCGTCTCCTGCGAAGGCGGCGATGGTGTTCGAGGCCGACTTCGTCGGCGGCGTGATCACGTCCTCGACGAAGGCGAAGGCGAAGACGGGCTTCAACACGTTCACGTGGCCGTCGATCACGCCCGGCCCCGACGCGAGCGCAGTCGAGATCGCGGGCGACCTGTTCGTCACGTTCCGCGACACCCCCGCGATCGAGGCGTTCGTGAAGTACCTCGCGTCGCCGCAGGCGGCGGAGATCTGGGCGAAGCAGGGCGGCTTCGGGACCGGCAACCACAACGTTCCGGCGAGCATCTATCCCGATCCGATCACCCGCGCCACCGAGGCTCCGATCCTCTCGGCCAAGTCGGTGGTGTTCGACATGTCCGACAACCAGCCGCCGGCGTTCGGCGCCACGACGGGCCAGGGCGAGTGGGGACTCTTCCAGACGTTCCTGAAGAACCCCAAGAACATCAGCGGGATCCAGAAGCAACTCGAGGCCGCAGCAGCGGCGGCATACAAGAAGTAACGACGTGAGCGCTGGGGGAATCACAGCGGAGCCGCCCGTCGTGGCGGCTCCGCCCCCCACCGGCGAGCCGGGCAGGCTCGGCCGCTACCTCGTGGGCGCGTTCTTCCTCGCGCCCGCGCTCTTCATGCTGGGCGTGTGGATGGTCTATCCGGCCGTCTACACGATCATCAGAAGCTTCTTCGGCCCGACGGGCTTCATCGGCCACTGGGTCGGCATCGCCAACTACAAGACGCTGTTCACGACGTCGACGCTGACGACGGCGATCAAGAACAACGCCATCTGGGTCGCGGTCGTGCCGGCGATGGTCACCGCGGTCGGCCTCGTCTTTGCCGTCCTCACGGAGCGGATTCGCTGGGCCGTCGCGTTCAAGACCGCCGTTTTCCTGCCGATGGCGATCTCCGCGTTCGCCACCGGCGTGACGTGGCGGATCATGTACCAGCAGGATCCGGGCCTCGGCGCGATCAACGCGCTCGGGAAGACGGTCTCCGGAGTCTTCAGCCCCGCGGGCGTGCTCTCGTCAGCGCTGCCTTCGACGCCGGCGTTGCAATCCACGAGCGGCGGGGCGCTGGTCCTCAAGACTCCCGCGCATCCGGGCGGCGTGGCCTTGCTCGGGCTGACCGGCATCGCTCCCGATCAGGTGCCGAAGAGCAGCGTGCAGGCGGTGACTCCCGCGCCGAAGCCCGGCGACATCGTCGGCACGGTGTGGCGCGACTTCAAGCCCGGCGGCGGCAAGGCCGGCGTCGTCGAGAAGGGTGAGCTCGGCCTCCCGGGCGTGACCATCGAGCTGCGCAACGCCGCCGGCAAGACGGTGCAATCGACGAAGTCCGCGACCGACGGCGCGTTCGACTTCTCGAAGGTCCCGGCCGGCACATACAACGCCGCGATCGGCGCCCAGACATTCGCGAAGCCGTTCGGCGGCTTCGCCTGGCTCGGCCCGAGCCTCATCGTGCCGTCGCTTCTCATCGCGTACATCTGGATCTGGGCGGGCTTCGCGATGGTCGTCATCGGTGCCGGCCTGGCCGCGATGCCCCGCGACGTGCTCGAGGCTGCGCGGACGGACGGCGCCACGGAATGGCAGACGTTCCGCCGCGTCACCGTGCCACTGTTGATGCCTGTCCTGAGCGTCGTCTTCGTCACGATGATCATCAACGTCCTCAAGGTGTTCGACATCGTGTACGCGCTCGCGCCCGAGTCGGAGTACGCGAAGGCAAACGTCATCGCTCTCGCGATGTACTTCACAGCCTTCCAGGGAGCAGGAAACTTCGGCGTCGGCTCGGCGATCGCCGTGTTCCTGTTCCTGCTCGTCATCCCGGTGCTCGCGCTCAACATCCGACGCTTCAAGAGGGAGGGATAGTGGCGGCCGCCGCACCTGCGATCGAGGTCCCCGCCCCCGGCGATGCCGTCTCCGCGAGGATCCTGCGCGCACTCACGCGGACGCCGCTGAACATCGTGCTCGTCCTCCTCGGCGCGGCGTGGCTCGTGCCGACGATCGGGCTCTTCATCACCTCGATCCTGCCCGCGTCCGCAGATGCATCCGCGGGCTGGTGGCAGATCTTCTCGCATCCGAGCCTCGCCACGTGGTCGAACTACGACGCCCTGTTTCACAACTCCGGTCTCATCACCGCCCTGAAGACGACGGCGTACATCGCGGTCGGCAACACGGCGCTCGTCGTGATCCTCGGAGCCCTCGCGGGTTACGCGTTCGCGTGGCTCGACTTCCCGGGAAGGGACTGGCTCTTCATCGGTGTGATCGGCCTGCTCGTCGTGCCGTTGCAGATGGCGCTCATCCCGATGTTCAAGCTCTACGACACGTTCGGGCTCTTCGACACGTGGTACGGGATCGCGCTCTTCCACACTGCGTTCGGCCTCCCGTTCGCGGTCTTCCTGCTGCGCAACTTCTTCGTCGGCTTGCCGAAGGACATCCTCGAGTCGGCGCGCATCGACGGGGCGAACGAGATCGTCATCTTCCTGCGGCTGATCCTGCCGCTCGGACTGCCGGCGATCGCGTCGCTCGCCATCTTCCAGTTCCTCTGGACGTGGAACGACCTGCTCGTCGCCCTGACCTTCGGGCAGAACACGACGCCGATCACCGTGTGGATCGCGGGTCAGCTGCGCGAGTTCGGGACGAGCATCGACATCATCGCGCCCGCGTCGTTCATCTCCCTCGTCGTTCCGCTCTGCGTGTTCCTCGCGTTCCAGCGCTACTTCGTCCAGGGACTGCTCGCCGGCTCGGTGAAGTAGTGCGCGTCGCCGTCGTGGGATCCGGCCTGGCCGGGTTCACGGCGTACCAGACCTTGCGCCGCGAGCTCGAGCCGGGCGAGATCGCCGTCTTCGGCACCGACGACGACCCGGCTGCGACGTTCCGGCAGCGCGCGGCCGCGATCCGGCAGCGCGAGATGCGCTCGGAGAGCGACGGACACTGTGGGCCGACGTCGTTTCCCGGCCTCGCGTTCCGCGCGACGGTGGGCCGGCGCTCGCCGGCGCCGCTCGTCGGCTCGCTGTGCGACCGCTTCCACCCGACGGTGCGGGAGTTCCTCGCGCATGTCGAGCGGCTGCGCGAGCGCAGCGGCTGGGACGCGAGCCTGCACGGCGAACGGATCGAGCGCGTGCGCGCCGTCGACGGCGGCTTCGAGCTCGACCGCCACGGCGTCTTCCAGCACGTGCTCGTCGCACCGGGCCACCCGGGCCTGAACGTGCCGGACGAGCTACGCGCGGATCCGCGGACGGTGCACGCATACGAGCCGCACGAGTATGCGCCGACAGTCACCGTCGTCGGCGCCGGGCTCGCCGCCGCGACCGAATGGCTGAACGCGCTCGCGGCCGGCGCGGAGGTCGTCTCGGTCCGCCGACGCGAGCCGGTCCGGCGTCCGTTGAACGTCCCGCGCGAGTACTTCTCCCGTCGAGGGCTGGCCGGCTTCCACCGCCTGTCCGCGGGCGAGCGCGCTGAACGGCTCAAGGTGTTGCTGGCGCCGAGCTATCCGCCCGGACGAGGATGGGACGAGCCCCTCGCGCGCGCGATGATGGAAGGCCGCTTTCGGGTCGAAGAGGCCGTCAACGGCGCGCGCCAGGTGATCTGCGCGACCGGCTTCCTGCACGGCTTCCAGCACGACGCTCTGCTCGCGCGCCTGGTCGACGAGCACGAGCTCGAGACCGCCGACGGCTGGATCGTGTTGAACACCGACGGGAGCGTGCCCGCGCTCACCGACGGGACGAGGACGCTCGCCCTCTGCGGCGTCCCCGCGCAGTGGGCGTTCCCGGCGGCGGACACGGTCTCCGGCGCGAAGTACGCCGCGCACGGCTTCCTCGCAAGGATCAGGTCGTGTCGTACACGCTGAGAGGCCGCCTCGAGTCGCGCCTCGCCGCGCTTCTCCCCGTCGTTGCGGCGGCGTGCGTGCTCGCGGCCGTCGAGCACCGCTGGTGGCCGGTGGAGGCGGCCGGCCTCATGCTCGGCGCCGGAATCGCGCTCGACGTGCTGGCCTACGATCGGCTGCTCCGCTACCAGCCGGGCTGGGCAGCAGCGCCGCTCGGCCTGCTCGAGCTCGGCGTCGTCCTCGGCCTCATGCGCCTCGCCGGCGTCATGGCCCCCGTGTGGCAAGCGGTCGCGCTCTTCGCCGGCGGCTGGCTGACGGCGCAGGCCCTCGGCCATGCCGGCTTCCCGCTCCTACGCCTCACGTACGCGGAGGACGGCGGCGAGCTCGGCCGCCTCGGCGCCGCGACAGCCGTCGCGATCGGCGTCGTGCTCGCCGGCGCAGGTGCGACCGCATACGCGCTGCGTCCGCCGGTCGTCCACCTCGCGGCCGGCATCCATCAGGGGCCGCTTGTCATCACGCGCCGCGAGGTGCTCGTCGGCGAACCGGGCGCGGTCGTCCGCGGCGGCATCGTCATCCGCGCGAGCGGCGTGACCGTGAGAAACGTTGCGGTCGTGGGCGGTGAGAACGGCATCACGGTGAACGGCGTGCGTGGGACCGTGCTGGACGGCGTTTCCGTCTCGGGGCCGAAGCTCGACGGCATCCACGTGCGCCTCGCGGGCATCGTTATCAAGAACTGCACGATCGACATGCTCGGCAACGCGCTCGGCCAGGGAATCGACATCTCCTACAACATGGACAAGGGGTTGAGCATGGTCGAGGGCTGCACGATCGTCGGCGGCATGGAGGGGATTACCACCCATGGGTCGATGAGCGACATCATGGACAACTCCGTCAGCCGGACCACCATGCGGGGCATCTCCGTGACGGAGATGTCGATGGGGACGGTCATGGACAACGAGGTGCGCGATGCGCGCGGCATCGGCATCTGGTGCAACGATCGCTCGATGTGCATGATCGAGCGAAACACCGTCCTCGACACGCGCCCGGATGCGATGGGGCATGCCTACGGTGTTCTGGCGAGCTTCCAGTCCGAGGCGAACCTGTGGGAGAACGAGCTCGGCGCGAACCCGGTCGCGTCGGCGGCAATCACGCAATCGGAGGTACAGAGCAGCCGCTCCTTCAGCTATCGTTAACCCGGTTAACGATATGCCCAAGACCACCGTCGACACCCTTGCTCTCGCCGATGCCCTGAGGCCGGCGCTCCTTCAGGTCGGCCGCGAGCTTCGCCGCGAGGCGCGGGCGCTCGGCGCCTCCCCCGAGCAGGTGGCACTGCTCGTCAGCATCAAGTACGCGCCCGGCATCGGACTCCGCGAGCTCGCGGCCCGAGAACGAGTCAGCCCGCCCGCGATGACGAAGCATGTCGATCGCCTGGAGCGCGACGGCCTCGTTGAACGGCGGCCGAGCGAGGAGGATCGCCGGCGCGTCGGCGTCACGCTGACCGACGAAGGGCAGCGGCTGCTCCGCCGGGTCCGCTCGCGCCGTACCGCCTGGCTCGCGCAGCGCCTGGCCGAGCTCGACGAGAGCGAGCAAGCTGCGCTCGAGTCCGCGGTCGGGCCGCTCACACACCTGCTGCGCGAGGACGAGCGCCGGTGAAACGAACCTTCTCGAGCTTCCGCTACCGCAACTACCGACTGTTCTTCACGGGCCAGCTCATCTCGCAGACGGGCTCGTGGATGCAGAGGATCGCGCTGGGCTGGTTCGTCCTCGAGCTCACGCACAACGACGCGTTTGCGGTCGGCGTCATGGCCTTCGCGCAGTTCCTCCCGTACACGATCTTCGGCCTCTTCGCGGGCGTCATCACCGACCGCCTCGACGCACGCCGCCTGGTCATCTCGACCCAGCTCGCGCAGACGATCGTCGCTGCCGCTCTAACGTGGGTCGCATTCGGCGGCTTCGCCCGGCCCTGGATGCTCTACGTCATCGCGTTCGTCAACGGGACAGTGCTCGTCCTCGACGTTCCGTCGCGTCAGCAGCTCACGTACCGGATGGTCGGCCGCGAAACGCTCCCGAACGCAATCGCGCTCAACTCCAGCCTTTTCAACGCGTCGCGCGTCTTCGGGCCGTCGGTCGCCGGCATCCTGCTCGGCTTCGCCGGCGTCGGCGTGTGCTTCCTCGTCAACGCGATCAGCTTCCTCGCCGTGCTGCTCAGCCTGTTCGCAATGCGAACCCGGGACTTCTTCCCCTTCGATGCATTCGAACGGCCGCGGATCTTCGCCGGCACGCGCGAAGGCCTCGCCTACGTGCGGGGGCAGCCCCGCATGCTCGCCGTCCTCGCGCTCACGGTCGTCCTCAGCACGTTCGCCTTCAACTTCAACGTCACGCTGCCGGTGCTCGCGAAGATCACGCTCCACGGGCACGGGGCCGTCTACGGCTTCCTGTCGGCCGTGTTCGGCGCCGGGGCGCTCGCCGGCGCGCTGATCGCCGCATCACGGGCGCGCGCGTCGACGCGCGTGATGATCATCGGAGCGCTCGTGTTCACGGGCGCGGAGGTCCTGCTCGCGCCGGCCCGGAATGCGTACGCCGCCGGCCTCCTGCTCTTCCTCGTCGGCGCCGGGTTCACCGCCTGGTCGGCGAACTCGAATGCGTCGGTGCAGCTCGCCGCGCCGGACCGCCTGCGCGGCCGGATCATCGGCATCTACTTCTACGCCTTCAACGGCACGGGGCCGGTCGCGGGGCTCTTCGCCGGCTGGCTGTGCGCACAGGGCGGCACAGAGCTCGCGTTTGCACTTGCCGGCGTCATCGGCATCGCAGGCACGATCGCGGCGGCCGCTGCGCTCCGGCGCCGGCCTCCGATCCAGATTCCTCGACAGGCCGAGCCCGCGCAAGCGGCATAGTCTTCGGCCCTCTTGACGCGCAAGTTTTTTGCCTTCATGGCATCAGATGAGCGAGGCGGGGCGGTGTGCCGCAGCCCGTCCCGCCTCGACCTCGACGGCCTGCGCATGCATTACGTGGACGAGGGCGCCGGCCCACCCGTCCTCCTTCTGCACGGAGAGCCGACCTCGTCTTTCCTCTGGCGCACCCTCATTCCGCCGCTCGTCGGCGCGGGCTACCGCGCCGTCGCGCCCGACCTGATCGGCTTCGGACGCTCCGACAAGCCGGCCGACATCGGCTGGTACTCGTACGACCGCCACGTCGCCTCGATCGAGCAGCTCGTCGACGGGCTCGGCCTGCGCAGCATGACGCTCGTCGTGCACGACTGGGGTGGGCCAATCGGCCTTCGCTTCACCGTCGAGCACGAGGACCTCGTCGACCGCCTCGTCATCCTCGATACCGGCATCGGCGGCGGGCGGCCGCCGAGCGAGGCTTGGCTGCGCTTTCGCGACGTCGTCCGCCGGACCGGCAACGCGATCGACCCGGCTCGCCTCGTCGAGGCCGGCACCGTCGGAGGGCTCACCGACGACGTCCGTTCCGCCTACGCGGAGCCGTTTCCGACCCCGGAATCGAAGGCGGGCGTGCTCGCGTTCCCGGAGCTCGTCCCGGCCGAGCCCGATCACCCGAACACGGCGCCGATGAACCGCGTGCGCGATGCCCTTCGCTCGTGGACCAAGCCGACGCTCGTCGTCTGGGGCGCGTCCGACACGGCGCTGCCACCGGCGCTCGCAGATGGGTTCGCGGAGCTCATTCCCGGCGCAGGCGAACCGGTCGTGCTCGAGGGAGCAGGGCACTTCCTCCAGGAGGACCGCCCGGACGAGTTGGCAGCGGCGATTCTCCGCTTTCTGGCCTGATGTCTAGAGTTGACGGCAGGCGATGCGCGTGTCGCGCGACTTCAGGCTGGGTGCAGGCGTCTTGGGCGTCGAGCTTGTGCTGAGCGGGGTCTACTTCCTCTTCTCCTCGAGCGTGGTCACCCAGGATGCGATCTACGAGCTCTTCGGCGGGGGCTGCGTCGTCGCAATCCTGTGGGCGGCTCGCCACTACCGGCCGAAGCCGGCCCTGCCGTGGCTCGTGTTCGCCGCCGGAAACGTGCTCTTCATCGCGGGTGACATCGCGTTCGACATCTCCCCGAATGCGGCGCCGCCCGCGATCGCTGACTACCTCTATCTGATCGCGTACCCGCTGTTCGCGGCGGTACCGGTGATGCTCGTCGTGTCCTCGGGCAGCCACCGACGGATCGGTGCGCTGACCGACGCGGCAATCGTCACGCTCGCGTTCGCGGTCTTCGAGTGGATCTTCGTCATCGAACCGGCCCTTCACCAATCCTGGCCTCTAGGGCAGCGGATCGTCGTCGGCGGCCTCTATCCGGTGATGGACATCGTCCTGCTCGGAGCGTTCGCCGGCTTCTTCGTGTCGCCGGCGTGGCGCACGCCGGCGTTTGCGTTCCTCGTCGCCGGCGCCGCGGCCCAGCTGCTCGGCGACATCGCCAACACGATCAACGCGTCGGCGTACTCCGGCGGCGCCTGGATCAACTGGCCGTGGATGGCCTCGTACATCGTCTGGACGGCGGCCGTGCTCCACCCGTCCATGCGCACGCTCTCGGGACGCCGATCCGAGCCGGAGACACGGATCGGTCGTTGGCGGCTCCTCGCTCTCGCCGCGGCCCTCCTCACCGTCCCCGTCGCGCGCGTGATCGCGGACATCGATCACAAGTCGGTCGGCATCTGGGTCGTGGGCGCACTCCAGGTGGCGATCGCGCTGCTCGCCGTCACGCGCATGGGCGTCATCGTGGACACCGTCGATCGCATCCGCGAACGGCTGGCACAGAAGAACGAGCAGCTTGTGGAGGCAGACCGTCTGAAGGACGAGTTCATTGCCCTCGTCTCGCACGACCTGCGGACGCCGCTCACGTCGATCATGGGCTATGTCGAGCTCGCACTCGACGACGAAGGCGAGGCGCCGCTCGACCCGGAGCGAAGACGCTACATCGAGGTGGTCGCCCGCAGCTCCGACCGGCTTCTGCGCCTCGTCGACGACCTGCTCCTCGCCGCGCGGCTCCAGTCCGGCCGCTTCGTCCTCAGCTTCGAGGAGGCCGATCTCGAAGCGATCGCCGCCGAGGCTCTCGACGAGATGCACGCGCGCGCCGACCGGAAGGGCGTATCGCTCTTCCTCGGCGGCGACGGCGCAGTTCGGGTCGAGTGCGATCGCCGCCGCGTACTCCAGCTGGTCGACAACCTCATCTCGAACGCGGTGAAGTTCACACCGGAGGGCGGACGCGTCGAGATTCGCGTCGCGCGCACACTTTCCGGTGCCGCGCTCGAGATCCTCGACACCGGCGTCGGCATCGGTGCCGGCGAGGAGGAACGGATCTTCGAACGGTTCTACCGCTCGCCGAGCGCCGTCAGCGATCAGGTTCCCGGTACGGGGCTCGGGCTCTTCATCGCGCGCGCGATCGCGGAGCGCCACGGCGGAAGCCTCGTCGCGCGGCGCCGCGACGGCGGCGGAAGCGTCCTTCGGCTCGAGCTGCCGGCCCACGCAGATCGCAGGGGTGAAGAAGAGGAAGAGACCGCGCCCGAGCAGGAGCTCGTTGTATGACGAATCCAACCGTCCTCGTCGCCGAGGACGACGAAGACATCCTCCTCCTCGTCGCAACGAGGCTGACGCGCGACGGGTTTGACGTCGTCACGGCCCGAACCGGCGCCGAGGCGCTCGAGCTCGTGCTGGAGCGGCGGCCGCAGGTGGCCGTGCTCGACATCGGCATGCCGCCGCCCGACGGCCTCGAGGTCGTGCGGCGCGTCCGCGCCGACCCGCTGCTCAACGGGACACGCCTCCTCCTGCTCACCGCGAAGGCGCAGGAGTCGGACGTGCGGCGCGGCATCGAGGCGGGCGCGGACGCATATATCAGCAAGCCGTTCTCGCCCGCGGAGCTCTCGGCCCGCGTGCGGGCCTTGCTGGCTTAAGAGGCTCGCACAGAATGACGTTCGTCGATCCGGGCGCAATCGGCGAGTGCGATGCAAGGACGCAGGGAGGCCCGATAGTTGCACTATCGGGCCGACTGAGGACGCGGCAGCGCGCCGCCGAGTGTGGCCGGGCGACACAATCGTTCATTGTGTGAGAGCCTCT
>DATKQT010000003.1:0-85680 GCA_035532535.1 Gaiellaceae bacterium
GCGTTGCCGCGGAAGCTGAGGTACGACGGCACCGCGATCGCAACCAGGATGCCGAGGATGACGATGACGACCAGAAGCTCGATGAGGGTGAAACCGCTCTCCTCACGAGCCAGGCGCGTCTGAATCTTGCTGATCATTCGAGACTCCTTCCGAGCAGGGTCGATGGCGGATGGCTCGCTCTCTATCGGCGAGGCCGCTCAACGCGTGTTAGCCCCATTCGGGGGATTCGTGTCACCCACCGTGGGTGAACGCATCACTGCTCAAGCCGTCCCAGCGCTCTGCCGATAGCCCGGGCGAGATGCCGCAACTCACCTCGATCGACGATCTGCTCGAGCAGATGGTGGGGCTGAACGCGTCGGACCTGCACGTCACGACCGACAGCCCGCCCGTCTTCCGCATCCGCGGAGAGATCCTGCGTGCCGAGGGCTTCGACCCGCTCACGCAGGACGACACCCGCTCGCTCATGTACAGGATCTTGTCGAGCGAGCAGCAGAAGATCTTCGAGCAGAAGCGCCAGCTCGACTTCGCCTACGCGCTCCCCGGCGTTGCACGCTTCCGCGTCAACGTCTACTACCAGCGCGAGTCGGTCGGTGCGGCCTTCCGTCTCATCCCGCAGGAGATCAAGGCGTTGGAGGAGCTCGGTCTCCCGGGCGTCCTGCACACCTTCGCGGAGAAGCCGCGCGGCATCGTGCTCGTCACGGGCCCGACCGGCTCCGGTAAGTCGACGACGCTCGCTGCCATCCTCGACGAGATCAACCGCAACCGCTCGGAGCACATTCTCACCATCGAGGATCCGATCGAGTTCGTGCACCGGCACAAGCGCTGCATCGTCAACCAGCGCGAGATCGGGCCGGACGCACTCAGCTTCGGCGACGCGCTCAAGGCTGCGCTGCGCCAGGACCCCGACATCATCCTCGTCGGCGAGATGCGCGACATGGAGACGATCTCCACGGCGCTCACCGCAGCCGAGACAGGCCACCTCGTGTTCGCGACGCTGCATACGCAGAGTGCGTCATCGACGGTCGACCGGATCATCGACGTCTTCCCGGCTGAGCAGCAGGAGCAGGTTCGGATCATGATCGCGAACTCGCTGCAGGGCATCGTCACGCAAACGCTGCTGCCGACCGCCGACGGTCAGGGCCGGGTCGCGGCACTCGAGATCCTGCTTCCCGACGACGCCGTGCGGAACCTCATCCGCCAGGCGAAGATCGAGCAGGTCTACTCGATCATGCAGACCAATACCGCGCGCGGGATGCAGACGATGGAGCAGGCGCTCGCCGATCTCACGCTCCGGCGTGTTGTCAACCCCGAGGACGCGTTCGCGCACACGAACCGACGCGACATTCTCGCCGGCATTCTCGAGCGCTCCGGTATGGACGTCCGCGGCATCATGGCCGCCCTCGAGCTGAGCACGCCGCCCCCGCCGCCGCAACAGTCGGCGTCCGGCCTGCGCGTCGCAGGAGTCGGAGCATGAGCGACTCGATCTGGAAGAAGGACCTCAGCTTCAAGCGCAAGAAGAACGACGATCTCCCGGAGACGGCTGAATCGCTCCGCGTGAAGGAGCTCGCCTTCCAGCGCAAGCTCGCGGAGGCGGCGCAGGCCGCTCCGTCCGCGATCGTTCCGGCGCCCGCGCACGCAGCCGCGCCCGAGCCTGCAAAGAAACAGTCGATCTGGAAGAAGGAGATCGGCGGGCGCAAGAAGGAGAAGGCTGCCGCTGTTGAAGTGCCGGCGCCAATCGTCGAGGCCCCCGCCCCCGTCGCCGTCGCCCCGGCACCCGTCGAGGTCGCGGCTCCGCTTGCGCCGCCCGCACCTGCGCCGTTCGTCGAGGTCGCGGCTCCGCTTGTGCCGCCCGCACCTGCGCCGTTCGTCGATCTTGCGGCTCCTGCGTCGACTCTCGACGTGCCGATGGAAGGGCTCCTTCCGTCGTCGCCGTTTGCCTCGGGCGAGTCGATCTGGAAGAAGGAGATCAGCTTCCGCCGCAAGCCTGCCTCGGAGGCGCAGCCTGTCGCCGCCACCACGGCATCGAGCGACGACCCGCCGGCGCCGCCGATCTCGATCTGGAAGAAGGAGATCAGCTTCCGGCGCAAGGGCGAGGGCGAGGACCAGCCCAAGAGCGATTCGATCTGGCACAAGGACATCTCGCTGCGCCGCAGCCAGGCGCGGAGCGCGCAGATCCGCGAGCTCGCCGAGGAGGCGTTGCGACAGGTCGAGGCCGCCGCGCAGCCCGAGCCCTGGCTCGCCGGCCCGGAGCTTCCGCCCGCGCCCGATCCCGAGCCTGCGCTCGAGCGCAAGCCCGCGCCCGCGGCTGCTCCCGCACCCGCACCCGCGCCGGTGCCTGTGGCGCAGGCGACGCCCGCCAAGGCGGTACCGAAGAAGTCCATCTGGAGGCGAGAGCTCGGCAAGCCCAAGACACCGAAGGCCGAAAAGGAGCCGAAGGTGAAGGGCGAGCGCAAGCCGAAGACGCGCCTCCGCGACAAGAAGATCTCACTGCCGAAGTCCGCTCCGAAAGCGCACGCCGGCGGCAACCATGCGGTCAAGCGGCTCGTGGGCCTGAAGATCGGCGCGTCGCAGCTCGCGGCCGCGCGTGTCGTCAACAACGGAGCCGCCGAGCTCGTCCAGGTGGCGCGCCAGCCGCTCGAGCAGGGCGTCGTCGTCGGCGGCGAAGTCCGCGACCCCGAAGCGCTCGCCCTTGCGCTGAAGCAGTTCTTCGCCAAGAACAAGCTCCCGCGCAAGAACGTGCGGCTCGGTATCGCCAGCAACCGCATCGGCGTCCGCGTGTTCGACCTCATGGGCATCGACGACGAGAAGCAGCTCGAGAACGCGATCCGTTTCCGCGCCCAAGAAGCGCTTCCGATCCCCCTCGACGAGGCGGTGCTCGACTACCACGTCCTCGGCGAGAGCTTGGACGAGGACGGGGCTGCGATGCAGCGCGTCCTGCTCGTGGTCGCCTACCGCGAGCTCGTCGAGCGCTACGTGTCCGCGTGCAAGAAGGCGGGCATCACGCTTGCCGGCGTCGACCTCGAGGCATTCGCGCTGCTGCGCGCACTCGGGGCGCCGCGCGCGGAGGAAACCGAAGCAGACTCGGCCCTCGTCGCAGTCTCGATCGGCCACGATCGCTCCACCTTCGCCGTCTCCAACGGCCGCATCTGCGAGTTCACACGCGTCATCGAGTGGGGCGGCGCGACGCTCAGCGTCGCGATCGCACGCGCGCTCGATCTTGCGCCGTCCGAGGTCGAGCAGCTCAAGCGTCTCGTGTCACTCGAGTCGCCGGCCGTTCCCGAGGGCGTCGCGCCGGAGCAGTACGCGAGCGCCGTTGACGCAGTGCGGCGTCAGGTGCAGGCCTTCGCACGCGAGCTCGTGTCCTCACTCCAGTTCTACCAGCATCAGCCCGGATCGCTCGGCATCGGCGAGATCGTCATCACCGGCGGCTCCGCCGGCCTCGCCGGGCTGGCGACCGAGCTGCAGAGCCTCATCGGCGTGCGGGTGCGCGTGGGCGATCCGCTCGCTCGAATGAAGGTGTCGAAGAAGCTCGGCGTCGAAGAGGACATCGGTTCGTACGCAATCGCCATCGGCCTCGGGATCGAGGACTAGCCGTGCGCGCCGTCAACCTCCTGCCGAGCGAATCCAAGGCTGCGTCCCGCGGCGCGCCCAAGCCTGCGGTCCTCGCCGCGGCCATCTCCGGCGTCATCGCCGTTGCCGTCATCGGCGGCGGGAACCTCGTTCAAACGGCGCGGGTCTCGAGCGCCCAGAAGACCTTGAATGCCGCGAAGCTCCAGCTCGCGGCGACGCCGCTGCCGCCGAAGACGCCGCAGGTCACGCCTCCGCCGCCGGTCGTCGCGCAGGAGATGCAGCCGCGGCTTGCTGCTGTTTCGAACGCCCTCTCCACACGCATCGCCTGGGATCGGATCCTGCGCGAGTTCTCGCTCATCCTGCCGAGCGACATCCAGATCAACTCGCTCGGGCTCACCGGGCCGGGGGCCACCACGGGATCGGCGAGCGGCCTCCAGCTGACGGGCGTCACGTACTCCTACGACGGCGTCGCGCGGTTGCTTTCCCGGATGGCGCTCGTTCCCGACCTGACCGACGTCAATCTCTCGACGACGAGCGTCGCAAACGGCGTCGTCTCGTTCACGATCAACTCCGGCATCAAGGGCGCGACCGCGCCGACGACGCCGGTCGTCCAGCCTCCGGTCGGCACGACCACGACCACGGGAGCGACGTCGTGAAGAAGAACGTGAGCCTCAACCTGAACCTGCAGAAGAACGGGCTCGTCATCGTGGTGGCGGTCTGCGGCGTGCTCGTGCTCGCGCTCGGCTGGCTCGTCCTGCTCGGCCCGAAGCAGAAGACCATCGCCGACCTCAAGCTTCAGACGGCAGCCGTGCGCCAGCAGGTCGCCGACGATCTCTCCCGCGCGGCGACGGCCCGTAGCGCAACCGACGCACCGACGATCAAGACGGCCGACATCTACAAGCTCGAGACCGCGATGCCGTCGATCACGGACATGCCCGACCTCTTGTTGGAGCTCGACCAGACCGCGAACGCGGCCGGCGTGAAGCTCCAGTCCATCCAGCCAGCCGCTCCCGTCGACAGCGGTCAGGGCTACTCGACCGTGCACATCTCGCTGACCGCGGACGGCAACTTCTACACCGTCACGGACTTGCTCTACCGGCTGCGCAACCTCGTCTACGTCCAGAGCGGCGCGCTCCAGGCGAACGGCCGAATCTTCACGATCGACACGGTCAACCTCGCCCCGATCGGGAACCAGCTGCAGGCGACGCTCACGCTCGACACGTACGTGTACGGCACTGCGGCCGTGGTGAGCCCGACCGGGACGCCGGCACCGACCGCTACGTCCACCACCGCGACCACGACCGGCGCGACGACGACGACGCCTGCCGCGACCGGCCCGACGGCTGCAGGAGCGACTCCCTGATGGCGCGCAAGACGAAGAACGTCGCCCTCGACCGGGCGCAGGAGAAGGCGAAGAAGCAAAAGCGACTCGCCATCATCCTCTGCAGCATTCTCGCGCTCGTGCTCGTGTACGAGGTGCCGAAGACCATGAAGCTGATGAGCAGCACGGCGAAGGCGCCCGTGGTCGAGACCTCCGCGGCGACCCCGCCCGCGCCGAATCCGTCCGCGCCGGCGTCCGCTTCTTCAGGCCCGTCCACGTCGCTGCCGCCCGTAGCGGCGCAGCCGACCGCCCCGGCGCAGTCGCTCGTCGCCTCCGTGCAGGTTCAGCCCGACCCGGGGCAACTGACCGAGTTCGCCAACTTTGCGAGCAAGGACCCGTTCCTCGACTCCGTCCAGAAGACGAGCGTCGCTGCCGCACCGACCGGACCGTCGACGAAGTCCTCGACCTCGCAGCCGAAGACGAAGACGAGCGTGCCCAAGACGCCGCCGGCGCCGCCGCCGACGACGGCCGTCATCTCCATCAACGGCGAGCTCACGAGTGTCCCGGTCGGCACCGACTTCCCGCTTGCGGGCGTCGTGTTCCAGCAGGCGGGCAACTCAGCCCTCTTCCATCTCGTGTCGCTGACGCAGAAGAGCGCGAAGGTGGCAATCGCCGGCGGCTCCTACGCCAACGGCGCGCCGACGCTCACGCTCACCGTGGGGACACCTCTCACGCTGCAGAACACCGCCAGCGGGACGCGGTACACGCTCTTGCTCGAGCCGCCGGGCACACAGGTGCCGACGTCGACGACTCCGACCGGGACGACGCCGTCGGTGACGCCACCGGCTCCGACGTCGGTCGTGCCGTCCTCAGGCGGCTGACGCAAACGCGCCGGCGCGGACGGCCATGTCCGCAAGCCGCACGCGACAGACCGCGATGACGGCGTCGCACTCGCGCAGCTCGGATGCCGGCGCGCCGCGCGCGGCGAGCAATTGCCGTATGAGGACGAGGCCTCGGATGTGGCCGATCTCCTCGTCCACCTCGCGCTGCGGGTCCCCGAGCTTCCTGTACACGGCGGCGACCTTCGCGCCGCCGGAGCCCACTCCTCCTTCGAGATCTCAAGGCGGTGCTCCGGCCTGCCGATAGCCCTCTCGTATGGCCTCGTACTCCTATTCGGCCATCAACGCCCAAGGCGCTGAGCTGACCGGAGAGATCATCGCTCCGGACCTCGCGGGCGCGCGCGAACAGTTGCGCCTGAAGGGCCTGCTGGCGGAGTCGCTTCGCGAGATCAGCGGGAGCGGCGACGCCAAGCCGGGCGGCCTCAAGACCTCGTTCGGGGCCAAGGTCAAGCCAAAGTCGCTCCAGGTCTTCTCGCGGCAGTTCGCGACGATGATCGAGGCCGGGCTCAACGTCGTCGGCTCGCTCGTCATCCTCGAGCAGCAGACGGACGATCCCGCGCTCGCGGTCGTCGTGAAACAGCTTCGCTCGGATGTGGAAGGCGGACTGCTTCTCTCGGAGGCGCTGCTCAAGCATCCGCGCGTCTTCTCGCGTCTGTACGTCGCGATGGTGGAAGCGGGCGAGGCGGCCGGCATCCTCGACATCGTGCTCGACCGCGTCGCGTTCCAGATCGAGAAGCAGGAGTCGATCAGGCGCCGGATCAAGAGCGCAATGGTCTACCCGACGATGGTCATCTGTTTCGCCACGCTCGTCCTCATCGGCATGTTGCTGTTCCTCGTCCCGATCTTCCAGGGCATCTTCGCGTCGCTCAACGGACAGCTTCCGCAGCTGACGCAGTACGTCGTCGATGCATCGAACCTGCTGAAGGGCGCACCATGGGTGATCCTCTTCATCCCGCTCGGCCTCTGGAGCTTCTTCCGGTGGAAGCGGACGGAGGCCGGACGCAAGATGTGGGACCGCTTCAAGCTGCGCATCCCGATGAAGATCGGCGACACCGTGCGCAAGGTGACGATGGCGCGCTTCTCGCGCACGCTGTCGACACTCGTCGCCGCCGGCGTCGACATCATCAAGGCGCTCGAGATCACCGGCCAGACGGCCGGCAACTGGGTGGTCGAGGAGGCCCTCGCCGGCGTCCGCCAGAAGGTGCACGAGGGCGTCCCGATCGCGCAGCCGTTGATCGAGAACCCCGTGTTCCCGCCGATGGTCAGCCAGATGGTGAAGATCGGCGAGGAGACGGGCGAGCTCGAGAAGATGCTCACGAAGATCGCCGACTTCTACGAAGAAGAGGTGGACGCCGCGGTGTCGTCGCTCACCTCGATCATCGAGCCGCTCATGATGATCGGCGTCGGGATCATGGTCGGCATCATCCTCATCGCCATGTACCTGCCGATGTTCAAGATGCTCCACCTCGTCAGCCAGTCCTGACGGGCTTCCGGCAGCTGCGCTCGCGCCGTCCGGCTTCTCCGCGTAAGCTCCTTCCATGAAGGGCGCCGACAAGCAGAAGAAGCTCGCGAAGAAAGCTCCGCAGAAGTCGCTGAAGGAAAAGCGCGCCGAGAAGCGCGCGAACGAGAAAAACCGCCCGCTCTAGCGACTGCGGCGGATCAGGTACCGCGCCCCGGCGGCGAGCGCCAGCGCGCCGAGCACGGCCACGAGGATGATCTCCCGGTCGTGCGTGTTCCGCTGTGCGGGCGTGGTCACGTGCGCGGGCGTTGCGACGTCGACGCCTCCCGCTGCGGCGAGCTGCTTCACCGCCGCTTCGGCCGCGGTCAGGAGCCCGGCGGGGCCGGACGGGATCGGGATCTTCGCCAGGAGCGCGTATTCGGCGGCGGGTGCGTGTTTCGGCCAGTTGAAGCCGAAGCCGTTCGCCATGACGACGAGCAGCCGCTGCTTGTAGACGAACCCGAGCTCGAGGCCGAGGAACTTCGCGTACGTGCGCGGCTTGTGCCAGAGCGACGTGACGGAGCCCATGTCGTAGGCGCTCCAGATGACCGCGACCTTGATCGGGAATCCCGCCTTGTTCGCAGAGGCGATGAGTCCCGTCAGCTCCGCGGACTGCTTGGGCCGGAATTTTGCGTCGTACGGAAGAAAGACCTTCGTCCCGAGCAGGTAGTCGCTCGCCGGGTCGCCGTCCGCGCGGGCGGACTGCGCAACGCCGGCTGTGACGAGCGCAGCCACGAGGAGAACGAGCGCCTTCATCCCGCTTTGGCGAGCGCCTGGACGGCTGCGGTGGCGGACGCGAGCAGGCCGGCGCCGCCGTGCTTGACCTGGAGCTTCGCGAGCACCGCGTAACCGGCCTTCGACGAGTGCTTGGGCCAGTTGAACCCGAAGCCGTTCGGCATGACGACGAGCAGCCGCTGCTTGTAGACGAAGCTGAGCTCTGCTCCGAGGAACCGAGCGTACGTCTGCGGCTTCCGCCAGAGAACGGTGACGGAGCCGAGGTCGTATGCGCTGTCGATGACCGCGACGCGGATGGTGAAGCCCTGCTTGTTCACCTGCGCGACGAGCTTCGTCAGCGCATGCTCCTGTTGCGGGTAGGAGGCGAGCTCGTACGAGAGGAAGACCTTCTGGACGAGCAGATAGTCGCTCGCGGGATCGCCGTCGGCGCGCGCGGGCTGTGCCGCGACCGCAGCGAGGCCGCACGCGGCGAGGCAAGTGAGAGCCGCCCTCATCCGGCCGCGTGGTCGACGATGACGACGTCGAATGCCTGCGCGCCCGCCGGCTGCACCTCGAACGTGAGACCCCACCGTCCGACCATGACGAGCGCCTCGGACGAGTGCTCGTACACACCGGGTGAGCGTTCCGCGAGGCGATACGCCTGCGTCGGCATCTCCATGTCCAGCATCGTGAACGTCGCGATCACCGTTGCGCCGCGCGCCGGCGCGCCGTTGCGCGTGATCCGCACGACATAGTTGTCGGGCACCGCCACCTTGTTCGGCGTGACGCGCATCTCGACTCTGTACCCGTACCGCTCGACGACCTCGGTCACCGGGCCGGGGCCTGCGGTCGCGGATGGAGCGCCGAGACTCGCAAGGGCCTTCGGCGGCGGCGGATAGCTCGAAAGGACGGCGGCCGCGACGACGGCTGCAGTGACGAGCACGACCTCGACGCCGACCAGCCGGCGAAGGAGGACCGCGGCGCCCTCGGCGTTCTCCCCGCGCGCCAGCGCGGGCTTCGTCCGCAGGAGGTTGACAGCGGCGACGAGCATCGCTGCGAGGAGGAGCGATGCCTTGATGATGATCGTCTTGCCGTAGCCGGTCTGCCACAGCGTCGCGAGCGTGGGGAGGTGGATGACGGCGGCGCCGATCCCGGAGCCGAGCAGGACCATGACGGACACGAAGGCGACGTTCGAGAACCGGGGCACGGCGACAGCGAGGCCGGCGGTCAGCTTCGCAGCCGGCAGCGTTGACCACAGCACGATGAGGCCGATGAGGCCGCCGATCCAGAGCGATCCCGAGGTGAGGTGCAGCCAGTCGAACACGAGCGAAAGCGCGCGCGGAGAGGTCTGGGCGGCGTGGCCGGCCGTTCCCGGCACGAGCAGGACGGCGCCCGCCGCGAGCAGCGCGCCCCACAGGGACAAGAGGCCCGCGACCGATCTCTGTGCCTGTCCGGGCCGGTCGAGCCAGATCGCGGCGGCGCCGGCGACTCCGAAGAGCGCGAGGAGCAACTCGAGACGGAGGTAGCCGCGGCCGAACGCTGAGACGTCCATGAGCGGAACGAGGGCGCCGAACGACCAGAAGGAGCGCAGCGCGAACTGCGCGGTCGAGAGAAGGACGTAGATCGGCGTCACCACGAGAGCGACGGCGAGCATCGTGCCGAACGCGATCGACAGCGCGCGCAGACGCGTCCCCGGCACACGCGAGACGACGGGACGCGCGATCACGGTGCGCAGGACGAAGAGCCCGATCGCAGCCATGACCGACAGGAACGTCAGCCAGCGCAGCGAGATCAAGCCCGGTGTCACCGCCGTCTCCGACAGCGAGGGGATGACGAACTGTGGCGGCGGCCCCGGGTTCGGGCCGATCCGGTACAGGAACGCGCCGCGCACGGGATGCCCGTCGGCGGAGATGACGCGCCAGAAGACGAGGTACCAGCCCTCGGCGGACCGCTTCAGCGGCGCATCCAGCTCGTACGGGTTCGACGCCGAGCGGTGCACCGTCCCGTCCACCTGCTGGTGCGCCGCCGCGTCGGTGACGGAAATGACCGCGAAGCGCGGCTCGACCACCTCGTCGTAGATGAGACGGAGCTCCGTCGGCGGCGTGTCCACCTCGGCGCTCGCCGTGGGGAAGGTCTTCAGCAGCGCCGCGTGGGCCCAGGCCGCGGTCGGCAGCGCGAGCGCGGCCGCCACGACTGCCGCGATAACGAGCGCGCGTCTCACTGCACCCGCAACGTGAAGGGCGCCGTGAGGACGTGCCCGTCGATGCGGCACTGCAGGAACAGTCGCCAGGTGCCGGAGACGGGGACGAGGACGCCCACCTTCAGGTGACCGGGCGTCGTCGAGGTGCCGGTCACGCGTGCGGCTCCGAAGATGCTCGTGCAGCCGGCCACCCCGGCCGCGCAGACGTGGGTGTGGAAGTAGTCGAGCGACCCGCGCCGGAAGAAGATCGCGTGTGCGAGCGCGCCGAACCAGGTGCCGAACGTCGCGGGCGCGCCGCCCGGCGTGGTGATCGTGAAGTCGAGAAACTCGGGCTCGATCGCGCGGAGGTGCGGCGTGCCGTGCAGTGTGAAGTGGTAGCCGTCCACCGTCTCGCTCGAGCGGAAGGGCGGCAGCGGCTGCGGGTGATACGCGCCCGCGACGGTGATGCGTGAGAAGAGCTGGAAGTTCGGGACCGGCCCCGACGTCTTCGGATAAGCGTCGATGACGACGCGGTACGGGCCCGGCTTCGCGAAGGTGACGGTGTCGCTGATCATGCCGTTCGGGTCGATCGGCGGATGCTGGTGGATGATGGTCGCGAGGTCGCGGCGGACGATGATCAGGTGCACGCCGTTGTGCGGCCCGGCCCCGTGTTTGTACTGCGTCAACGGCTTCCCGTCCGGCTGGAGGATGGTGAACGACACGCGCGTCGGCTTGCCCACCGTCACAGGCTGAGTCGGCGTGAAGCCCGACAGCGCATAGGTGTGGGCCGCGCCGACGGTGATCGTCGGCGCAACGGAGCCGCCTCCGCCGCATCCCGCCAGCAGGCCGACGAGCGCGATAGCCTCGAGCAGGTGCCGGTACCGACGCCGATCGGACCAGGTCCGCTCTATCAGCCGCGGCCGGCGATGCACGCCCCATGCGCGCAGGCGGGCCGTCCGGCGAAGCGTGCGCATCTGGAGCTCTTCGCCAACGGCTTCGCGATCATCATCCCTGCGCGCATCGGCGTGCGCAGCGCCGGCTGCCGCGCGCACGAATGGACGACGACGCCGACCGGCGTCGTGCAGTTCGACCGCGCGGCGACGATCGGCGACCTCTTCTCTGTGTGGGGCATGCCACTTGGGCGGCGAAGACTGCTGAGCTTCCACGGTGCTGTCTCCCTCTTTCGGAATGGCATTCGCGTGCGTGGTGACCCGAGGTCGGCGCCGTTGCGCGACGGGGACGAGCTCGTGCTCGAGACAGGGCCGTTCGTCCCGCCGCACCGGAGCTATCTCTTTCCGCCTCACTGAGGCCCAGGGGTCGCGTGCAGGAGCGCGATGACGAGCACGACGGCGGCTGCGCCGGCGGCGAGCGCGAGCAGCGCGGCGAGCAAGCGGACGTTCATGCCGCCTCCACCGCGGTTCGGGTCCGCATGTGCCCGAAGACGCTGCCGACGAGCGTGCCGATGCCGGCCCCGAGGGTGAGGACCTCTAGGAGCCGGGCGACGATGGTCGGCAGCGCGCTGAGCGCGATCGCGTGCGTCAGCACCGGCAGCATCGTCAGTCCCTCGTACAGGGCGCCAACGCCGACGAGGAACGCCGTGAGCACGCGCAGTCCCTCGTCGTGCCGGACGAGGCCGAACACGAGCGCAGCGCCGATGGCGCACGTGATCGCCACCTCGGCATAGCCGATCGCGGGCACGTTCGGGCGCCCGTACAGCACCCGCCCGATGCGGATCGCCCAGACCGCCGAGGTGGCGGCAAGCGCGAGCGCGACGAGTGCGGCAGTCCACCGCGTCGCGAGCGTCGAGGACGCAGCGGCAAGGACGGCGGAGAGCGCGATCCACGCCCACGTCGCCCCCGGCGGGCTGTAGTCGAGAACACCGTTCAGGGCGAGGCGGCGCCCGTCGACGACGACGGGCACCGACCACGGCCCGACCGGGCCTGCCGAGCTGCGGCCGCGGGCGAGCGGCTGGAGTGCGTGCAGCCGGTGCTCGTGCCATGCGTACGCGTGGCCGCCGGCCACTCGGTGCCAGAGCGGCGGCGCATGCGGGCTCGCCGACGGCCGGAGGTCGAAGCGGTCGATGCCGTCCGCCTGGGCCGTCGGCGAGCGGAGGTTCAACCAGACGCCGCGCCGGTCGAACCGCAGCAGTGGCTCGCCCAGCGTCCCCGCTACGAGCACGATCGCCGTCGGGGATGCCCGCAGCCACATCGTCTGGTCGCCGTCGACGACCTTCGCCTGCACACCCGGAATGAAGCCGGCCATGCGCGCTGTGAAGTTCGTCGCCACGGGCAGCGTCCGCCCGACGTGCGCGGAGGCGACGTCCGGCAGCGCGGCTGCCGTCACGACCAGACCGAGGACGACCGCCAGCCTCACGTCAGCGACCGGCCTCCCCGGGCAGCGAGCGAGCCGAGCGAGACGAGCAGCGCGACGCCTGCGAGCACGAGCGCGACGATCGTCATCGTGGAGGTTCCGCCGCCGCCGATCGAGGAGAGCGCTTCGATCGTCGGCGCCGGTGTATCGGCGGTCTCCGGGCCGTTCCAGTCGACGACGGATCCGTCCGAGTACGTCTGCTGCACGTCGAACGAGTACGTCTTGGCGCCGCTCGTCGACGCGTTGAACCGAAACACCGCGTCTTCGTCCGTCGGCACGTGGCCGCCGGTCCACGTCACCTTCTGGACGACGGCGCTGTCGCCCGAGCCGGTCGCCTGAACGTGCATCGTCCAGCCCGCCGGCGGCGGCTCGAACGAGTCGATGGAGAAGCCGGCGGGAACCGTGAGCTCGACCTCGGTGGTGGTGAGGTTCGCCTTTTCCGTCGGCACCGACAACGTGAACTGCTGGAGCTTCTTGTCCAGCGCGACCGCCGGGCTCATGATCGCGTGCGCGGATGCGGCCGCGGCCGTTGCGAGCGCTGCGAGCGCGACCAGCGCGCCGAGCGCGATCCGGTGCTTCATGTCTCCTCCTTCGCGGGATGTGTCGTGTGGACGTGCTACGCCACGACGACGCGCGGAGGAGCGCGGGCAAGGCGTCGGCCGGCGAGGAGCCGGCCGGCAGGTGCGACGGGTGCGACGGCAAACGGCGGCGCGATGCGAAGCCGCGGCGCCGGCCGGCGAAGCGCACGCCCGAGGCGCTCGGCCGCGCGCAGCAGCAGGCGTGCGACCAGATACATGAGGAGCGCGACCGGAAGCTGGAGGAGCAGGCCGGGGACGAAGGTCGGGGCGAGCACGGCGCGCCACGCGAACGTCCCGGTGTGAAGCGAGAGCTCGAGCACTTCCTGCAATGCGAATGCGAGCGGCGGCAGCAGGGCGAACGCCCACGCCGGTAGCGCACGAGCCTTGAGGCCGCGCGCGGCGTCGAACGAGGTGACAACGAGTGAGACGAGCAGGCACGCGCCGGCGGCCGCGAGCACGAGCGGCAGCCGGACGAAGTATGAGTGACCCGTCGCGAGCATCTCCACGACGCGGACGTGCGCCTGCGGGTATGCGATCCGGTAAGCGAGGGCGTGCGCGAGCTGCGACCCGCCGAGCATCAGCGGTGCGGCGGCGAGCCAGGCGGCGCCCCGTCTCATCGCGGGAACCCTACTTGCCGCGCAGGAGGGCGGCCAAGCGTGCCGCCAGCGACGGCGTGACGGTCTCGGCCGGCGGCGAGGGCGGAGGTGCCGGGGCCGCGGCGCGGCCCGAGGCCTGCCGCTCGCGCTGCGCGCGGATCGCCTCGTTCATCTCGTCGCGGTGCGACTGCTCCGCCATCGCTCGACCTGACTACGCCGCGGGCTCGTAGGATCCTTCCCCATGTGCTTCGACACCGACTCGCTTCCCCCGATTCCAGTCATCTCCGGGGCGGCCGTCTCCCACGACGATCTCGTCCTCGAGGCCGCCGACGGGAACCGCTTCGCGGCATTTGCGGCGAGCCCCGAGGAGCCCGGCGCGACCGGAATCGTGATCCTCCCCGACGTCCGCGGCCTGTACCGGTTCTACGAGGAGCTCGCGCTCCGCTTCGCCGAGCGCGGCCACGCCGCTGTCGCCTTCGACTACTTCGGCCGCACTGCCGGCGTCGAGAAGCGCGGCGACGACTTCGAGTACATGGAGCACGTCAAGGCGACGACGCCCGAGGGGATCCAGGCCGACGTCGGCGCCTGCGTCACCTACCTCCGTGACCACGGCGCGACGGCGATCTTCACGGTCGGGTTCTGCATGGGTGGGCGCCAGTCCTGGCTCGCGTCCGCCGCCGGGCACGGGCTTGCCGGTGCCGTCGGCTTCTACGGGCGGCCGCCGCTCGAGGACACACCGCGCATGCGCGGACCGCTCCTCGCTCTCCAGGCCGGAGCGGACGCGCACATCACGGCCGAGGACAACGCGGCCTTCGACGCCGCACTCATCGCTGCCGGTGTCGAGCACGAGCTCGTCGAGTACGAAGGCGCGCCGCACAGCTTCTTCGACCGGAAGCAGGAGGAGTTCCAGGACGCCTCCGACGACGCGTGGCGCCGGACGCTCGACCTCATCGCAAACCACCGGTAGCGCCCGCGACCGCCCGGCGCAGCGCCGGCTCGATCGGTCCGGGGCTGTAGCCCAGCTCCCGCGCCGCCTTTGCGGAGCTGAAGAACATCGGCAGCCGGGCGAGCCGCACCTCGTCGCGATTGACGAGGCCGAGCGCGGCCGCCACCTGAGCGGCCGCGTACGGGACGCGGATGCGCGGCCGCGGCCGGCCCGCGAGCTGCGCGATGGTCGCAAACAGGTCGCCGAGCCACAGGTCGACGCCGCCGAGGAGGTACCGCTCGCCTGCCCGGCCGCGCTCGAGCGCGAGCGCATGCCCGAGCGCGACGTCGTGGACGTCGACGACGTTCAGGCCGGTCGTCGGCACGTAGGCCCGGTAGCGGCCGCGTGCGACGCCCGCGACCATCCGTCCCGTGGGTGTCGGCCTGGTGTCGCCTTCGCCGACCGGCGTCGTCGGGTTGACGACCACGGCTCCGGCCGCGAGCGCGAGCTTCTCCGCCTCGAGCTTCGTCCGCTTGTACGGCACGCGCAGCTCCCATGCGGGCGGGCCGTCGCGCTCGGTCGCAGGACGGCCGGCGACCGGGCCGCACGTGCCGGCCGTGCTCGTGTGGACGATCCGGCGAACGCCCGCGCGCGCCGCGGCGGCGAGCACCGTTCTCGTCCCATCTATGTTGACGCGCGCGAGGGCGGCCTCGGCGGCGTCGTAGCTGTACAGCGCGGCGACGTGGACGAGCGCGTCGCAGCCCTGCATCGCCCGCTCGAGCCGGGGGCCGTCGAGGACGTCGACGAACTCGTCCCGGACGTCAGCGCCCCGCTCGCGGAGGACCCGGACGACGTGGCCGCCGACGAAGCCGATGCCGCCGCCGGTGACGTAGATCCGCATGCGCCGGGTTCTATAGGGCCGGAGCCGTTTTTGGCTACACTCCGCCGGCGTCCGGGCGCCGTAGCTCAGCTGGTTAGAGCGCTGCACTCATAATGCAGAGGTCGGTGGTTCGAGCCCACCCGGCGCTATTTCAACGCGTTCCCCCCTTTGAGGTAAGAGAAGAAAAATGGCCACAGGAGTACGAGTCGCGATAACGCTCGCCTGCACGGAGTGCAAGCGGCGCAACTACCAGACGGAAAAGTCGAAGCGAAACTCGCCCGACCGCGTCGAGTTCAAGAAGTACTGCCGTTGGTGCGGCTGTCACACCATCCACCGGGAGACTCGCTGACCTCACATGGCGCGGCAGACCCGTCAGCAGCGGCGTGCCCGCCGGGCCCAGTCGCAGCCGGCGCTCGCGGGCGGTCCGCCCGTGCGTCCGCCTGCGCGCCCGACGGCGAACGGCGGCGAGGAGCCGCGTCGCGAGCCACGGCCGGAGGCCGAGGAGCGGCACGCCCCGGGCTCGGGCGCTGCGC
The DNA here is from genome assembly GCA_035532535.1 of Gaiellaceae bacterium. Classification (GTDB taxonomy): domain Bacteria; phylum Actinomycetota; class Thermoleophilia; order Gaiellales; family Gaiellaceae; genus Palsa-739. The sequence continues at coordinate 16,064 of DATKQT010000003.1, forward strand.
ACTTCGTCCAGGAGGCCTGGGCCGAGCTCAAGAAGGTCGAATGGCCGAGCCAGCACGCGCTCGTCAGCGGCACCGCAGTGGTGCTCGTCGCGTGCCTGATCGTCGGCTTCTACCTCTGGCTGAACGACGAGCTCTGGAAGTACGTCGTCCAGCACGTGTTGCTGCGATAGGGATCGGGAGAATCTGATGTTTCGCTGGTACGTGATCAACACCTATTCCGGGCACGAGAACAAGGTGAAAGCCAATCTCGAGCACCGCATCGAGTCGATGGGCCAGCGGCCGCGCTTCCGGCGCGTCGTCGTCCCGACCGAGCAAGTGATCGAGACGAAGGACGGTCAGAAGGTGCAGACCGAGAAGCGCGTCCTCCCCGGCTACGTGCTCGTGAACATGGATCTCGACGACGACGCGTGGATGGTGGTCAAGAACACCCCGGGCGTCACCGGCTTCGTCGGGGCGGGCTCGAAGCCCGTGCCGCTCTCGCAGCCCGAGGTCGACCGGATCCTGCACACGGGCGCGGGCGGCGGCGTCGCGACGCGCGCACAGGTCGAGTTCCAGCTCGGGGAATCGGTGAAGATCACCTCAGGTCCGCTGGCAGACTTCGACGGCGAGATCACCGACGTCAACGCGGACGGGCAGAAGCTGCAGGTGATGGTGAACATCTTCGAGCGGCAGGTGCCGGTCGAGGTCGGATTCGACAACGTCAAGAAACTGGACTGATCGGATGGCCAAGAAGATCCTGACACTCATCAAGTTGCAGATCCCGGGCGGGCAGGCCAACCCTGCGCCGCCGGTCGGCCCGGCACTGGGCCAGCACGGGGTCAACATCATGGAGTTCTGCAAGGCGTTCAACGCCCAGACGGCGGACCAGAACGGCCGGATCACGCCGGTGGAGATCACGGTCTACGAGGACCGCTCGTTCACGTTCATCACGAAGACCCCGCCGGCGGCCGTCCTCATCAAGGAGGCGCTGCGGCTCGAGAAGGGCTCCGCCGAGCCGAACCGCGACAAGGTCGGGAGGCTGACCCGCGCGCAGGTGCGCCAGATCGCCGAGACGAAGCTCGTCGACCTGAACGCGCGCGACGTCGACCAGGCGGCGAAGATCATCGCGGGCACCGCCCGCTCCATGGGCGTGGAGGTGGATCTGTAATGGCACTGCACGGCAAGCGCTACATCGAGGCGCGCGGCGCGATCGACCGCGAGCGCACGTACTCGCCCGTCGAGGCGGTGCGGATGCTGAAGGAGTCGCCGAGCGCGAAGTTCGACGAGACCGTCGAGGTGCACTTCCGGCTCGGGCTCAACGTGCGTCATGCCGACGAGCAGCTCCGCGGCACGCTGATGCTTCCGCACGGCACGGGCAAAGACGTTCGCGTGGCCGTGTTCGCCGAGGGCGACAAGGCTCGCGAGGCAGAGGAGGCCGGGGCGGACGTCGTCGGCTCCGCCGATCTCGCCAAGCGCGTCGAGGAGGGCTTCACCGACTTCGACGTCGCCATCGCGACGCCGGACCAGATGGGGAACGTCGGCCGGCTCGGGCGCATCCTCGGCCCGCGCGGCCTGATGCCGAACCCGAAGACGGGCACCGTCACCTTCGACATCGGCAAGGCGGTGCGGGACGCAAAGGCCGGGAAGCTCGAGTACCGGACCGACCGCGGCGCGAACGTTCACCTGTCCATCGGCAGGAAGAGCTTCGACGAGCGGGCGCTCGTCGAGAACTACGCCGCCGTCGTGGACGAGATCGTCCGGGCGAAGCCGTCGGCGGCCAAGGGCCGCTACATCCGGCAGATCACGCTCACGAGCACGATGGGCCCCGGCATCCATGTCGACCCGGCCCGGACGCGCGGCATCACCGAAGAGCTGGAGGAAGCTACAGTTACGGCCTAACCGACTAGTCGCTCGCCAAAGACAGCTGGCAGCCCTGCGGGGCAGAAGCCCAGCCGAGGTGAGTCCGGAGGATCTGCTTCTCGTGGGCTCGCTTCGGCGAGCCCTAGTCATTTCCGGAGGAAACGACGTGAAGAAAGAGCAGAAGGAGCACATCGTCGCCGAGCTGGCCGACCGCCTGAAGGCGGCCGACACCGTGCTCGTGGCCGATTACCGCGGCCTGACGATGCCCCAGATCGACACGCTGCGGACGCGGCTGCTGGAGAGCGGCGCCCGTTTCACCGTGGTGAAGAACACCCTCACCCGGCGGGCGGCGGAGGCGGCCGGCGCGGACGCGCTGCTGACCCTGCTCGAGGGGCCGACGGCGATCGCGTTCCTCGAGGCGGACGGCGACATGCTCGCTGCCGCGAAGGCGCTCGCCGACATGGCGCGCGAGTCGAAGGTCCTGGCGATCCGCGGCGGCGTCCTGCAGGGCAAGGTCGTGACGGCCGAAGAGGTCGAGACGCTCGCGGCGTTGCCGCCGATCGACATCCTGCGCGGCCAGGTGCTGGGCGCGATCGTCGCCCCGGTCACGGCCCTGTTGGGCCTCGTGACCGCACCGCTGCAGAACCTGTACGGCCTCATCGAGGCCCGCATCGAGCAGCTGGGCGGCGAGGAAGTTGCTCCGCCGGCGGCCGAGGTTGCGCCCGAGCCGGAGCCTGCGGCCGAGGCGGAGCCCGCGGCCGAGGAAGTCACAGACACGACCGCCACAGCGGTCCTGTCCGAAGAGGAAACGACCACTGAAGAGGAGAGCGAGTAATGGCTGGTGTAGACAGCATTTTCGATTCGCTGGGCAAAATGTCGGTGCTCGAGCTCGTCGAGCTGAAGAAGAAGATCGAGGACGAGTGGGGCATCACCGCTGCCGCTCCGGTCGCCGTCGCGGCCGCGGGTGGCGGGGCAGCCGCGCCGGCCGAGGAGGAGAAGACGGCGTTCGACGTCGTCCTCACCGGCGCCGGCCAGCAGAAGATCCAGGTGATCAAGGTCGTGCGCGCGCTCACCGGTCTCGGCCTCAAGGAGGCGAAGGACCTCGTCGACTCGGCTCCGAAGCCGGTCAAGGAGGGCGTCGCCCAGGACGAGGCCGACTCGATCAAGGCGCAGCTCGAAGAGGCCGGCGCCAGCGTCGAGATCAAATAACGCCGTTGGCCGAGGGCTCCGGCACCCGCCGGGGCCCCGGCCGAGCCCTCTCACAGCGCAAGTATTCCCGGGTTGGCGGCATCTGAATGGGCATGAAACTTCGCATAGCTCTCCTCGCACTCATCGCCGCCGCCGGCGTGCTGGCGTCGATCGCAGTCGCCAAGCCGCCGCCGGGGCACGGGAACAAGCACGACGGGACCGTCTCGACGACAGGCACGACTGCCACCGGCACGACCACGACGACGTCGGGCCACGGCCATGGCAAGAAGGCGCCCAAGGTGCTCGTCTGCCACAAGGTCGGGAACGGCCACTACGTGCTCGTGAGCGTCAGCGCCAACTCCGCCCTCGCCAAGGGCAAGCACAAGGACGACGTCCTGGCGACGAACGGCACCTGCCCGGGCCCGATCCAGGGCCATCAGGAGACGACGACCACCAGCACGACGACGACGGCCTCGACGACCACGGCCACGACGACCACCTCCTCGTAGCGGAACGACCGGTACCTGGTGCCGCTTGCGCGGCACCAGGTACCCAGCTACCATTCCGCGGACATTCCGGCGACGGCCGTTGGCCACGCTTGCGGTAAGGGGGTCAGTTTCGGTACCCTGACGGGTTGCGCCGACGTTCCGTCCGTCTGCCCGTTCGCACGCCTGAATCCGCCTGAGCTCGTACGTCCCCAAGGGAGGCTTCTTCTTTGACCACCAAGGTCGCTTCGCCCCGCGCGCGTAAGTCGTTTTCCAAGATCGAGAACGTCCTCGACCTCCCCAACCTGATCGACATCCAGAAGGCCTCGTTCCAGTGGTTCCTGGACGAGGGTCTCAGGGAGACGATCGACGACATCTCGCCGATCGAGGACTACACCGGAACGCTCGCCGTCGAGTTCGGCGAGTACGTGTTCGGTGAGCCCCAGTTCACCATCAAGGAGTGCCGCGAAAAGGACCTGACCTATCAGGCCCCGCTCTCGATGACCGTCCGGTTCGTGAACAAGGACACCGGCGAGATCCGCGAGCAGACGGTCTTCATGGGCGACTTCCCCATGATGACCGAGGTCGGCACGTTCATCATCAACGGCACCGAGCGCGTCATCGTGACGCAGCTCGTCCGCTCGCCGGGCGCCTATCTGATGGAGCCGAAGGACCCGACGAAGCAGGTCTTCACGGCCAACCTCATGCCGAGCCGGGGCTCGTGGCTCGAGCTCGAGATCGACAAGAAGGGCATCGCGTACGCGCGCATCGACCGGAAGCGCAAGCTCCCGATCACGACGCTCCTCCGCGCTCTCCCCGCCGAGGACCCGTCCACCGGCTTCGCGCTCGACACGTCGACGAACGAGGCGATCCTCAAGCTGTTCGACAACTCGCTCTACATCGTCAACACCCTCGAGAAGGATCCCTCCACCCGTGAGGAGGAGGCCCTCATCGAGGTGTTCAAGAAGCAGCGCCCCGGCGAGCCGCCGACGCTCGACAACGCGCGGAACCTCCTGCGCGCGCTCTTCTTCGACCCCAAGCGCTACGACCTGACGAAGGTCGGCCGCTACAAGCTGAACCAGCGCCTCGGCGTCAACGTGCCGGAGGACGTCCGCGTCCTCACCACCGAGGACATCGTCGCGCTCGTCCGCAAGCTCATCGACCTGCCGGTCAAGCTCGGCGTCCCCGAGGACTCGAAGGACTTCGCCGCCGAGGCGATTGCGCTGCCGCGTGCCCCCATCGCGGCCGAGCTCGACGAGTACGAGCACTTCGGCAACCGCCGCCTGCGCACCGTCGGCGAGCTGATCCAGGAAGCGTTCCGGGTCGGCCTCTACCGCATGGAGCGCGTCGTCCGCGAGCGGATGACGACGGAGGACGTCGACACCATCACGCCGCAGACGATCATCAACATCCGCCCGGTTGTGGCCGCGCTCAAAGAGTTCTTCGGCTCGTCGCAGCTGTCGCAGTTCATGGACCAGACGAACTCGCTCGCCGGGCTCACGCACCGGCGGCGCCTGTCGGCGCTCGGCGCCGGCGGGCTCACCCGCGAGCGCGCGCCGATCGAGGTGCGCGACGTCCATCCGACCCATTACGGGCGCATGTGCCCGATCGAGACGCCGGAAGGCCCGAACATCGGCCTCATCGGCTACCTCGCCTCCTACGCAACGGTGTCCGAGTTCGGCTTCATCCAGACGCCGTACCGGCGCGTCGTCGCCGGCAAGGTGACGGACGAGATCGTCTACCTCGACGCGGTCGAGGAGTCCCGGTACACGATCGCGCAGGCGACCGCGTCGACGGACAAGAACGGAAAGCTCCTCGAGTCGGCGGTGCTCTGCCGCTCAGCCGAGGGCGAGGCGGTCACGGCCGCGCCGAAGGACGTCGAGTTCATGGACGTCGCGCCGGCGCAGATCGTGTCCGTCTCGACCGCGCTCATCCCGTTCCTCGAGCACGACGACGCGAACCGCGCCCTCATGGGCGCGAACATGCAGCGCCAGGCGGTTCCGCTGCTCGTGCGTCAGGCGCCGCTCGTCGGCACCGGCCTCGAGTACCGCGCCGCGGTCGACTCCGGTGACGTGGTCATCTCGGAGAAGGCCGGCAACGTCGTCGACGTCGACGCCGACAAGATCGTCGTCGAGTCGAAGGACGGCCGCGACGACTACACGCTGACGAAGTTCATGCGCTCGAACCAGGGGACGCTCATCCACCACAAGCCGGTGGTGCGTCTGGGCGACAAGGTGACGGCGGGCCAGGTCCTCGCGGACGGCAGCTCGACCGACGACGGCGAGCTCGCGCTCGGCGCGAACCTCCTCGTCGCGTTCATGTCGTACGAGGGCTACAACTTCGAGGACTCCATCGTCCTCTCCGAGCGCCTCGTCAAGGACGACATCCTCTCGTCGATCCACATTCACGAGTACGAAGTGGATGCGCGCTCGACGAAGCTCGGCGACGAGGAGATCACGCGCGACATTCCGAACCGCTCGGAGGAGTCGCTTGCGCAGCTGGACGAGCGCGGCGTCGTCCGGATCGGTGCGGAGGTCAACTCCGGCGACCTGCTCGTCGGCAAGGTGACGCCGAAGGGCGAGACCGAGCTGACGGCGGAGGAGAAGCTGATCCGCGCGATCTTCAAGGAGAAGGCGCGCGAGGTGCGCGACACGTCCCTCAAGGTCCCGCACGGCGAGGGCGGCGTCGTCATCGACGTGAAGACGTTCTCGCGCGACGGCGGCGACGACTTGAGCCCGGGCGTGAACGAGCTCGTCCGCGTCTACGTGGCGAAGAAGCGCAAGATCGCCGAGGGCGACAAGCTCGCCGGCCGCCACGGCAACAAGGGCGTCATCTCGAAGATCGTCCCCGAGGAGGACATGCCGTTCCTCCCGGACGGGCGGCCCGTGGACATCATCCTCAACCCGCTCGGCGTGCCGAGCCGCATGAACATCGGCCAGGTGCTCGAGACGCACCTCGGCTGGGCCGCGGCGCACGGCGTGTTCGCGCCGGAGGAGGACAGGAACGCCGACTTCGACTGGAAGCACCGCCGGCAGATCATCGCGGCGCCGAACCCGCACGCGGTCGCGTCACCCGTCTTCGACGGTGCAACGCCGGCCGACGTCGACGAGGCGCTGATCGAGTACGTGCGCCAGAACCCCGACTCGCCGGTGCAGTTTGTCATCGACGAGAAGCGGCCGGCCGGGCGTCAGTGCTCCGGCAAGGTGCAGCTGTACAACGGCCGGACCGGCGAGCCCTTCGATCAGAAGATCACCGTCGGCTACATGTACATCCTCAAGCTGCTTCACCTCGTGGACGACAAGATCCACGCGCGGAGCACAGGCCCGTACTCGCTCGTCACCCAGCAGCCGCTCGGCGGCAAGGCGCAGTTCGGCGGCCAGCGCTTCGGCGAGATGGAGGTCTGGGCGCTCGAGGCCTACGGCGCTGCGTACACGCTGCAGGAGATGCTCACCATCAAGTCCGACGACACCGTCGGGCGCGTCAAGGCGTACGAGGCGATCGTCAAGGGCGAGAACATCGCCGAGCCGTCGATCCCCGAGTCGTTCAAGGTGCTGCTGAAGGAGATGCAGTCGCTCGGGCTCGACGTGCACGTGCTCTCGGACGAGGGTCGCGAAGTGGAGGTGCGCGAAGAGGAGGACGAGCTCCTGCGCGCCGCCGAGGAGCTGGGCATCGACCTGTCGCCCGGCTCGCTCCGCGCCGTCGGCCGCGAGCCGACCGCCGAGGAGGCGGAGGAGGGGCAGGAGCGCGTCGACACAGACGGCGAGCTGACGCTGCCCGCCGACGAGACCCTCGGAGACCTCGACGACGTCGAGGTGTCGGCCGGGGAAGACGCTGAGGAGGAAGCGGACGCCGAGGTAGGGCCCTTGGGCGAGCCGGACCTCGTTGATCTGGAACTCGAAGACTGATCAGGAGCTGAGAGAACACTTTGATCGATATCAACGATTTCGACGCGATCCGGATCGGGCTCGCCTCCAGCAAGCAGATCCGCGACTGGTCCTCGGGTGAGGTCACCAAGCCCGAGACGATCAACTACCGCACGCTGAAGCCGGAGCGCGACGGCCTCTTCTGCGAGCGCATCTTCGGTCCGACGCGCGACTGGGAGTGCTACTGCGGCAAGTACAAGCGCGTCCGGTACAAGGGGATCATCTGCGAGCGCTGCGGCGTCGAGGTGACGCGGCAGAAGGTGCGCCGCGAGCGCATGGGTCACATCGACCTCGCCGCGCCGGTCTCGCACATCTGGTTCTTCAAGGGCGTCCCGAGCCGTATCGGCTACCTGCTCGACATCGCCCCGCGCGAGCTCGAGAAGGTCCTGTACTTCGCAGCGTCGATCGTCACCGCGGTCGACGTCGAGAAGCGCGCGGCCGACGTGAACGCGCTCGAGGACCAGGTGAAGGCGGAGTCCGAGCGGATCTACGTCGACCGCGACGAGGCGCTCGCCGCGCTCGAGGACCGGCTCGCTCGCCGTCGCGAGTACTTCGCGAAGGGCCGCGAGCGGAACTTCGACGAGGACGACGACTTCTGGGGCCGCGGCCTGTCGAACTGGGCCGAGGAGCAGGCGCTCCCGACGCTCGAGGACGTGCGCGGCCTCGTCGGCGGTCTCTTCGTCGAGCTCGTCGGACAGATCACGACGGAGGACTCGAAGAAGATCCGCGAGCTCGTCCGCAACGCCGCCATCCGCGACGACCGTCGGCTGGCGCCACGCGAGCTCGAGCAGGTGTCGACGGCGGCGGAGCAGATCCTCGCCGCGATCGCACCGCTCGAGAAGCAGCTCGACAAGGCGACGGGTGCGAAGAAGGGCGCGATCACGAAGCACCTCCATCGCATCGTCGACGGCCTGCTCGCAGGCGAGGAGCTGAACGAGGAGGACGCCGGCATCGCATCGGGTGTCGACGCCAAGAACCTCGAGAAGGCGCGCGAGCTCGGCAACGGCCTGCTGGCCGACGTGCTCGACTCGGCGGAGCCCGACAGCGACATCCGCGAGCTGACGAATGACCTGTGCCTGCGCACGGACGGCCGCATCCAGAAGGAAGACCTGGACGCGATCATCCAGTGGGCGCTGAAGGTGCGCGAGATGTACCTCGACATCGAGTCTCGCCGCGAGGACGCGCGCGAGGCCGCCGTCGACTCGGTGCGCCGCCTCGAGCAGACGTGGACGCTGTTCCGCGAGCTCGAGCCGAAGCTCATCGTCAACGACGAGCAGATCTTCCGCGAGCTCAAGGACCGCTTCGGGTCGCCGTACGGATTCGGCGTCTACTTCCGCGGCGGCATGGGAGCGGAGGCGATCCGCGACCTGCTCAAGGATCTCGACCTGAACGCCGAGGCCGCGATCCTGCGCGAGCAGATCCGCACCGGCAAGGGGCAGAAGCAGCAGCGCGCGATCAAGCGCCTGAAGGTCGTCTCGGCGTTCCTCACCTCGGAGAACAAGCCCGAGTGGATGATCCTCGAGGCCGTCCCGGTGATCCCGCCGGAGCTGCGGCCGATGGTCCAGCTCGACGGCGGACGCTTCGCCACCTCCGACCTCAACGACCTCTACCGGCGCGTGATCAACCGGAACAACCGCCTCAAGCGGCTGCTCGACCTCGGCGCGCCCGAGATCATCGTCAACAACGAGAAGCGCATGCTGCAGGAGGCCGTCGACGCACTGTTCGACAACGGCCGCCGCGGCCGCGCCGTCACCGGGCCGGGAAATCGCCCGCTGAAGTCGCTGTCCGACATGCTCAAGGGCAAGCAGGGCCGGTTCCGCCAGAACCTGCTCGGCAAGCGCGTCGACTACTCGGGCCGCTCGGTGATCGTCGCCGGGCCGTATCTGAAGCTGCACCAGTGCGGGCTGCCGAAGCTGATGGCGCTCGAGCTCTTCAAGCCGTTCATCATGAGCCGGCTCGTCGAGCGGAAGATCGTCCAGAACATCAAGGCGGCCAAGCGGCACGTCGACCAGATGCAGGCCGAGGTCTGGGACATCCTCGAAGAGGTCATCCAGGAGCACCCGGTGCTGCTGAACCGCGCCCCGACGCTGCACCGCCTCGGCATCCAGGCATTCGAGCCGGTGCTCGTCGAGGGCAAGGCGATCCAGGTGCACCCGCTCGTCTGCCACGCCTTCAACGCCGACTTCGACGGCGACCAGATGGCCGTGCACGTTCCGCTGTCGGCGGAGGCGCAGGCCGAGGCGCGGATCCTCATGCTCTCGGCGAACAACATCCTCTCGCCGGCATCCGGCCGTGCGCTCGCGACGCCGACGCAGGACATGGTGCTCGGGTCGTACTACCTCACCTACTCGGACCTGAAGTTCGAGGAGCTGACGGTCGAAGGGCTCGACCCGCGGCCGCAGCGCTTCCGCACCGAGGAGGACGTTCAGTTCGCGCTCGACGCGAAGCAGATGACCCTGCAGGCACCGATCGAGTACCTGTGGGAGGGCGAGCTCGTGCTCACCACCGCGGGCCGCGTCATCTTCAACGCGGAGATCGACCGGGCGCTGCGCGAGGCCGTCGGGCCGCTCGAGGGCGAGTACACGCAGTACCACGACTACCTGAACAGCACGCTCTCCAAGAAGACCCTCGACGACTTCATCTCGAGCCTCGTCGAGGAATACGGCGCCCACACGGTGGCGTCGGTGCTCGACACGATCAAGGATCTCGGCTTCCAGTACGCAACCCGTGCCGGCGTGACGATCTCGAAGAACGACGTCGTTATCCCGCCGGAGAAGGAAGCACTGCTCGCCGACTACGAGGAGCGTGTCGACAAGGTCGAGCAGGCATACGAGCACGGGCTCATCACCGAATCCGAGCGCCACGAGTCGATCGTGAACATCTGGACGGAGGCGACGGACGTCGTCTCCGACGCGATGCTCGCGAACCTCGACGAGCTGAACCCGCTCTACATGATGGCCAACTCCGGCGCCCGCGGCTCGTTCGCACAGCTCCGCCAGCTGGCCGGCATGCGCGGGCTCATGGCGAATCCGAAGGGCGAGATCATCGAGCGCCCGATCAAGGCGAACTTCATGGAGGGCCTGTCCGTCCTCGAGTACTTCATCTCGACGCACGGCGCGCGCAAGGGTCTGGCCGACACGGCGCTTCGTACCGCCGACTCGGGCTACCTGACGCGGCGTCTCGTCGACGTCTCGCAGGACGTCATCATCCGCGAGGCGGACTGCAAGACGAAGGACTTCGTCGAGCTGCCGCTCTTCAACGCGGAAGGCCTCAACAAGAGCGTCGCCGCGCGGATCCTCGCGACGGACATCCACAAGCCGCTCGCATCGGGCCGACCCGGCAAGACGGTGATCGCCGAGCAGGGCGAGGAGATCACCATGCCGCGCCTGCGCGAGATCGTCGAGGAGCTCGGCGATGCAGCGGAGACGTTCGTCATGCCGGTGCGTTCGGTGCTCAAGTGCAGGGCGGAGACGGGTGTGTGCCAGGCGTGTTACGGCACGTTCCTCGCCACCGGCGAGATGTCGGAGATCGGCGACGCGGTCGGCATCATCGCCGCGCAGTCGATCGGCGAGCCGGGCACGCAGCTCACGATGCGGACGTTCCACACCGGCGGTGTCGCCGGCGCGGACATCACGCACGGCCTCCCGCGCGTCGTGGAGATCTTCGAGGCGCGGAACCCGAAGGGCGCCGCCCAGCTCGCCGAGATCGACGGCACGATCGCGATCGAGGAGACCGAGCGTCAGGTGAAGCTCACGATCCTCGCCGACAGCGGCAAGGAAGAGGACGAGCGCTCGTACACCGTCCCGCGCCGCACGCGGCTCCTCGTCACGCACGGTGAGAAGGTCGAGGCCGGTGACGCGCTGCACGAGGGCTCGATCAGCCCGGCCGACCTGCTGCGCCTGAAGGGTTACACGGCGATCGAGCTGTATCTCGTCGACCAGGTGCAGAGGGTCTACAAGTCGCAGGGCGTCGACATCCACGACAAGCACATCGAGCTCATCGTCCGGCAGATGCTGAAGAAGGTGCGCATCGAGAACAACGGCGCAACCGACCTTCTTCCGGGTCAGCTCGTGGACAAGCTCGTGCTCGACCGTGAGAACGCGCGCGTCAAGAAGGAGAAGAAGGAGCAGGCCACGTCCGAGCCGTTGATCCTCGGGATCACGAAGGCATCGCTCGCGACCGAGTCCTTCCTCTCGGCGGCCTCCTTCCAGGAGACGACCAAGGTGCTGACCGACGCCTCGATCGAGGGCAAGGTCGACCGCCTGCTCGGCCTGAAGGAGAACGTCATCATCGGCAAGCTGATCCCGGCTGCGACCGGACTCAAGCGGTACCGCACGATCGAGATCGGCCCTTCGTCGGCCGTGCCGGTCAGCGCGTACACGCGGCCGCAGACGGAAGAGCAGCTGCTCGCGGCGCTCGAGGAGATCGGCTCCGACGGCGGCGACAGCCTCGCCGACCTCGGCCTCGACTTCGGCGGCGAGCCCGGCGGTAACGGCGGCCCGTCCCACGAGGAGATCGAGGCGACGGAGATCCCCGAGGTCGATACACCGCTCGACGAAGCGTAGGCGGATACGGATGGTGGTACCTGGTTCCGCCGCAAGGCGGTACCAGGTACCGGCCGTTCGCCGCCAGTCGACAGCCGCGGCTGGAGGTAAACCAATCGTAAGACGGGCCGCCTCCGGGCGGCCCGTCTGGTATCAAGGGTCGGGGTCGTGAAGAAGGCGTTCGTCTCACTCGTGCTCGTCCTCGCGTGGCCGGCGGCCGCGCATGCCGCCACGCCTGCGCCGTACGCGGGCCAGTGCGGTATCCCCGCGACGCAGCCGGTCTGGGCCGAGTTCGGGTGGCAGACCACCCAGTTCAACGCGATCCTCGGCAAGCCCGGAATCGTCGTCGGCGTGTCGAGCGGCACGTATCCGGCGCAGATGCGGACTGCCGGCGCGGCGACGGTGTACTTCGACCTCAATCTCAAGAACCGCGTGGGAACGACGACGGCGCCGGCGAATCCGTCACTCATTCCCGGACGCGTGAAGACGTTCTTCGCGTTCGCGCAGCAGCAGACCGGTTGCGCGACGCCGGTGATCGTGCTCAACGAGCTGTCGGGGCCGGGGCTCGTGACGCCGTGGTCGGACAACAACGCGCAGTACCGAGCGGACATCCTCGCGTTCGTGCAGGGGCTCGCTGCACTCGGCGCGCATCCCGTGTTGCTCCTTCCGTCGAAGCCGTACACCGGCGGCGACGCCGGCGTGTGGTGGCAGCAGGCGGCGCAGTCGGCCGAGCTCGTGCGGGAGATCTACGTTCCTGCGCCGTCGACGTGGAAGCTCGGGCCGGTGCTCGGGAACCGGACACTGCGCATGGACTACCGGCAGGCGGTGTCCGACTTCACCTCCATCGGCATCCCCGCGAACCGCGTCGGGCTGATGATGAGCTTCGCGACGACGCCCGGATTCGGCGGGCGAAACAATCTGCAGCCGGCGTCGGCGTGGTACCAGGTGGCGAAGTGGCAGTCGCTCGCGGCGCAGCAGGTCGCGGCCGAGACCGGGATCGCGTCGGTGTGGTCGTGGGGGTGGGGCGAGTGGAATGCCGCCGAGCAGGACCCGGACAAGCCGTTCGCGCTGTGCGCGTGGCTGTGGGCGCGGTCGCCCGCGCTGTGCGACGCGCCGAAGGCGATCCAGGGATTCGACGCGTCGCGGACCGAAGGCCAGCTGAGCGTCCTCGGCCCGGGCACGCAATGCCTCATCGGCAACCAGACGCTCTCGACCGCGGCGATCGACCAGCTCGCGCAGGTGACCGGCGATCCCGAGACCGCGTACAGCGCGCTGTACGAGCGGCTCGTCGAGAGCGCGGCGCAGCCGGTCGCGACCGCCGACGTGCTCGCGGCGGAACGCGCGGTCATCCGGCAGGAGTTCCGCGGCAGTCGCGCGCTGTACGTCGCCGCGTTGTCGCGTGCGCACGCGACCGTGCCGGAAGCGCGAGCGATCCTTGCCGACCAGCTCCGGCGGGCGCGGGTCGAGCCACTGCTGCCGTCGGCGTCTCCGTCCGCTACCGACGTGAGCACCTTCTACACGTCCTATCCCGACCTGGAAGTGCGCCTCGTGCAGGCGAAACCGTCGCCGCCGTGGCTCGGACGGCAGGCGAAGGGGCTCGCGCTGCAGGACGTCGCTCCGGACCGGCTGTTCGCGCTCGCCACGGGGAAGTCGGAGTCGCTCCTGACGAGCACCGGCACGTTCTCGGTCAGGGCGCTGCAGGACGCGTCGCCGCTCGGCGCGGTGCCACTCGGCCGCGCGCGCCCGGCGATCGCCGCGGCGTTGCGCACGTTTGCGCAGGGCGTCGCGTTCGAGAAGTGGACGGTGGGCAAGCAGGGCGCGGCGCTCACGACGGCGACGTGCGCGAAGGACGACCTCCCGCAACCGGCCGCGGTCGACCTCGTGCAGTACCTGCCCTTCCTGCGCCTCGGCTAGCACCGCGCCCGATACGAGTGTGTGCCGGGACCCCGACTGTCTCGTTACGGGGAGTGTCCCCGTTTGTCGCTAGGCCGTGGCCGCCATGGACCGGCCCTTGCCGGCCTGCTTGGCCGCGTACAGCGCGCGGTCGCCTCGCTCGAAGAGCGAGACGGAGTCGTCCTCGGGGGTCAACTCGGCGAGGCCGGCGGAGAGGTGCAGGCGCCCGGCCTGGCCGAGTGCACGCGTCGACATCACCGTCTGGATGCGCTGGAAGAGCTGCTCGGCGTCCTCGAGCGACGACTCCGGCATGATCACCGCGAACTCGTCGCCGCCGACCCGGCACGGGACGTCTGCGGTGCGGACGACCTCCCGCATCCGGGCGGCCGCCTCGGCGAGGACGGCGTCACCGGCGAGATGGCCGATGCGGTCGTTCACTTCCTTGAAGTCGTCGAGATCGAACACGATGAGCGCGAGCTTGCGCGCGTAGCGGTGCGCGCGGACGGTCTCGCGGGCGAGGGTCTCGTGGAAGTAGCGGCGGTTGTGCAGCTCCGTCAGGGCGTCGAGGTCGGCGAGCTGACGCGCCTCCCGAAAACGGCGCGCGTTCTCGATCGCCGGCGCCGTGCGGTGGGCGATCTCCTCCAGGCGGAGCAACTCGTCGTCCTCGAACCGTTGCCCGGCGGTCCTCGTCAGAACGAGGAGCGTCCCGACCGGGCCGCTCTCGTCGGCGAGCGGCAGCGCCAGGCCGGCACGCAGCGCGTCCTCGCGGGCACCTTCTGCGTACCGGTATGTGAGCTCGACCGCCCGCAGGTCGCGGTGGCCCGGCGGAACGGCCGCCGACTGCCGGGCGGCTTCCTCGTCGGCGAGCCCGTGCGCCGCGATGATCGGGACGCTCTCGCCCTCGACTCGAATGAGCGCCGCGTCCACACCCGGCACGGCCACGATCGCCTCGAGCGCGCGCGAGAGCACCTCGTCGAGGTCGATCGTCCCGGTGATGTCGCCCAGGAGCCGGCTCCGGCGGCCCTCCTCCTCGGCCCGCTCGACCGCTCCACCGAGGTCGGCCGCGAGCGCGTCCAGCCGCCGCTCGACCTCCGCCACCCGCCCGCCGGACCGGCGCAACAGGCCCAGAAGCACCCCGACGAGCAGGATCAGAACGGCGCAGAGCGCCGCAAACGCCGCAATCAAGAGGTGGCTCACGGAGGCGGGGAGACTCTAGTCGCCTGCGCCTGCCGCGCGCCAGCCCCTGAAAGCGGCATCTTTCGCTCGTTTGACGGTGTCGACGCGCCTTCGCTACCATTCCGCGGGCCGGTTGGCAGGGGCCTCCGCCCCAAGCCGACCGTCTCTTTGTGTGAAGGGACTAGACGAAGGACTCATGCCGACTGTCAATCAACTCGTGCGCAAGGGCCGCAAGGCAGCCAAGGCGAAGACCAAGGCGCCTGCGCTGGCCGGCTCCCCGCAGAAGCGGGGCGTCTGCACGCGCGTGTATACGACCACCCCGCGCAAGCCGAACTCGGCGCTGCGGAAGGTCGCTCGCGTCCGGCTGACGAACGGCATGGAAGTCGGCGCCTACATCCCCGGTGAGGGCCACAACCTGCAGGAGCACTCGGTCGTGCTCATCCGCGGCGGACGCACCGCCGACCTGCCGGGCTTCCGGTACAAGATCATCCGCGCCGCGCTCGACACCTCCGGCGTGGCCGACCGCAAGCAGGCCCGCTCCCGCTACGGCGCCAAGCGAGGCAGCTGATGCCTCGTCGTGGTGAGACCCAGGTCCGTTCGGTCACACCGGACTCCGTCTACGGGTCGCCGCTCGTCACGCAGGTGATCAACAAGGTGATGCTCGACGGCAAGAAGTCGGTCGCCGAGGACATCGTCTACACCGCGCTCGAGAACGTGGGCACGAAGACCGGCCGCCCGCCGGTCGAGGTGCTCGAGCAGGCGGTCAAGACGGTCACCCCGGTGCTCGAGGTCAAGGGCCGCCGCGTCGGCGGTGCCAACTACCAGGTGCCGGTCGAGGTCCCGCAGCGCAGAGCCCGCACGCTCGCCGTGCGCTGGCTCGTCACCTTCGCGCGCGACCGGCGCGAGAAGGGCATGAGCGACAAGCTCGCCAACGAGATTCTGGACGCGCTCAACCAGCAAGGCGGCGCGTTCAAGCGAAAGGACGACGTCTACCGGATGGCGCAGGCCAACAAGGCCTTCGCGCACTACCGCTGGTAGACGGCAGAAAGGACGATTTGAGCACCAAGGTTGCAGAGACGAACATTGCGCTGGATCGCGTCCGGAACATCGGGATCATGGCCCACATCGATGCGGGCAAGACCACGACGACCGAGCGGATCCTCTACTACACCGGCCGCACCCACAAAATGGGTGAGGTCCACGAGGGCGCCGCGACGATGGACTGGATGGCCCAGGAGCAGGAGCGGGGCATCACCATCACGTCCGCGGCGACGACGGCGTTCTGGCGCGACCATCGCATCAACATCATCGATACGCCCGGGCACGTGGACTTTACCGTGGAGGTGGAGCGGAGCCTGCGCGTCCTCGACGGCGCCATCGCCGTCTTCGACTCCGTCGCCGGTGTCCAGCCGCAGTCCGAGACCGTCTGGCGGCAGGCCGACAAGTACAAGGTCCCGCGGATCGCGTTCATCAACAAGATGGACCGCACCGGCGCGAACTTCTTCGCAGCCGTGCAGTCCATGAAGGATCGCCTCGGCGCGAACCCGGTGCCGGTGCAGATCCCGATCGGTCAGGAGGACCAGTTCACCGGCGTGATCGATCTCGTCGAGATGCAGGCGATCGCCTACAAGGACGAGCTCGGCCAGGACTTCGACGTCACGGACGTTCCCGAGGGTCTGCGCGAGCAGGCGCAGGAGTACCACCACCAGCTCATCGACGCGATCTCGCACTTCGACGACGAGGTGCTCGAGGCCTACATCGAGGATGAGTCCTCGGTGACGGCGGACATGATCCGCCGCGCCGTCCGCGCCGCCACGCTCGCCGACGAGATCACGCCGGTGCTGCTCGGCTCCGCCTTCAAGAACAAGGGCATCCAGCCGCTGCTCGACGCCGTCATCGACTACCTGCCGAGCCCGCTCGACGTGCCGCCCATGATCGGGATCGACCCGAAGACGGGCGCCGAGGTTGAGCGCGCGGCCTCGCAGGAGGAGCCGTTCTCCGCCCTCGCCTTCAAGGTCATGTCCGACCCATATGTCGGCAAGCTCACGTACTTCCGTGTCTACTCCGGCCGCATCAAGTCCGGCGACCGCGTCCTGAACACGACCAATGGCAAGACGGAGCGGATCAGCCGCATCCTCCAGATGCATGCGAATCACCGCGAGGAGCGCGACGAGATCAACGCGGGCGAGATCGCTGCCGGCGTCGGCCTGAAGTTCACGACGACGGGCGACACGCTCTCCGCCGACAACGCGCCGATCGTGCTCGAGTCGATGAGCTTCCCCGATCCGGTCATCTCGGTCGCGGTGGAGCCGAAGTCGAAGGCCGACCAGGACAAGCTCGGTGCGGGTCTCCAGCGCCTCGCCGAGGAGGATCCGACCTTCCGCGTCACGACCGACGAAGAGACGGGGCAGACGCTCATCTCCGGGATGGGCGAGCTGCACCTCGAGATCATCGTCGACCGCCTGAAGCGCGAGTTCAACGTCGACGCGAACGTCGGCCGCCCGCAGGTCGCGTACCGCGAGACGGTGTCGAAGCCGGCGGAGAAGGTCCAGGGCAAGTTCGTCCGGCAGACCGGCGGCTCCGGCCAGTACGGCGACGTGGTCATCAACCTGTACCCGCAGCAGCCGGGCGACGGCTACGAGTTCTCCGACAAGATCGTCGGCGGCAAGATCCCGAAGGAGTACATCCCGGCCGTCGACGCGGGCATCCGCGAGGCGATGGACTCGGGCATCCTCGCCGGGTATCCGGTCGTCGATGTCAAGGTCGAGCTCATCGACGGGTCGTACCACGAGGTCGACTCGAGCGAGCGCGCGTTCAAGATCGCGGGCTCGATGGCCTTCAAGGAGGCGCTGAAGCGCGCGAAGCCGAAGCTGCTCGAGCCCGTCATGCTCGTCGAGGTGACGACGCCCGAGGACTACCTCGGCGACGTCATGGGCAACCTCAACGGCCGGCGCGGCCGGGTCGAGG
Organism: Gaiellaceae bacterium; assembly: GCA_035532535.1. GTDB lineage: Bacteria > Actinomycetota > Thermoleophilia > Gaiellales > Gaiellaceae > Palsa-739. The sequence goes on from DATKQT010000003.1 coordinate 34,079, forward strand.
GAATGGAGCCTGTCGGCAACGCACAGGTGATCCGGGCGATGGTCCCGCTCGCCGAGATGTTCGGCTACGCAACAGACATTCGTTCAATGAGTCAGGGTCGAGCGACGTTCCACATGGAGTTCGACCACTACGAGGAAGTCCCCCAGTCGATCGCGAGCGAGCTCGTCGACTCCGGGGCCAACTAGGCAACAAGGAGATCAGGAGCCACTCATGGCAAAGCAGAAGTTCGAGCGCAACAAGCCGCACGTCAACGTCGGCACCATCGGTCACATCGACCATGGCAAGACGACGCTGACCGCCGCCATCACCAAGGTTCTCGCCGAGAGCGGGACTGGCACGGCCGCGACCAGCTTCGACGACATCGACAAGGCGCCGGAGGAGCGGCAGCGCGGCATCACGATCAACACCGCGCACGTCGAGTACGAGACGGCGAACCGCCACTACGCGCACGTCGACTGCCCGGGCCACGCCGACTACATCAAGAACATGATCACGGGCGCCGCCCAGATGGACGGCGCGATCCTCGTCGTCTCCGCGGCCGACGGCCCGATGCCGCAGACGCGTGAGCACATCCTGCTCGCCCGCCAGGTGCAGGTGCCGGCGATCGTCGTCGCGCTGAACAAGGCCGACATGGTCGACGACCCCGAGCTGCTCGAGCTCGTCGAGCTGGAGGTGCGCGAGCTCCTCACGCGGTACGAGTTCCCCGGCGACGACATCCCCGTCGTGCAGGTCTCGGCGCTGAAGGCGCTCGAGGGCGACGCGGAGTGGACGCCGAAGGTCCTCGAGCTGATGGCCGCGGTCGACTCCTACATCCCGGAGCCGGTTCGCGACGTCGACAAGCCGTTCCTCATGCCGATCGAGGACGTGTTCACGATCACCGGCCGCGGCACCGTCGTGACCGGGCGCATCGAGCAGGGGCAGTGCAAGGTCGGCGACGAGGTCGAGCTCATCGGCATCCATCCGCAGACGACGAAGACGGTCGTCACCGGGCTGGAGATGTTCCAGAAGACGCTCGACTTCGCACAGGCCGGCGACAACGCCGGTGCGCTCCTCCGCGGCATCAAGCGCGAGGAGGTCGAGCGCGGCCAGGTCGTCGCGAAGCCGGGCTCGATCACGCCGCACACGCACTTCAAGGCCGAGGTGTACGTCCTCTCGAAGGAAGAGGGCGGCCGGCATACGCCGTTCTTCAACGGCTACCGGCCCCAGTTCTACTTCCGCACGACGGACGTGACCGGGTCGATCAAGCTCCCGGAGGGCCAGGAGATGGTCATGCCGGGCGACAACACGAACATGGAGATCGAGATGATCCAGCCGATCGCGATGGATCAGGGTCTCCGGTTCGCAATCCGTGAGGGTGGCCGCACCGTCGGTGCAGGCGCCGTCACCGAGATCATCGCGTAAGGCCTCCGGCCCCTAGTGACACGCGACCCAAGTAGAGAGAAAGACAGGTAGACGCGAGGTGCCTCAGCAGAAAATCCGCATCCGCCTCAAGGGCTACGACCACCAGCAGGTGGACAAGTCCGCGAAGGACATCGTGGACACGGCTCAGCGCACCGGCGCCACCATCACCGGTCCCGTTCCGCTGCCCACCGAGAAGAACGTGTACTGCGTGATCCGGTCCCCGTTCAAGGACAAGGACTCGCGGGAGCACTTCGAGGTGCGCACGCACAAGCGGCTGATCGACATCCACTCGCCGACACCGAAGACGGTCGACTCGCTCATGCGGCTCGACCTCCCGGCCGGCGTCGACATCGAGATCAAGCTGTGAAGGGAATCCTGGGCAAGAAGCTCGGGATGACGCAGCTCTTCGACGAGGAGAGCGGCGGCGTGACCTCGGTGACCGTCATCGAGGCGGGGCCGTGCCCGGTCGTCGCCGTGCGCACGCCCGCCCAGGACGGCTACGAGGCCGTGCAGCTCGCGTGGGAGCCGGTGGCCGATCGCAAGATCTCCAAGCCGGAGCGCGGGCACCTCGCGAAGAACGGGGTTACCGGCGCGTACCGGCACCTGGTCGAGTTCCGCGGGCACTTCGCGGACGCGGTGCAGGGCGAGAACGTGACGGTGGAGATCTTCCAGCCGGGGGACGCGGTCAAGGTGGCCGGGATCTCGATCGGCAAGGGCTTCCAGGGCACGATCAAGCGGCACCGGTTCAGCCGCGGCCCGGTCACGCACGGCTCGCACAACATCCGCAAGCCGGGCTCGATCGGCGCGTCGGCGACGCCGTCGCGCGTGTTCAAGGGCATCAAGATGGCCGGCCGGATGGGCGGCAAGCGCGTCACGCAGGTCGGCCTGACCGTGCACTCGATCGACGTGGAGCGGAACCTGCTGCTCGTCAAGGGCGCCGTTCCGGGGCCGAAGAACGGCATCGTCGAAGTCCGGGAGATGTCGACGTAGTGGCTGCGCCGAAGGCACCCCTGCTCGGCGGCAAGGCCGCCAAGGAAGTCTCGCTCGAGGCGTCGATCTTCAGCGCCGAGATCAAGCCGCACCTCGTGCACGAGGTCGTGCGCGCGGAGATGAACGACCGCCGTCAGGGCACGCGTGCGGCGAAGAGCCGCGGGCTCGTCTCCGGCGGCCGCTCGAAGCCGTGGCGCCAGAAAGGCACCGGCCGCGCCCGCGCCGGCACGATCCGCGCCGCGCAGTTCACGGGCGGCGGTGTCGTCTTCCCGCCGAGCCCGCGCGACTTCTCGGTCAAGGTGAACAAGAAGGCAGCGCGGGCCGCGCTGCGCGCCGCGCTCAGCGACCACGTGCAGGCGGGCTCGCTCGCGCTGCTCGACGGCGCGTCGTTCGAGACGCCTTCGACGAAGGCGGCGTTGGAGTTGTTCACGAAGTGGGGCGGCGAGACGCCGGCGGTCGTCGTCGTCACCGAGGACGAGATCACGATCGCGAAGTCGTTCCGCAATCTCGATCGCGTCATCGTCACCGTCCCGTCCGAGCTGGAAGTGGCCGAAGTCGTGTGGGCGCGCTCGCTGCTCGTCAGCCAGGCTGCGCTTCCGCTCATCGAGGGGAGGGCGTCATGAGCCTGCACCCCGCTCAGGTCCTGCTCCGCCCGGTGATCTCCGAGAAAAGCTACGAGCAGATCACCCAGAACAAGTACACGTTCAAGGTGCACCAGGACGCGCACAAGACGCAGGTCCGGCAGGCGGTCGAGGAGCTCTTCGACGTCAAGGTCGTGGCCGTGAACATCGTCAAAGTGCAGGCGAAGCCGAAGCGGCGCGGCATCTACAAGGGCACGCGCCCCGGCTGGAAAAAGGCGATCGTCGAGCTCAAGGCCGGCGACTCGATCGAGATCTTCCAAGGAGCACAACTGTGATGCCGATCCGTCGCTACAAGCCGACCTCGCCGGGCCGCCGCTTCATGTCGGTGTCCACCTTCGAGGAGATCACGAAGACCGAGCCGGAGAAGAGCCTGACGACGCCGGTGCCGAAGAAGGGCGGCCGCAACAACAACGGCCGCATCACGACGCGCCATCAGGGCGGCGGCCACAAGCGGCTGTACCGCGTCATCGACTTCAAGCGCCAGAAGGACGGCGTGCCGGCGAAGGTGGCCTCGATCGAGTACGACCCCAACCGGTCGGCGCGCATCGCGCTGCTCCACTACGCAGATGGCGCGAAGAGCTACATCCTCGCGCCCGCGCAGCTGCGCGTCGGCGCAACGGTCGAGTCCGGGGCGGCCGCCGACATCAAGGTCGGCAATGCGCTGCCGCTCGAGAACATCCCGACGGGCACGCTCGTGCACAACGTCGAGCTTCAGCCCGGCCAGGGCGCCAAGATGGCGCGCTCGGCGGGCTCGGGCATCCAGCTCGTCGCGAAGGACCAGGGTTTCGCGGTCCTGCGCCTCCCGTCGGGTGAGATGCGCCGCGTCCCGCTCGCGTGCCGCGCGACCGTCGGCCAGGTCGGCAACGTCGACCACCAGAACATCACCGGCGGCAAAGCGGGTCGCAGCCGCTGGCGCGGCAAGCGCCCGACCGTGCGCGGCTCGGCCATGAACCCGGTCGACCATCCGCACGGCGGCGGCGAGGGCAAGTCCAAGGGCGGCCGGCACCCGGTCACCCCGTGGGGCGTGCCGACGCTCGGCAAGCGCACGCGCCGCAAGCACAAGGAATCCGACAAGTTGATCGTGCGCGCCAGGCGGCGCGGCAAGGAGGGTCGTCGCTAGTGAGTAGATCCAGCAAGAAGGGGCCGTTCGTCGAGCAGCGCCTGCTCGACCGCATCACGAAGATGAACGACGGCGGCCAGAAGACGATGATCCGCACCTGGTCGCGGACGTCGACGATCTTCCCGGACATGGTCGGGCACACGATCGCGGTCCACGACGGCCGCAAGCACGTGCCCGTCTTCATCTCCGAGCAGATGGTCGGCCACAAGCTGGGCGAGTTCGCGCCGACGCGGACGTTCCGCGGCCACTCGGGCGACCGCGCGGCGAAGGTGAAGCGCTAATGGCGGCAGTCGAGGTCAAGGCACAGGAAGTTCGGGCCCAGGCGAAATGGGTGCACTCGAGCGCGCGCAAGGCGCGGCTCGTCACCGACCTCATCCGCGGGCGCTCCGTGCCCGAGGCGCGCACCATCCTCGCGTTCTCGCAGCGCGCGGTCGCAAAGGACGTCGAGAAGGTCCTGCGCTCCGCCGTCGCGAACGCGGAGTCGCGGCCGGACCTGCTCTGGAACGGCGACGACCTCGTCGTCGTCACCGCGTACGCCGACGAGGGGCCGACGCTGAAGCGCTGGCGTGCCCGCGCCCGCGGCCGCGCGGCCAAGATCTTCAAGCGGACGTGTCACATCACCGTCGTGCTCGCTCCGGCGGATTCAACGAGGGAGAGCTAGTGGGACAGAAGATCCATCCCGGCGGCCTGCGTGTGGGGATCATCCACCGCTGGAAGTCGAACTGGTACACGGGCAAGAAGGAGTTCCCGGCGTACCTGCTCGAGGACGTCAAGATCCGCGAGCACATCTACAAGAAGCTCGCGCACGCGGGCCTGTCGGACATCCTCATTCAGAAGGACAAGCAGCGGATCACCGTGGACATCTTCACGGCGCGCCCCGGCATCGTCATCGGCAAGTCCGGAGTCGAGGTCGACGCGCTGCGCCGTGAGCTGCACGCGCTGACGCAGAAGAACGTCCACATCAACATCAACGAGATCAAGCGCCCCGAGCTGGACGCGAAGCTCGTCGCGCAGTCGATCGCCGAGCAGCTGTCGAACCGTGTCGCCTTCCGGCGCGCGATGAAGCGCGCGCTCGCATCCGCGAGCCGCTCCGGCGCGGCCGGCGTGAAGATCCAGTGCTCCGGACGCCTTGGCGGCGGCGAGATGAGCCGGCGCGAGACCTACAGCGAGGGACGCGTGCCGCTGCACACGATCCGCGCCGACATCGACTACGGCTTCGTCGAGGCCAAGACGACGTACGGCCGCATCGGCGTGAAGGTCTGGATCAACAAGGGCGAGATCATGCCCGAGGGCTACGAAGGCATCTCGGTCGGCGACCAGCGCCTGGGCGACCAGGACACGAAGCGCCGGCGCGGCGGCGCCGTCGAAGGGCTCGGCGCCTCCCGTGAGAGCGGCCGCGGTCGCGGTCCGGACCGCGAGGGCCTCGGCCCCGTGCGGCCCGGTCGGCGGCGCGGCGCAGGTGGCGGTCCCGGCGGCGCCGGCGGTGGCCGGCCCGGCCAGCGTCGCGGCCCCGGCGCGGGTGCACGCCCGGCCGGCGGCGGCGGAGGTCGGCCGCGTCGCGATCCGCAGACGGAGGCTCCCGCGGCACCTGCAGAGGAGACGCCGAAGCCCGTGAATGAGGCACCGCCTGTGGAGACGTCGCCGGAAACGCCGGCCACTCCTCCCGCGGCCGAGAAGCCGAAGCGGGCGCCGAGAAAGCCGAAGGAGTCGTAAGCCATGTTGATGCCGAAGAAGACGAAGTTCCGCAAGGTCCATCGCGGCCGCCGGCGCGGCGAGACGAAGGGCCAGTCGACCGTGCAGTTCGGCGACTACGGGCTCAAGGCGATCGAGCGGGGCTGGATCACGAACCGCCAGATCGAGGCGGCTCGTATCGCCATGACGCGCAAGATCAAGCGCGGCGGCAAGGTCTGGATCAACGTCTTCCCGGACAAGTCGTACACGAAGAAGCCGGCCGAGACCCGCATGGGCTCGGGGAAGGGGTCGCCCGAAGGCTGGGTGGCCGTGATCAAGCCCGGCCGCGTCATGTTCGAGCTGGCCGGCGTCCCGGAGCCCCTGGCAAAGGACGCGCTGAAGCTCGCAGGGCAGAAGTTGTCCATCAAGTCGAAGATCGTGAAACGGGAGGCCGAGCTCTTTGACTAGGCCGAGCGAATTGAGAGACCTGACCGACGACGAGCTGGAGCACCGCCTCGTCGAGCGGCGTCAGGAGCTGTTCAACCTCCGCTTCCAGTCGGTGACCGGCGCGCTCGAGAACAACGCGCGGCTGAAGCTGACCAAGCGCGAGATCGCGCGCATCCTCACGGTCGTGAACGAGCGCGAGTCCGAGAAGGGAACGTCATGAGCGAAGAAACCGAAAAGACTGAGATCGAGGAGACTCCGGCTGCGCCGGAGTCGGGTGTTGACACCGGGGAGGCCGAGGCACCCGCGGAGGAAGCTCCTGCGGCAGAAGAAGGGTCGGCCGCTGACGCGGCCGAGGATCTCGGCTCGTCCAACCCCACGCCTGCGGATTCGGAGCCGGCAGCTCCGCCTGCGCAGTCGCAGCCGAAGAAGAAGCGCAAGCATGTTCCGCGCATCGAACGCCCCAAGAAGGGGCGGCGCGTGCACGTGCCCGCGGCCGAGCGCAAGCCGATCGTCCGCCTGCCGAAGCCCGAGCACGATCGCGGGCGCAGCCAGGAGCGCCGCGGCGTCGTCGTGTCGAACGCGATGGACAAGACCATCGTCGTGAAGGTGGACGTGATCAAGTCGCACCCGCGGTACAAGAAGGTCGTGCGGCGCTCGGTCAAGTTCCATGCCCACGACGAGCAGAACTCCGCCAACGTCGGTGACGTCGTGCGCATCGTCGAGACGCGTCCGCTGTCGGCGACCAAACGCTGGCGGCTCGCCGAGATCGTCGAGGCGGCGAAGTGATCCAGCAGGAATCCCGCCTGAAGGTGGCCGATAACACCGGCGCCCGCGAGCTCCTGTGCATCCGCGTGATGGGCGGTCACCACCGCCGCTACGCGCGAGTGGGCGACATCATCGTCGGCACCGTCAAGACGGCGACGCCGCAGGGTGCCGTCAAGAAGGGCGAGGTCGTTCGCGCCGTCGTCGTTCGGACGCGCAAGCCGTTCGGCCGCGTCGACGGCACCACGATCGCGTTCGACGAGAACGCCGCCGTGATCATCGACGCGCAGCGCAACCCGCGCGGCACGCGCATCTTCGGGCCGGTCGCCCGCGAGCTGCGCGAGAAGAACTTCATGAAGATCGTTTCGCTCGCCCCGGAGGTGTTGTAGATGGCCCAGACGATGAAGATCCGCCAGGGCGACATCGTCCACGTGATTCGCGGCAAGGACCGTGGCAAGGAAGGCCGCGTCATCGCCTCCATGCCGAAGGACGGCCGCGTGCTCGTCGAGAACATCAACATGGTCAAGCGGCACCAGCGACCGCGGCCGATCCAGAACTCGAGCCGCATGGGCGGCCCGTCGATCGTCCCGGGCGGGATCATCGAGAAGTCGGCGCCGCTTCCGGTGTCGAACGTGATGATCGTGTGCCCGACGTGCAGGAAGCCGACCCGCGTCGGCACCGTCATGAAGACCGTGAAGGACAAGACGGTCCGCATCCGCGTGTGCAAGAACGACGGCTGCGGCCAGGAGATCGACAAGACATGAGCGCAGCCGCGACCGACACGTATACGCCGCGCCTGAAGGTGCGGTTCGAGAGCGAGATTCGCCCGCAGCTCAAGGACGAGCTCGGCCTCGACTCGGTCATGCAAGTCCCGCGCCTCGAGAAGATCACGCTCAACATGGGTGTGGGCGAGGCGAAGACCGACGCGAAGCAGATGGACTCCGCCGTCGAGGAGCTGACGACGATCGCAGGCCAGCGCGCCCAGGTACGCCGCGCGCGGAAGTCGATCGCGCAGTTCAAGGTGCGCGAGGGCATGCCGGTCGGCGCGAAGGTCACGCTCCGCGGCGCGCGCATGTACGAGTTCCTCGACCGGCTGATCTCCATCGCGCTGCCGCGCATCCGTGACTTCCGCGGCCTCAACCCCGGCTCGTTCGACGGGCGCGGCAACTACTCGCTCGGCGTGCGCGAGCAGATCATCTTCCCCGAGATCAACTACGACGACATCCAGCAGGTACGCGGCCTCGACGTGACGATCACGACCAGCGCCGAGACCGATGAACACGCTCGCGCCCTACTGCAGGCCCTCGGCCTGCCGTTCGGCGAAGGGCCAAGGAGGGACTAAGTGGCAAAAACGAGCCTCGTCGTCAAGCAGAAGCGTCCGCAGAAGTACCGGGTGCGCAACTACTCGCGCTGCAACAAATGTGGACGTCCGCGCGCGGTGTTCCGCAAGTTCGGGCTCTGCCGCATCTGCCTGCGCGACCTCGCACATCAGGGCGCGATCCCCGGCATGACGAAATCGAGCTGGTGACCCGATGCTGACCGATCCGATCGCCGACATGCTCACGCGCATCCGGAACGCCAACAAGGCGCTCCACGACAAGGCAGTGATGCCGAGCTCGCGCATGAAGGTGGAGATCGCCCGCCTCCTGAAGGAGGAGGGTTACATCCGGGACTATCACGTCGAGAAGGGCGAATCCTTCGATACCCTGGTCGTCGACCTCAAGTTCGGCCGGAATCGCGAGCGGGTCATCTCGGGCCTGAAGCGCATCTCCAAGCCGGGTCGCCGGGTCTACGCGCGGAAGGATCGTCTCCCGCGCGTGCTGGGCGGGATGGGTGTCGCGATCCTGTCCACGTCCTCCGGGCTCGTCACGAGCCGGACCGCGCAGGAGCGCGGGATCGGTGGCGAGGTCGTCTGCTTCATCTGGTGAGCGAATGAGCCGAATCGGAAAAAAGCCCATCGAGATCCCCTCCGGCGTCACCGTCTCGGTGGAGCCTGGGCGCGTGGCCGTCACCGGCCCGCTCGGAACCCTGCAGCAGCAGGTTCCGCTGCGCATGGCGATCGCGCAGGAGGAGGACACGGTTGTCGTCACGCGGCCGACGGAGCGCGGCGAGGACCGCTCGCTGCACGGCCTGACGCGCACGCTCGTCGCGAACATGGTCGAGGGCGTGACGAAGGGCTTCGAGAAGCGCCTGGAGATCCAGGGCGTCGGCTATCGCGCCGCGCTCAAGGGCAACGACCTGGAGCTTCAGGTCGGCTACTCGCATCCCGTCACGATCAAGCCGCGGACGGGCATCACCTTCGAGGTTCCGGTGCCGACGCAGGTGGTCGTGAAAGGCACCGACAAGCAACAGGTCGGCCAGACGGCCGCCGAGATTCGCAAGGTTCGCCCGCCGGAGCCCTACAAGGGCAAGGGCATTCGCTATGAGGGCGAGTACGTGCGTAGGAAGGTGGGCAAGCGTGCCTAGCTTGACGGTCAGGGAAGGACGCCTGCGGCGTCACAAGCGTGTGCGCGGCAGGGTGAACGGCTCGCCGCAGCGGCCGCGTCTCGTGGTCTTCCGGTCGAACCGGGGCATCGAGGCGCAGCTCGTCGACGATCTCACCGGCAAGACGCTCGCGGCCGCGTCCTGGATCGCGCTGAAGAAGTCGTTCAAGGGCGACAAGAGCGAGCAGGCGGCGGAGGTCGGCAAGCAGCTCGCCGCAGCCGCGAAGAAGGCCGGGATCGAGGCGTGCGTCTTCGACCGCGCCGGCTACCTGTACCACGGACGTGTCAAGGCGCTCGCCGACGGCGCGCGCAAGGGAGGACTGAACTTCTGATGTCTGTCGACTTTTCGGAGACCCGCGAGCTCAAGGAGCGCGTGGTCGAGATCAACCGCGTCGCCAAGGTGGTCAAGGGCGGACGCCGGTTCTCGTTCACCGCGCTCGTCGTCGTCGGGGACGAGGTCGACCGCGTCGGCGTCGGCTACGGCAAGGCGCGCGAGGTGCCGCTCGCGATCACGAAGGCGGTCGAGGACGCGAAGAAGAACCTGTTCACGGTGCCGAAGCACGGCTCGACGATCACCCACGAAGTGCTCGGCCGCTTCGACGCCGCCCGGGTCATGCTCCGCCCGGCCTCCGACGGCACCGGCGTCATCGCCGGCGGCGGTGTCCGCGCGGTGCTCGAGCTCGCGGGCGTGCGCAACGTGCTCGCCAAGAGCCTCGGTACGACCAACCCGATCAACATGGCGAAGGCGACGATCGTGGCCCTCAAGGAGCTTCGCCGCCCGGAGGACGTGGCGCGGATCCGCGGCAAGCAGATCAGCGAGGTCCTCCCGCTGCCGGCCATCGCCAAGCAGCCGAAGGAGCCCGTTGTCGCCGTGACGCCTCCGCCTGCGCCGCCCGTCGCCATCGTGGAGGAGCCCGTCGCGGTCGCAGAGCCGGAGCCCGAGCCCGAGGTCGCGGAAGCGCCCGAGCCGGTCGCAGAGGCGCCTGCCCCCGTCGTCGAGGAGAAGCCGAAGCGGCGCTCCATCCGGAAGAAGAAGGACGCGTAAGTTGGCCAAGGTCAGGATCACGCAGATCAAGTCCCAGATCGGGCAGAGCGAGCGCCACCGAGGCACCCTGCGGGCGCTCGGCCTGGGCCGGATCGGCAACACGCGCGAGCACGACGAGAGCCCGGTGCTTGCAGGCATGCTCCGGAAGGTGGCGCATCTCGTGAAGGTGGACCAGAGCTGATGGCCAAGTCGATGAACCTCTCCAATCTCAAGCCCGCGCAAGAGCGCGTCGACCGCAAGCGCGTCGGCCGCGGTCCCGGCTCGGGCACGGGCAAGTACGCGGGTCGCGGCAACAAGGGCCAGAAGTCGCGCGCGGGCTCGCACAAGATGCGCGCCGGCTTCGAAGGCGGCCAGATGCCGATCTACATGCGCATCGGCAAGCTGCGCGGCTCGACCTCGAAGGACGCGATGCCGGTCGGGCCGTTCCGCACCGAGACGGTGCCGCTCAACATCCGCGACCTCGACCGCTTCGACGCGGGCGCGGAGGTCACGCCGGAGTCGCTCGTCGAGAAGCGCCTGATCAAGAACACGAAGATCGACATCAAGCTGCTCGGCACCGGCGAGATCTCGAAGAAGCTCACCGTTCGTGTGCACAAGATCTCCGCGACGGCACGCGAGAAGATCGAGAAGGCCGGTGGAACCGTCGAGCTGCTGCGCGAGCCGAAGGTGAAGAAGGCCCGCCACCACGCGGTGAAGCCCGCGGCCAGGGAAGAGCCGGAGGCGACAGAGGCTGATGAACCTCAGGCGCGGAGCGCAGCGGAGGAAGCAGCAGTGGAGGAAGAGCAGGCCTAGTGTTCTCCTGGCTCGCAAATGCGTGGCGGGTTCCCGAGCTGCGCAAGCGCGTGCTTTTCACTGCGGCGGTCCTCGCCTGCTACCGGCTCGGCTCCTGGGTGCCGGCGCCGGGCATCGACCAGCAGGCCATCCAGCAGTACTTCAACGGCGCGGGCGGCGGCATCCTCACGCTGCTGAACCTCTTCTCGGGCTCGGCGCTGTCGCGCTTCTCGCTCTTCGCGCTCGGGATCATGCCGTACGTCACGGCGTCGATCATCCTCCAGCTGCTCACGGCCGTCGTGCCGACGCTCGAGCGGCTGCAGAAGGAGGGTGAGGCCGGCTACGCCAAGATCACGCAGTACACGCGCTACCTGACGGTCGCGCTCGCGGCGGCGCAGTCGACCGGCTACGCCTTCCTGTTCAAGCGGCAGGGCGCGCTCCCGGGCGTGAATGCGGGGCGGCTCGTGATCATCGTCCTGACGCTCACCGCCGGCTGCGTCCTGCTCATGTGGATGGGCGAGCTGATCACGAAGCGCGGCGTCGGGAACGGCATCTCGCTCCTGATCTTCGCGTCGATCCTCGCGTACGCGCCGACCGGCATCAGCGCCTGGATCAACGGCGGCACGACCGAGCGGCTGTTCTTCCCGATTGTCGCGATCGCCGTTGTCGTCGCCGTCGTGTTCGTGCAGGAGGGGCAGCGGAGGATCCCCGTGCAGTACGCCAGGCGACAACTGGGGAACCGCCAGACGACCGGCGGCTCGACCTACATGCCCCTGCGCGTGAACATGGCCGGCGTCATCCCGGTCATCTTCGCCGCCGCGCTGCTCGCGCTTCCGCAGACCGTCGCCGGCTTCGTGCCCGCGTGGTCGAACTGGGTGAACGCGAACTTCCAGTACACGAGCTGGTACTACCTCGCCACCGAGGCGGTGCTGATCATCGTCTTCACGTACTTCTATACGTCGGTCCAGTTCAACCCGGTCGACCAGGCGGACAACCTGCGCAAGTACGGCGGGTACATCCCCGGCATCCGGCCGGGCCCGCCGACGGCCGCCTACCTCGACCGTGTGCTGCAGCGCCTGACGCTGCCGGGCTCGCTCTTCCTGGCAACCGTGGCGGTGGCGCCGAGCGTGTTCATCCACTACTTCGGGTTCTCGCAGGCGACCGCACGTGCGCTCGGCGGCACGTCGGTGCTCATCGTCGTCGGTGTCGCGCTCGACACGATGCGACAGATGGAGTCGCAGATGATGATGCGCCACTACGAAGGCTTCCTGAGATAGCCGGCATGAACATCCTGCTGCTCGGTCCGCAGGGGTCTGGCAAGGGGACCCAGGCAAAGAAGATCTCCGCGACCTACGGCGTCCCGCACATCTCGAGCGGCGACCTGTACCGCGAGGCGATCGCGCGGGGCACGGAGCTCGGCAAGCAAGTGGAGCCGATCCTCGCCGCGGGGGAGCTCGTTCCCGACGAGATCACGATCCCGCTCATCCGCGACCGGCTCTCGCGCGGAGACACCGTGCCCGGCTTCGTCCTCGACGGCTATCCCCGCAACATCGCGCAGGCCGATGCGCTCGACGAGATGCTCGACGACGTCGGCCGCACGATCGAGATCGTCTTCGTGTTCTATGTCCCCGACCGGCAGCAGCTCGTCGAGCGCATGCACAAGCGTGCGCAGGAGGAGGGTCGCCCCGACGACACGCCTGAGGCGATCGATCGGCGCCTGCGCGACTACGACGAGAAGACCGCTCCCCTCGGCGAGCACTACCGCACGCGCCTCGGCAACGTCGTCGGAATCCACGCCGACCGCGCCGTCCAGGACGTCTTCCAGGAGATCTCGGAGGCGCTGAGCGCGGTGGAGGCACGCGCGTGATCATCCGCAAGTCCGCTGCCGAGATCGAGGGCATGGCACGTGCCGGCGAGCTCGTCTACGAGACGCTGCAACTCGTCGCCGAGCACCTCGAGCCGGGCATCTCGATGCTCGAGCTCGACCGGATCGCCGACGAGCACATCGCTGCGGCCGGCGGGTACCCGACCTCGAAGGGCTACAAGGGTTTCCCCGCCGCGTTGTGCGTCTCGCCCAACTCGATGGTCGTGCACGGCATCCCGACCGAGTACCGCGCCTGCGAGGGCGACCTCATCTCGGTCGACCTCGGAGTGACGCTGAACGGCCTCGTCGCCGACAGCGCGGTCACCCTGCCCGTGGGGGAGATCGACCCCGAGGCGCAGCGGCTCCTCGACGTCTGCCAGGAGGCGCTCGCCGCCGGCATCGAGCAGGCGCAGGTCGACAACCACCTGTCCGACATCTCCCACGCCGTCCAGACGATCGTGGAGGAGGCCGGCTTCTCGGTCGTCCGGAGCCTCGTCGGGCACGGTGTCGGGCGCAGCTACCACGAGGATCCCCAGATCCCGAACTACGGCCCGCCCGGACGGGGGCCTGTCCTCCAGTCGGGAATGACGCTCGCGATCGAGCCGATGATCACCGCCGGCTCGGCGGACGTCTACGTCCACGACGACGACTGGTCGATTTCCTCGGTCGATTCCTCCCTCGCGGCCCACTTCGAGCACACCGTGGCGATCACCGCCGAGGGCCCTCGGGTGCTGACGAAAGCCGGGGCCGCTCTGCTACGCTAATCCCTCGCCGCGCACCGGCTTTGCCGTGCGCGCGCATCCCTCTGGACTAGAAAGGAAATGCCGACAAAGGAAGAGAAGATCGAGGTTGAGGGCGAAGTCGTGGAGGCGCTCCCGAGCACGATGTTCCGGGTGCAAATCGACGGCGGCCACGCCATCCTGGCGACCATCTCCGGGAAGATGCGCAAGCACTACATCCGCATCTTGCCGGGGGACAAGGTCAAGGTGGAGCTGAGCCCGTACGACCTGAACCGCGGTCGAATCACCTTCCGGCACCGCTGATATGAAAGTACGCCCATCCGTCAAGACAATGTGTGAACGCTGCCGCATCATCAAGCGGCACGGCACGACCATGGTGATCTGCACCAACCCCCGTCACAAGCAGAGGCAGGGGTAATGGCGCGCATCGCCGGGGTCAACCTCCCGAACCAGAAGCGGCTCGAGATCGGGCTGACGTACATCTACGGCATCGGCCAGCCGACGGCGCGCAAGATCGCAGCCGGGCTCGGCCTCTCTCCCGACACGAAGATCAAGGACCTCACCGACGACGAGGTGACGAAGCTCCGCACCTACATCGACGGCGAGCTCGAAGTCGAGGGCGACCTGCGCCGCGAGCGCCAGCAGGCGATCAAGCGCCTGTCGGAGATCGGCGCCTACCGCGGCGTCCGGCATCGCCGCGGGCTGCCGGTCAACGGCCAGCGCACGAAGACGAACGCCCGCACCCGCAAGGGCCCGAAGAAGACCGTCGGGCGCGGCAAGAGCAAGGCAGCGAAGTAAGTGGCGCCTCCTCGCCGTCAAGCGGCCACGCGCGGCCGCACTCGTCGCAAGGTCCGGAAGAACATCGCCATCGGGCAGGCGCACATCAAGACGAGCTTCAACAACACGATCGTCGCCCTCACCGACAAGGAGGGCAACGTGATCGCGTGGGAGTCGGCCGGCTCCGCGGGCTTCAAGGGCTCGCGCAAGTCGACGCCGTTCGCCGCGCAGGTCACCGCCGATGCGTGCGCGCGGAAGGGCATGGAGCACGGCCTGCAGAAGGTCGAGGTCTTCGTGAAGGGCCCCGGCTCCGGCCGTGAGACCGCCATCCGCTCGCTCCAGGCCGCGGGCCTCGAGATTCTCGGCGTCAAGGACGTCACTCCGCAGGCCCACAACGGCGTGCGCCAGCGCAAGCGGAGGCGCGTCTAGTGGCCCGCGACGTCGGACCGAAGTGCCGCATCTGCCGGCGCGAGGGCCTGAAGCTCTTCCTCAAGGGAGAGCGCTGCCTGACGGAGAAGTGCGCGATCGAGCGCCGTTCGTATCCGCCGGGCGAGCACGGCCGCGGACGCATCAAGCAGAGCGAGTACCTGCTCCAGCTGCGTGAGAAGCAGAAGGCGCGGCGGTATTACGGCCTGCTCGAGCAGCAGTTCCGCACGTATTACGAGAAGGCGTCCAAGCGCTCCGGCGTCACCGGCGAGGAGCTGCTGCGGATGCTCGAGACGCGGCTCGACAACGTCGTCTACCGCCTCGGCTTCGCCGCCTCGCGTGCGCAGGCACGCCAGCTCGTGCGCCACGGCCACTTCCAGGTGAACGGGCGCCGGGTGAACATTCCGAGCTACCAGGTTCGTCCCAACGACATCATCACCGTTGCGCCGAACTCGTCGGCGCAGCAGGTGATCCGGGACGCCACCGACCTCGTGTCCACCGTCGCCCCGTGGCTGCAGGCCGACCACGACGGCCTCACCGGCAAGGTGCTGAAGCAGCCCGAGCGCGGCGAGATCGACACGCCGGTCCAAGAGTCGCTCATCGTCGAGCTCTACTCCAAGTAACCACGTAACACTGCGCGCTACGCGCCCTAGTTTGATGACCAACGAAAGGTAAGGACACTGTTTTGGCCACACGCGCTATGGACTTTCAGATTCCGCGCATCGTCCACGAGGAAGTGGACGAGCACCGCGGGGTGTTCCAGATCGAGCCGCTCGACCGCGGTTTCGGTCACACGTTCGGCAACTCGCTGCGCCGCGTGCTGCTCTCGTCGCTCGAGGGCGCTGCGGTCACCTCGGTCAAGGTCGAGGGCACCGCGCACGAGTTCACGACGCTGCCGGGTGTCCGTGAGGACGTCACCGACATCGTCCTCAACCTCAAGAACCTCGTCGCCCGCCTGCACGGCGATTCGCCCGAGGTCGAGGTGCACATCGCGAAGAAGGGTCCGGGCATCGTCACCGCCGCCGACATCGAGGCACCCGCGGAGCTCGAGATCCTCAACCCGGAGCTCGAGATCGCGAACCTCTCCGATCGCGGCCGCCTGGAGCTGACGCTCACGATCGGCCGCGGCCGCGGCTACAACCCGGCCGAGCTCAACCGCGGGCCGCAGCACACGATCGGTGTCATTCCGATCGACTCGATCTTCTCGCCCGTCCGCCGCGTCTCGTTCGCGGTCGAGGCCGCGCGCGTCGGACAGCGGACGGACTACGACAAGCTCATGCTCGACATCACGACCGACGGCTCCGTCGATCCGAAGGACGCGCTCGGCGAGGCGGCCGAGATCCTCATCCGCCAGCTCGCGATCTTCACCGACATCGACAAGATGGAGGGCTTCGGCGAGCAGGCCGTCGTCGCCGGCGAAGGCGTCAGCCCCGAGACGGGCCTCGCCCGCGGGATGGAGAACTTCCCGATCGAGGAGCTCGAGCTCGGCGTCCGGTCGTACAACTGCCTGAAGCGTGTCGGCATCGAGACGATCGGCGATCTTGTCATGAAGACGGAGAACGAGCTCGCTGCGATCCCGAACTTCGGCAAGAAGTCGATCGAAGAGGTCAAGGAGACGCTGTCGCAGCACGGGCTCACGCTGCGCGGCGACAGCGGCATCGGCAGCGGGAGCCTCGAGTAACGCCATGCGTCACGCGCGGACCGGCAAGAAGCTCGGGCGCGACCCGTCGCATCGCAAGGCGCTGTACGCGAATCTCGCGTGCTCCCTGATCGAGCACGGGCGCATCAAGACGACCGAGGCGAAGGCAAAGGCGGTGAAGCCGTTCGCCGAGCAGATGATCACGCTCGGCCGCCGCGGCGACCTGCACGCGCGCCGGCAGGCGCTGGCCGAGCTCCGCTCGCAGGAGATCGTGCACAAGCTCTTCGCCGACGTCGGCCCGCGCATGGCCGACCGCCCGGGCGGCTATTCGCGCATCGTCAAGCTCGGCCACCGTCAAGGCGACGCCGCCGAGATGGTCTACCTCGAGCTCGTCGACTACCAGCCCTAGTCCTCAGGCACGCAACGAAAACGTCACGACTTCCCGGCACTCTCGTGACGGGGAGTGTCCCCGTGATGTCTCGAGGACCTAGCTGCCACCCGTGATGTCTCGAGGACCTAGCTGCCAACCGGCGCGCCGAGGAGGCTGCCGAGGCCCGCGCTGATCGCTGCGATCAGGATGCCGGCGAAGGTGACGATGCCGAGCGCGCGCACGAACGTGTCCGAGAAGAAGCGCCAGCGGAAGTAGGCGAGCATCAGGAGCTCGAACGCCACGACCGCGACCGCGAAGATGAGTGCGACGTGGTAGTTGGAGATGAGGAACGGCAGCGAGTGGAGGATGCCGCCGAGGAACGTCCCTCCGCCCGTGATCGACCCGCGCGCCCACGGGCTGCCGCGGCCGGTCAGCTCGCCGGTGTCGGAGAGCCCCTCCGAGAAGCCCATGCTGATCGCCGCGCCGAGCGAGGTCGCGAGGCCTGCGATGAACGCGTAGCGGGTGTCGTGCGAGGCGAGCACGACTGCGAAGATCGGCGCCAGCGTGGACAACGACCCGTCGATCAGGCCGACCATCGCGGGCTGCACCCGCTGGAGGAGAAACGTGTGCTCTTCCGTCATCAGTTAGAGTGTATCATCCAATGTGCAAGTCAGTAGAGCATAAGGAAGTCCTGACAAGCGCCGTCAGGCGCGCCTGACGTGCGGCTCAGACTGACGATCGAGTACGACGGCACCCCCTTCCGCGGCTGGGCCGCGCAGCCGGGCCACGCGACGGTGGAAGCCGAGCTCCGCGATGCCCTGGCCGCGACCTTCTCCAGCGTCGACCACCTCGCCGTCGCCGGCCGCACCGACACCGGTGTGCACGCGCTCGGGAACGTCGCCTCGGCCGACGTCGAGGGAGGACCTCCGCTCGAGCGCGCGGCGGCTGCGCTGAACACACGCCTGCCCGACGAGATCTCGGTCGTCTCCGCCGAGCTTGCGGCGCCCGACTTCCACGCGCGGCACTCCGCCCTTGCCCGTTCGTACCGATACCGCCTCTTCACCCGCTCGACGCCCTCGCCGTTCGAGCTGCGACGGAGCTTGTGGGTGCCTCGCCTGCTCGACCTCGAGCAACTCGCCGCCGCCGCGGCGCTGCTTCCGGGCAGGCACGACTTCCGCGCCTTCACGCCGACCGTGACGCGGCACGAGGACTTCGTGCGCACGGTCGAGTCGGCCGAGTGGGTCCGTCGCGGCGAGCACGTCGACTTCGAGGTCACCGCGGGCAGCTACCTCCGCCACATGGTGCGAACACTCGTCGGGACGATGCTCGACGGGATCGACCTCGCACCGCTGCTCGCAGGAGCCGACCGTGCCGATGCCGGCGCGACCGCGCCGCCGTGGGGGCTCTACCTCGTCGCGGTCAGATACTCGGGAGGCTGACGCCGCGACGGAAGCCGGAGCGCGCCGGTCGCACCGAGTGCGAAGAGCAACCCGCCGGCCATGATCAGGACGTCGCCGACGGAGAAGACGTTCGCCCACGGCACCCAGGTCGGCGCCGCCCAGCGGTCGACGAGCCACGCGAGATGCGGGGACGACAGCACAGCGCTGTTCCGGTTGTGCCCGACGGTGAAGTGCATCCCCGCCGCGCGCAGCGCCGACGGCAGGGCCGGCATGTGCCCGCCGTTCGTTGTGACCGCGAGCAGGTTCGAGACGAGGCCGATCGCAATGAGCGGGATGCCGGGGATGCGGAAGTTGCCTGCGACGCCGGCGGCGAAGAGCGCGTACGAGCAGAGCCAGAGCACGACGCCGATCCGGTCGGAGGTGTGCCAGGGCATCGCCTTGACCGGGAACGCTGCGAGCTGGACGGCGATCGCGACGTAGAAGAGCCAGACGAACCGCAGGCGCAGCTTGCCGATGCGGCTCCAGCGGCCTCCGAGAAGCGGCGCGAGCACGAGCCCCGCGAGCAAGGGGAATGCCAGGGCCATTACGCGAACGCCAGGATCGGCGCTTCGCGCCTCTCGACCGGGGACGCGTTCGCGACGCAGGCTTCGACGGCGGCGACGGCGGCGCGCTCGAACTGGGTGCCGGCGTTGGCGCGCAGCTCGTTGAGGGCGTACTCGACGGGCTGGGCGGCGCGGTAGGGCCGGTTCGCGGTCATGGCCTCGAAGGCGTCGGCCACGCGGATGATGCGCGCGCCGAGCGGGATGTCCTCGCCGGCCAGGCCGTCGGGGTAGCCGCTTCCGTCCCAGTTCTCGTGGTGGTGGAGGATCCACTCGTCGATCGGTGCGATCCCGAGCCCCTCGAGCAGCGAGTAGCCGAGGCCGGGGTGGGCCTTGATTGCCTCGAACTCGACCGCCGTGAGCGCGCGCGGCGCCTGCAGGAGGCTGTCGGGGATTCCGATCTTGCCGATGTCGTGCAGGAGGCCGGCGAGGGCGAGCTGATCGACCGTGTTCTCGTCCAGGCCCATCTCGGCGGCGATCGCGGCCGCCAGGGCGGAGACCGTCTCCGAATGGTTCGCGGTCGACGGATCCTTCGCGTCGACGAAGCGCACGATGTTCTTCGCGGCTCGCAGGCGGGCGACGCGCTCGGTCTCCCACTCCAGCTCCTTGGCGGAGTGGATGCGAACGACCTTCGGGCTGTACACGAAGGAACGGTTCTTGCCGTGGTGCTTCGACCAGTACAGCGCGCCGTCGGCCATCCGCTGGAGGCCGTCGGCGTCGTCTGCCTGGCCGGGGTAGCTCGCGATCCCGACGCTGATCGTCACCGGGGTGAGGCCGAGCCCGGCGACGGCCTCCTGGATGTCCGTGATGCGCTCGAAGGCGAAGGTTCCGTCGCCGTCGAAGAGCACGGCGAACTCGTCGCCGCCGCAGCGGAACGCTTCGCCGTTGCGGGCGCTGCGCAGGATCTCGGCGAGGGCGACGAGCACGTCGTCGCCGACCTGGTGGCCGTAGGTGTCGTTGATCCGCTTGAAATCGTCCACGTCGACGATGCACAGCGAGAACTCGGTGCTCTCGTGCTCGGCATCCGCGATGTAGCCGCGCAGCGCGGCCTGGTAGGCCCGGTGGTTGCCGAGGCTCGTCAGGTTGTCCGTGCGCGCGTCCTTCGTGGCCAAATGGGAGTGGTAGAGGCTGCGCTGGTAGAGCGTGAGCGTGAACAGCGGGCCTGCGAGCAGCGACAGCAGCCAGGGATGCAGGACCCAGAGGTTCGCCGCGAGCGCGGCGAGGACCGCCATCATCATGAAGACGAAGCCGCTGCGGCGCAGTCCCGGAAGCACGACGTCGCGGTAGCGAACGCCCTGCGAGATCGAGATCGCGCCCGAGACGAGCAGCACGTTGGTACAGACGTTGAAGAAGGCGCCGCAGAGGATGTACGCCGTCAGCTCTCCTGCGCCGACCGTAGCGGAGCTCCCGAACACGATCACCGGCAGGCTCGCCGCGAAGGCGGCGAGTCCGTAGCTCGCGACGTTGAAGGCGATCCTCGCCGGTGGCCGCCGGCCGACCATCGAGGCCGCAATGCTGATCGCGGCCATCGGCACGGCATAGCGCCAGCCATAGAGGATGGCCACCGTGATCGTGAAGACGTTCGTGATGGAGACGTCCGTCTTGCCTCCCTCGCCCATCGGCATCGGCTGCAGATCGGCGAGAAGGGCGAGCAGGAAGAAGAGCGCGACCCCCGCCGCCGTGTCGATCGACGGCGGATGAAGGGCGATGACGGCGAAGGAGAGAAGGATTGCGGGTACCGCAAGTGCCGTCGTCGCCGAGATATAGGCGAATAGACGAGCTGGCATGCCGCAGATCAGGGTTCCGTTCATGTCTTGGTTTCAGTTCGAGAGCCGAAGCGGGATCGGCCGCCACACGGCCGATCCCGCCTGAAGTCGGCTAGATGTCAGTCCCAGCGCCAGTCCGCGCCAGCACCAACGACGAGCGCAACGAGGGCGGCGAGGGCCATGGCCCCCTTGAGGAGCGTTGCCGCATCCCACGCGCGTGCATACCACCGAATCACGAGATCTTCACCTCCCAGGAGATGTCCGCAGAAAAGTCCCGCTTCGCAGAACGCATCCTCCTTTTTTGCGGTGAGCTTGCATCCCCAGGAAGGGGTATCGGCCGTCAACTCATACCGAACTCATCCCCAGGCGGAAAGTGGCGATCTCCCCCGCGGCGAGCGTGAAGCCGCCGGCGGCGGTCGCCTCCTCGTCGAGACGGACCCGGACCGCGGCCACTCCTTCGATCCGGACAGCCTCCGGCCCCGCGTTCGGGTTGAAGACCCGCAGGATCGCGCCGTCGCCGTCCTCGGCGCCCTTGAGGCAGGAGAAGACGACGTCCCCCTCCAGGGTGAAGGGGGGCGCGAACGGATCGCCGGTGAGGAAGTCCGTCCGGTAGTCCTGGCCGGTCCGGATGAGGGCGGCGTCCGTTAGGCGGTCGGCGTCGAATCGAACGGCGTATTCGAAGACGTGGCGCCCGCGGCACTGCCCGTCCGGTGTCGCGATGTCCGGCCCGGCGTCGACGGGGCGCGTGGGCAGCTTCGGCCGTGAGATCGTCCCCACGCAGCGGAGGAGGGTCAGGCGCAGCCCGTCTCGTCCGGCCTCGTACTCCGGCAGCCC
The DNA here is from genome assembly GCA_035532535.1 of Gaiellaceae bacterium. Taxonomy (GTDB): domain Bacteria; phylum Actinomycetota; class Thermoleophilia; order Gaiellales; family Gaiellaceae; genus Palsa-739. The sequence continues at coordinate 55,825 of DATKQT010000003.1, forward strand.
CTTGGTGAGGAGGGCCAGGGGGCCGAGGGCGACGGCTCCGAGGGTGTGCGCGGCGGCGATCGCCGGCTCGACCCACTCCACCCGGGGCGGGACGGGCTCGACCGGGCGGCGGACAACGGCGAACTGACTCTCGGCGCGCACCCACTCGCCCGTCTCCGCCACCGGGAAGTGGACGCGGAGGCGGTGGTCGTCGGCCCCGTTCTCGACCGTCGTCCGGAGCTCGATCCGGTCGGCCATGGCCCGCGCGATCGTCGAGATGCGGATTCCTGGCAGCTCGTGCTCGAGCAGCAGGGCGCCGTCGGACTCGATGCTCGACCGTACGAGCTCCGCGCGCCGGACAGGCCCGCCCGGGCAAAAGGTGTAGAGGTCGCCGATGTCCGGCTCGTCCTCGAAGGCGATGTCGAGCTCGACCGGGAGGACCGCGCGCGGGAGCGACTCGGCCCGCCGGCCCTCGAACCCGGCGAGCTCGACGAGCCCGTTGCCGACGAGGCGGGCGCGCCTGTAGGGGAGCGGGTTGACGAGCGCTCCCCCGACGCCCAGCGCCTCGCGCTCCACGATCTCCAGGGTGCGGTCGAGCTGCTCGTACCGCACGAGCATGTCGCGGTGCACCTCGTCGCACGAGCAGCCGCAGATGGAGTCGTGCGGGTGGTTGCGAAGCAGATCGCGCCAGGCGAGTCGGATGTCCTCGTGCGGGAACCGGGATCCGTCGCGCAGCGTCCGCAGCGCGGCCACGGCCTCCGTGCTCAGGAGGCGGCGCTCGGCGCGTTCGTTCGCCTGCTTCAGGTACATGCGCGCGGAGTTGACGCCGCGCAGGATGTTCTGCAGGCGGCTGCCGACGAGCTCTCCTTCGTAGACGGGGAGGTCGTCGGTCTCCGGCCGGAAGTCGGAGTAGCGGCCGATCCGGAACGACGCCCCGAGCTCGCGGCAGATCTCCGGCAGGTGCGGCTGGATGGGCAGGTGGTCGGAGCCGTTCGCGAGCAGGATCGTGCTCTGCCCGGCACGCTCGAGCAGCGGGCCGAAGCGCTCGACGATCTGCGCCACGCGCTCGGCCGCCTCCTCCGCGGTCGTGAGCCGCGCGAAGTTGTCGTAATGCGGCAGGAACTGGCACGCGGTCACCTCCGCGCCGGCGGCGCGCCAGCGGAAGACGACGCCGACCTCGTCCAGCTGGTCGCCGAGCCCGCGCGAGAAGAGGAACGTCGGGAGGCCGAACCCGGCGAGGATCTGCGGCAGCTGCGCCGGATGACCGAAACTGTCCGGCTCGTAGCCTGCGACGGTCGGCTCGACGCCGAAGCGGCGGCAGACCCGCCGGCCGAGGAGGAGGTTCCGCACGAGCGCCTCGCTCCCGACGAGGATCTCGTCCGGCAGCACGTACCACGGGCCGGCCTCGAGCCGCCCTGCCGCGAGCAGCGCACGCAGGCGCTCGACGTTGTCGGGTCGCACGTCGGCGTAGTCCTCGAGGACGACGCCCTGGCCGTCGAGCGTGAACGAGCGGAATGTCTCGTCGCCCTCGAGCGTGTCGAGGACGCCGTCGACGACGGCGCCGAGGCGCAGCCGGAAGACCTCGAACGGGAGGTACCACTCCCGGTCCCAGTGGGTGTGCGGAACGACGAGGTAGCGGATGCGCCTAGCTTGTCAGGTTCGTTGCCGGCCGCGGCTTGCGACCTGGCACGCGCGCGCCGGTGACGGCGAGCGCGAGGACGAAGCCGCCAACTGCGATGGCGACGTCTCCGACCGAGAAGATGTTCGCGAGCGGGATCCAGTGCGGCGCCGCCCAGCGATCGACGAGCCACGGGAGCGCGGGGTGCGCCATAGCTTCGCTGTTCATGTCCACGCGGTAGTGGAGCCCCGCGGCGGCGAGCGCGCGCGGAAGCGCCGGCATGTGCCCCCCGTTGGCAAGGACGGCGAGCAGGTTGGAGCCGAGCCCGGCGGCGACGAGCGCGACGCCCGGCAGGCGCACGTTTCGAGCCACCACGGCAACGAGCAGCACGTCGGAGGCGATCCACAGGCCGACGGCGACGCCGTCCGGCGTATGCCACGGCATCGAGCTCCCGGGGAAGGCGGCGATCTGGATCGCGAGCGCGACGTACGCCAGGCCGAGCCAGCGCAGCCGAACGGCGGCGAGCGCCCGCAGCCGGCCGCCGAGCGGCAGCGCGACGAGGACGCCGATCAGGAACGGGAGGGCGAGAACCACGAGTCCACCGCCCTACGCGAACGCGATGGACAGCCCGGCCGGGCGCGTCTCGCCGCGCGATCCCCGGGCGAGGTACGCCTCGACGGCCGCCACGGCGACCGCGTCGAACTGGATGCCGACGTTCGTGCGGAGCTCCTCGAGCGCGTACTCGGCGGACTGGGCGGAGCGATACGGCCGGTTCGCGGTCATGGCTTCGAAGGCGTCGGCCACGCGGATGATGCGGGCACCGAGTGGGATCTCCTGCGCCGCCAGTCGGTCCGGATAGCCGCGTCCGTCCCAGTCTTCGTGGTGGTGGAGGATCCACTCGTCGATCGGCGCGATGCCGAGGCCCTCGAGGAGCGAGTAGCCGAGCGTCGAGTGGGTCTTGACGATCACGAACTCCTCCGGGGTGAGCGGGCGCGCAGCCTGGAGCAGGCTGTCGGCGATGCCGATCTTGCCGATGTCGTGCAGAAGGCCGGCGAGGGCGAGCTGGTCGACCGTGCTGTCGTCCAGCCCCATCTCGTGGCCGATGGCGGCGGCGAGCGCGGCGACGGTCTCCGAATGGTCGGCCGTCATCGGGTCCTTGGCGTCGACGAAGCGCACGATGTTCTTTGCCGCGCGCAGCCGCGCCATCCGCTCGGTCTCCCACTCGAGGTCCTTGGCGGAGTGGATACGGACGACCTTCGGGCTGTACACGAAGGAGCGGTTCTTGCCGTGGTGCTTCGACCAGTACAGGGCGCCGTCGGCCATGCGCTGCAGGCCGTCGGCGTCGGCCGCCTGGCCCGGGAAGCTGGCGATGCCGACGCTGATCGTGACCGGGGTGAAGCCGAGTGCGGCGACCGCGTCCTGGACCTCGGTGACCCGCTCGAACGCCATCGTCCCGTCCCCGTCGAACAGGAGGGCGAACTCGTCGCCGCCGCAGCGGAACGCGGCTCCGTCGCGGGCGTTGCTGAGGATCGCGGAGAGCGCGACGAGCACGTCGTCGCCGACCTGGTGGCCGTAGGTGTCGTTGATCCGCTTGAAATCGTCCACGTCGACGATGCAGAGGGAGAACTCGGTGTGGTCGTGGAGGGCCGACGCGATTCGCTCGCGCAGGGTCGCCTGGTAGGAGCGATGGTTGCCGAGGCCGGTGAGGTTGTCCGTGAGCGCATCGTGGAGGGCGAGCCGCGAGCGGAGCGCGGTGTGCTGGTACAGCGAAAGCGCGAACAGCGGCCCGGCGAGGAGGATGAGCAGGGCGGGCTTGATCGCCCAGAGGTTCGCGGCGAGCGCGGCGAGGAACGCCATGATCGCGAACGCAGGGCCCGAATACCGCAGCATCGACAGGACGGTCGGGCGGTACTTGAGCCCTTCCGCGAGCGCGACGGCGCCCGAGACGAAGCCGGCGTTGATGAGGACGAAGATCAGGCCGCCGACGAGCGCGTAGACGCACATCCGGCCGACATCGCTCTGGCCCACCGTGCCGAAGAAGTTGGTCGCGCCGGCGCCGGCCGCCGCGATGGCGTACGCGCCGCTGTTGAATGCCGCGCGCAGCACCGGGTTGCCCTGGAAGAGCATGGGCAGGAGGATGCTGAGCGCCGCCACCGGAATTGCCGCCGCCCAGCCGAAGATGACGAGGACGGCGATGAGGAAGACGAACGCGAGCGAAACCTGGCTGCCCTTGTCGTCGAGCGGGACCGGGTGGAGGTCCGCGATGAGGGCGAGCCCGAGGAAGAGGCCGATCCCCAGCCAGTCGTACAGGCGGGGCGGGTTCGCGGCGAGGCGCGCGGCAGAAACGCCGAGGGCGCCGGCTGCGAGGACCACGACGGCCGCGATGTAGGCGACGAGCCGTGGGGGGAGGCCGAAGAGTGTCTTGTCGGTCGAGATCATCGCCGCCGGGGAGCGCGGGGGAGCCGGCAATGGCACCGGCCCCGCCGCGGAAATCCTTCTAGAACAGACCGTTCAGCAGGGCGGCGAGTTCGCCCCAGCGCAGACCCGCACCCGAAGAAACGAGGAGCGAGGTAAGTGCGCCGAGAGCAACCGCTGCCTTGACTGACGTAGAGAGCCAACGAACCATGCAGGTTCACCTCCAAGTGGATAGCCGCAGTCCTGCAGTGCCCATCCTCTCGTTGGGGGAGAGACGAAAGCACCCCCCGAACGGGGGATTTAGACGGGAAGCCCCAGCTACGATCGCCGAATGCCCCACTTTGCGGTCGTCTTGTTCGATCTCGACGGCACGGTCATCGACTCCGGCGGGATCATCCTCGCCTCGATGCGCCATGCGACCCGAGAGGTGCTGGGGCGCGAATACTCGGACGAGGAGCTGATGCGGGCGGTCGGTGGCCCGGGCCTCGAGGCCCAGATGCAGGCCTTCGACTCGGAGCGGGTGGACGAGCTCGTCACCGTCTACCGCGCCCACAACGAGCCCTTGCACGAGGAGCTCCTCTGCTGCGCCGGCATGGAGGATGCCCTCGAACGGCTTCATGCGGAGGGACGCCGGCTGGCCGTGGTCACCGCGAAGCGGCGCTCGACCGTCGAGCTCGCGTTCGAGCACGTGCCCCTCGGCCACCTGTTCGAGGTGATCGTCGGCGGGGACGAGACCGAGCGCCACAAGCCCGATCCAGAGCCGCTGCTCCTGGCGGCCGAGAGGCTCGGCGCCCGCCCGGAGGAGGCGGTCTACATCGGCGACTCCCCCTTCGACGTCCGGGCCGCCAAGGCGGCCGGGATGGCATCCGTGGCGGTCACGTGGGGCCGCATCCACGACCGCTCGCTGCTCGAGCGCGAGCACCCGGACGCGATCGTCGACACCGCGGAGGAGCTGCTTGCCGCGGTCTGAGGCGTCCGCGAGGGCTGCCGAGCTGCGCGAGCTCCTCAATCGCGCCCTCATCGCCTACCACGTCGAGGACGACCCGATCATGGAGGACGCCGCCTACGACGTCCTCTTCGACGAGCTGGCGGCGATCGAGGCGGAGCATCCCGAGCTCGTCACGCCCGACTCGCCGACGCACCGCGTCGGGGCCCCGCTCTCGGGGCAGTTCCAGAAGGTTCGGCACCTGTCGCCGATGGGGTCGCTCGAGAAGGTGACCACCGATGAGGCGATTGCCAAGTGGGCCGACGACGTGCGCAAGCGGCTCGGGACCGACGAGCCTGTGGCCTACGTGCTGGAGCCGAAGATCGACGGCTCCGCCATCAACCTCGTGTACGAGAACGGGGCTTTCGTGCGCGGCGCAACCAGGGGAGACGGCGTGCAGGGCGAGGACGTCACACCCAACCTGCGCACGATCGGCGCCATCCCGCTGCAGATGCAAGGCGACGCGCCACCGCTCGTCGAGGTCCGCGGCGAGGTTTACATGCCGCTCTCCGGCTTCCGAGACTTCAACGAGCGGCTCATCGCCGAAGGAAAGCCGACCGCGCCGAACCCGCGCAATGCCTCGGCGGGATCGCTCCGGCAGAAGGACTCGTCCATCACGGCGCAGCGGCCGCTCTCGATCTGGGTGTACGGGACGGGGCGGCGCGACGGTCTCGACGAGTTGACGACACACTGGGAGACGCTGCAGTGGCTGCGCGCGCACGGGTTCCGTACGAATCCGCTCGCGGAACGCGCGGAGTCGATCGAGGAGATCGGAGAGCGCGTGCGTGCGTGGGAGCTGCGACGTGCCGAGCTCGACTACGAGATCGACGGCATCGTCATCAAGGTCGACTCGTTCGACCAGCAGGCCCGCCTCGGTTCGCTGCACGAGCGCCCGCGCTGGGCGCGCGCATTCAAGTGGGCACCGATGACCGCCGTCACGCGGCTGAACAAGATCCTCATCCGTGTCGGTCGGACTGGCGCGCTCAACCCGTGGGCCGTGCTCGAGCCGGTCGAGGTCGGCGGCGTCACCATCTCGCGCGCGACGCTGCACAACGAGGAGGACATCAACCGCAAGGAGATCCGCGAGGGCGACGACGTCATCGTCCAGCGCGCGGGCGACGTCATCCCGCAGATCGTCGGTCCGGCAGGCGGGCACCGGAAGGGAACGAAGCGTTTCCGCATGCCGACGCACTGCCCGCTGTGCGGCACCGAGGTGGTGAAGCCCGAGGGAGAGGCGATGCACCGCTGCCCGAATCGGGCCTGCCCGTCGCGCGGGCTCGAGGCGCTGATCAACTGGGTGATGGCGGCAGCCGACATCGACGGCGTCGGTGAGCAGTCGGTACGCCGGCTGTGGGATCTCGGCATCGTGCGCTCCGTCCCCGAGCTGTACAGGTTGACGCGGGAGGAGCTGATGGAGGTCGACGGCTACGCGGAGATCAGCGCCGGCCATGCGATCGACGCGATCGCAGCGTCGAAGGCGATTCCGTTCTCGCGCGTCCTCTTCGGGTTGAGCATCCCCGACGTCGGGTGGGTGACGGGGCAGACGCTCGCGCGCCACTTCGGCACCGTGGACGCGTTGATGAACGCGACGCAGGAGGAGCTGGTCGAGGCGGAGGGCATCGGCCCGGAGCGCGCGGAGGCGATCGCGGAGTGGTTCCGCGACGACGACAACCGCCGGCTGGTCGAGGACCTGCGCGACCTGGGGCTGCGCTTCGAGGCGGGCGAGGAAGAGCGGCCGGTCGAGGGGCCGCTCACCGGCAAGCGCTACGTCGTCACCGGCACGCTCGAGGGCTTCACGCGCGAGGAGGCCGAGGCGGCGCTCGAAGCGCGCGGCGCGAAGGTGTCCGACTCCGTCTCCACGAAGACGACCGGCCTGGTCGTCGGCGAGGACCCGGGCAAGTCGAAGCTCACGAAGGCGGAGAAGGCCGGCGTGGCGATTCTCTCGGAGGGCGACCTAGTGGAGCTGCTGCGCGGCTAGCGCGACTGCGAACCGGTCTTCGGCGTCGCGAGACGCCGTCCAGGAGACCGGTTCGCCGTTGACGAGGACCGAGAACACATAGCTGTCGCCGACGAAGCCGGATAGGGCGGTCGAGTTGTCCGTCGTCCCCGTCTTCGCGCGCACGACGCCGACGGCGACGGTGTGGCGCATGCGGTCGTGCAATGTTCCGCTCCGGCCGGCGACGGGGAGCGACGCGAGCAGCTCCTGATGCATCGAGGGATCGCTCCACATCAGACGGAGGAGCGCGACGAGCGTCGACGCCGTCATCCGGTCGAGCAGTGAAAGGCCCGACCCGTCGACCATGCGCACGCCGTCGAGCGATATGCCGGCAGCCGCGAGCTGCGCGCGGACGACGCCGATGCCGGCCGCGGTTGTCCCTGCGCCGGCCTGCACCGCGCCGAGCTCCTTCGTGAGCATCTCCGCGGTGAAGTTGTCGCTCACCTTGTCCATCCAGTTGACCATCGCGGCCAGCGTCGGCGAGTCGACGGATGCGAGCTCGACGCCGGCATCGTCCGCGGCGCCGAGCGTGGCGCCGCCGGCGACTGTCACGCCCGCGCGGCGAAGGAGCTTCGTGAACGTCTGCGCGGCCGAGAGTGCCGGGTTGTGCGACGTGAATCGTCCGACGGCGCCGCGGTCGACGATGAGCGCCGACAGTGGCGGCGACTCGTTGATGTAGAAGGCCGCCTTCCAGCCTGGCGCCGTGCGGTGCGCATCGAACCACGTCTCGTCGCCGAGCACCTCGCCGCTGACGGTGGTGATGCCGTCCGCGCGCACCTGACGCGCGAGCGCCCCGAGGTCCCGCGACGAGAGCGTCGGATCGCCGTAGCCCTTGAGGACGAGGTTGCCGTGCCACGCCGATCGGTCCTGCTCGCCTTCTCCGAGCACGTCCGTCTCGATCCGGAAGGCGGGGCCGAGCGCGGTCAGCGCCGCATAGGTGACCGCGAGCTTTTCGTTCGAGGCAGGCCGGAGGGGCAGCGTCGCGTTGTGTGCGAAGACGACTCGGCCGGTGGAGAGGTCGACCACGACGGCGCCTGAGGTGGCGAAGTCGACGAACGGCGCGTTCAGCGCTCGGGAGAGGAGGGACGGCAGCAAGCCGTTCGCAGCGCCGCCCGGAGCGGCGAGGACGGCGGAAACGACCCCAAGGGCGGCGACGGCGCGGGCGAGCACGTGCCGTTTCATTGTTTGGGTCGGTACGCGGGTCGTCAAGGGCGATGGGTCGTACGGACGGCGAAGATAGGTCGGCAGGCCCTGTCGGCCCGGAGAAAGGGCCTCGATAATCGAGGGGCGTGGGCGGAAACGACGATGCCGTGCTGCAGCGGATCGAAGAGCTGCTCGAAGCCCCTGCGAGCGGGTCGGCTGCGCCGACGCTCGAGAGCATGGAGGAGACCCTGACCGACGGCTACGCGGAGGCGCTCGCCCTCGAAGCCGAGCGCTCGCGCATCGAGCGCAGGATCGGTGAGGTGGCGCGGATGGTGGAGGAGCCCGTCGGGAAGCACATCACGGAGGAGATCGTCGCGCTCGGCCGGCGGCTGACGCGCGCTGATGTCGAGCTCGGACGTTTGCGGACGCTGCTGCGGCGGTTGCAGGCGCGCACGCGCGCGCTGCGGCACGCGTCTTAGAGCGGTCGCCCAGTCTCAAGCGTTGGAGTAGGCAGAGCAGACGGACATGCGGCGAAGCCGCGCCTCCTGAGGTCGGCGCCGGCAAGCGGCGCCTCGTCTAGACAATCCCGCTCCGCACGGCGTAGACCGCCGCCTGAATGCGGTTGTCGATCTGCAGCTTCATGAGGATGTTGGAGATGTGGTTCTTCACCGTCTTCGGGCTGATGTGCAGATCGGCGGCGATGACGGCGTTGTCCTTGCCGTTCGCGATCAGCTTCAGCACCTCGATCTCGCGGTCGGACAGCTCGGACCGGATCGCGTCTGCGATCTCCGGCTGCGCGCTCGTCGCGCGCACACGCTGCAGAACCTTCGCGGCGATGCCGGGGGAGATCAGCGACTCGCCGCGCGACGCGGCGCGGATGCCGGCCAGCAACTCGTCGATCGACGCGTCCTTCAACAGGTACCCGCACGCGCCGGCGAGGATCGCGTCCAGCACGTCGGCGTCCTCGTCGGAGATGGTCAGCACGACGACGCGCGTGAGCGGAGCGATCGCCGCGATGTGCCGCGTCGCCTCGACGCCGCCCATGCCGGGCATGTTGAGATCCATGACGACGACGTCGGGAGCGAACTCCCGGACGGATCGGACCGCCTCCGTTCCCGACGCGGCTTCGCCGGAGACCTGGACGCCCTGGTCCTCGAGCAGGTTGCGGAGGCCCGTGCGGAAGAGGTCATGGTCGTCGACGATCAAGACGCGAAGCGTCTCGAGGCCCCGCTCATCGCTGGCCGAAAGCGGCTCTGTCAGGTCTTCACACCCCCCTTACGCGGCCAAGTCTAGTGCAGGGTGATGGTGACCGTCCGCCGCCCCCAGGCGAACGCCTGGGCGACGGTGGGGAACCAGAGATCAATGCTTGCGCCGCGGACGCCGCTGCCGACGTCGGCCGCTACGGCCTCGCCGTAGCCCGGGACGGTCATGCGCGTGCCGAGCGGGATGACCGTGGGATCGACGGCGACGATGCCCCAACCGACGGGGAGCCCTGTTGCGGTGTGGCCGGGAAGCGAATAGCCCGTGGCGGACACGACGAGCGTGCGGCCGCCGCTGCTCTGGGCGGACGCCGGAGCAGGGCTCGGATCACCGACGACCGCGGGCACCGGCCCGCTCGCGGCCACCGCCGCGGTCAGCGTCGTCGACTTGGCCTCTGCGCGCTGCACAGACGCTTCGAGCTGTTGAATCTGAGAAGCCTTCAACTGCTGCTGCGCGCGCAGGCCGGAGATGAAGGAGAGTCTGTCGGCGCGTGCCGATGCGAGCGTTCTCGTCGTGCCGGCGGCAGCGCGGACCGCGCTTGCGATGCGTGCGCGATGCGTTGACAGTGCTGCACGCAGCATCTGCAGTCGGTGTTTCGCCAGGGCAGACGCGACCACGAACCCGCTGCTCTGGTCGGTAACGCGCTTCAGCCCGTCGAGCGTCGACACCGCGGCGTCGAGCGACTCTGCGCCGAGAATGACGGCGACGGGGTCGGTGTCGCCTTGCTCGTACATCAGACGAAGGTTCTCGCCGAGATGCTGCTGCGAGATTGTGAGCGTGCGTTGTGTCGCGGTGATCTGTTGTGCGAGTTGCACCTGCTGGAGGCGAAGACGCGAGGCCTCGGCACGGAGGCTCGTCAACTTCGATTGCGCGACAGCGAGATTCGAGTCGAGCGCGTAGAGATCGAGCGACGCGCTGTGGACTCGTCCTGCGAGTGTGTTCTCCTGCGCCTGCAGGCTGCTCACGTGCGACCCGGGGCCGGCGGCCGCAGGCGAGCCGGCGGCGAAGACGAGCACGGCGGAGACGCCGGCGAGCAGCGCCGCGGATCGTGTCCTTCGGGCGCTCACGAGGGCGGGACCGTACCATACGAATCCGGTGATTTCGTCCAGTTTGTGCAGGGTCTTTTGCCGGATCCTGGTGTGGGGCTAGTGGCAATTTGCGGCAACTTTCGCGCCTTTTACCGGTTGCCAGCATCCGAAAGCCCTGGTAGCGTCCCGACCTTGTGACGTGTGGGAGGCCCGGTGCGGACGTGCCGGGTGAACGTCGGGAAACGTCATCCAGACACTGAAGCGACAGGCTCCGGTCCTCGCCCTCGCCCTCGCCGCGGCGTGCATCGCGGCCGGTGTGGCCACCGCCGACCCGTCGATCAGCGCAAAGCAGGCGCAGGCGCAGCAGGTGATGCTGCAGATCCAGCAGCTCGACTCGAACCTCGAGCGCGCACGCAACAGCTACGACTCCGCGAACGTCAAGCTCCACGCGATCGAGCACAGCCTTGCGATCAATCGCATCGGGCTGCACGTTGCGCGCTCGAACCTCGTCATCGCACAGAAGGATCTGTCGCAGCGGCTCGTCTCGATCTACACGACGCGCGACAACCAGTCGGCGCTCGCAGTGGTCCTCGGCGCGACGAGCATCGACGATCTCGTCAACCGCATCGAGTCCGTCCAGTCGCTGTCGACGCAGGATGTCGCAGTCGTGCACCAGGTGGTCTCGTTCAAGCGTGAGGTGACCGTCCGCCAGCACACGCTCGTGCACGATCGTCGCGCTCAGACTGCGCTCGTGCGCCAGCGCGCGGCCGCGAAGACCCGAATCGCGTCGCAGCTCGGCCGTCAGCAACGGCTGTACAACTCGATCAAGGGCGAGATCGCGCATCTCGTCGCGATGCAGCACGCGCGGCAGCTCGCACTCGAGCGGCAAGCGCAGCAGCGGCTGGCCACCTACCAGCCGCCGGGGCAGACCCCCGTGCTCGATCTCAGTACCGGGCTCGCGCCTCCGCCGACGCAGTACTCGGGCGTCGTTGGGATCGCGATGCAATATCTCGGTGTGCCGTACGTTTGGGGCGGCGCGAGCCCGAGCGGCTTCGACTGCTCCGGCTTCGTCATGTACGTGTACGCGCAGGTCGGCGTGTCGCTCCCGCACTACACCGGCGCGCAGTGGGGCATGGGCGTGCCGGTCGCGTACAGCGACCTCCAGCCCGGCGACCTCGTCTTCTTCGACGGGCTCGGCCACGTCGGGATCTACATCGGCGGAGGCGAGTTCATCCACTCTCCGCACACCGGTGACGTCGTCCGGATCGACAGCCTCTCGGAGGGCTGGTACGCCGCGACGTACGACGGCGCTCGCCGGATTACCTCCGGCTAGCTGTAGAGCGCTTCGATCTCGTCGCCGAAATGCTCGTGCACGACGCGGCGGCGGAGCTTCAGCGTCGGCGTGAGCTCGCCGGCTTCCTGCGAGAAGTCCCGCGGCAGGATGGTGAACCGCTTGATCTGTTCGACGCGGACGCGATCGTGGTTGACGCTGTCGACGACCTCCTGCACGAGCAGCTCCGGGTCGCGCCCCGATCCGTTGACCTCGTCCGAGTCGAGGGTGACGAGCGCGGTCACGTACGGGCGCCGGTCGCCGACCACGAGCGCCTGCGAGATGAAGCGCGACGCCTTGAGCGCGTTCTCGAGATTCTGCGGCGCGATGTTCTTGCCGCCCGCGGTGATGATGATGTCCTTCTTGCGATCGGTGATCTTCACGAAGCCGTCGGCGTCGATCTCGCCGACGTCGCCGGTGCGAAAGAAGCCGTCCTCGGTGAAGGCGGCCGCAGTGGCTTCGGGATCCTTGAAGTAGCCCTTGAAGACGCTGTCGCTGCGCACGAGGATCTCGCCGTCCTCGTCCAGCTTCACCTCGGAGCCGTCGACGACTCGGCCGACGGTGCCGAAGCGATAGTCATCGGGGTCGTTGACGCTCAGCGAGCTCGACGTCTCGGTCAGCCCGTAGCCCTCGATCACGAGCATGTTCAGCGACCGGAAGAACTCCAGGACGTCGATACCGAGCGGCGCCGCGCCGGAGATGCCGATGCGGATGCGTCCGCCGAGGCGGTCGCGGATCTTCTTGAACACGAGCGCGTCCGCGATCCGTCCCGGCACGCTCGCCGGCCTGTTGGTCGCGCCGACGCGGAGCGCCCAGCGGCCGATCGCGCGCTTGACCGGGCTCGACCGTTCGATCTCGCCGACGACGTTCGCATGGATCTTCTCGTAGACACGCGGGACGGCAGGGAGGATGGTCGGCCGCGTGCGCGCGAGCGCTTCGGACAGCCGAGCAACGTCGGACACGAGCACGAGCGTGGAGCCGTGGTAAGCGGCGCCCTGGTGGACGATGCGCGCGAAGCTGTGCGCCATCGGCAGGAACAGCAGGACGACGTCGGTCTCGTCCTGGAGCTCGTTTCGCACGCCCATCGCCGCCGTGACGAGATTCTTGTGGGTGAGCATGCAGCCCTTCGGCGGGCCGGTCGTCCCGGACGTGTAGATGAGCGTCGCGAGATCCTCTTCGCCGACCGGCTCCGGCTCGACCCCTCCGGCGCTCGCTTCGAGCGCGTCGAGCTCGTCGAAGCGCACGACCGGCCCGTCGTAGACCGGGGCCAGCTTGGCGGCCTGCTCGTCGTTCTCGACGAAGGCGAGCACCGCTTCGGAGTGGCCGAGGATGTACCCGCACTCGCTCGCCGTGTTCGTCGGATACAGCCCGACGACGACGGCGCCGATGGACATGATCGCCCAATCGAGGAGGATCCACTCGAGGCGCGTCCGGGCGAGGACGGCGACCGCGTCCCCGCGGCGGACTCCACGGGCGAGGAGCCCCCGCGCCAGAGCGTCGACCCGGCGGCCGGCCTCCTCCCAGGAGACATCGCGCCAGCCGTCCGGATGTTCCTCGAGGTACGCGGGCATCGAGTGGTGCTGCTCCTGCACGTAGCGCCAGAGGGCAGGCGCAGTGCGAGTTTCGGGCGGCACGGCCTCATCGTAAGCCAAAGGAGATCTGCCACTTGACTAGAATTCGGTTGATCCCATGAGGACGATCTGGAACGGATCGATCAGCTTCGGGCTGGTCAACATCCCCATCGGTCTCGCGCTGGCGACCCAGCGGGACGACGTCTCCTTCCGGACGCTGCACCGGGAATGCGGCACGCCGATCAAGCAGAAGCGGTGGTGCCCGTTCCACGAGCGCGACGTCGAGGCGGACGAGCTGGTCAAGGGCTGGGAGGTCGCCAAGGGCGAGTTCGTCATCGTCGAGGAGTCCGATCTCGAGGCCGTTGCGCTCCAGCGCTCGCAGTCGATCGAGATCCTCCGCTTCGTCAAGCTCCAGGACGTCGACCCCGTCTACTTCGACCGGACGTACTACCTCGCGCCGGCGGCCTCGGAAGCGCAGCGGCGTCCGTACGTCCTCCTCCTGCGCGCGATGGAGGAGTCGGGGATGGCAGCGGTCGGGAAGTTCGTGCTGTGGGGCAAGGAGAACCTTTGCCTCATCCGTCCGCAGGGCGACTCGCTGGCGCTCGAGACGCTCTTCTTCGCCGACGACGTCCGCTCGAAGGCGGAGATCGAAGAGGCGGTAGAGGCGACCGAGGTGAAGAAGGCCGAGCTCGCGCTGGCGGGCCAGGTGATCGAGAGCCTCGTCGGTGAGTGGGATGCAGCCGACTTCGAGAACGAGTACCGGCGCGACCTGAAGGCGATGCTCGACGCGAAGCTCGCCGGCCAGGAGATCACGCGGCCGGAGCCTGCGCCCGAAGCACCGGTCATCGACCTCATGGAGGCGCTACGGCAGAGCGTCGTCGACGTGCAGCAGCGCCGCGGAGATGGAAAGGCGCCCGAAAAGACGAAGGCCGCCCCGTCGGGCGGCTCTCGCCGAAAAGCGCCTGCGCGAAAAGTGTCCTAGCTCGCCTTCGGGAACGCTCCGAGCGCCTCGAGTTGCGCCTGGAAGAGATGCTTGTCGATCTTGCCCTGGTAGATCGGCACGCCTTCCTGCATGCAGAGCCTGATCACCTCCTGCCGGTCGATCTTCAACTCTTCCGACAGCTCTTCGGGCGTGAGGTGATTCGCCATTCGGCCTGCTCCTTCCCTGGGCACGAAAAAACCCGCCGGCGCCTAGCGCTCAGACGGGTTTTGCGTGACCCTTGCTTGTCGACGTGACGGGCTTCACTCGGCCCGTCCCAGAAAGACATCCATTGAGCACAGAATATGCCCCCATGCCGACGGATGGCAAACCAGATATCGAGGGATTCGACGAGCGCATTCTGGACTACGAAGGGGCGCGGATCCGCTACCTCGTGGGCGGCGACGGGCCTCCGCTCGTCCTCGTCCACGGCCTCGGCGGAGGGGCCGCGAACTGGCGGCTGATCGCGCCCGCCCTCGCCGCCGGGCGGCGGGTGGTCGTGCCCGAGTTGCCCGGCCACGGCGGCTCCGGACCGCTCGGGCGGGCGGACTCGCTCGACCCCTTCGCCGAGGCGGTGCTGGCCGTCGCGGAGGCGGAGGGTGCTCTGCCGGCCCCATGGGTCGGTCACTCGCTCGGCGGCCTCGTGGCGCTCCGCGCGGCAGCGCTGCGGCCGGAGGCCGTCACGGGCGTCGTCCTCGCCGCGGCCGCCGGGATCACCTCGGCCAGCCGGATCGGGCGGGTCACGGTCACGCTCATCGGCATCGCACGGCCGGGCAAGCTGCTCGGCCGGCGGCGGCGGACGGTGTCGCGCTCGCGCGCCGGCCGCACCCTCGCCTTCGGATGGTGGGGTGTCGCCGATCCGGCGGGCCTCGATCCCGAGATGGCGGAGGCCTTCCTCGCAGGGCCGACACGGCACACGGACACGCTTACCGCAGGGAAGGCGCTCGTCGTCTCCGATCCGCGACGCGATCTGCACCGTGTGACGTGTCCGGTTCTCTGCCTGTGGGGTGCGAACGACAACTGGGTCCCGCTCGCGGACGGCATCGAGTACGCACGGCGACTGCGCGCGCCGCTGCGCACGATCGCCGACTGCGGGCACCTGCTGATTGGCGAACGTCCGGAAGCCGTGCTGCGCGCGATCGAGGAGTTCCTCGCAGGTCTCTAGGAGGCGGCAGCCGCCTCGAACGGAATCACCTCCGCGCTACGCGCCTCATCGTCACGCGGCGGGCCGCCGAGGAACTCGACGCGCTTCGCGACGACCTCGACGACACGGCGCCGCTTGCCGTCCTCCTCCCAGGCGCGGCTCCGCAGATAGCCCTCGAGGCCGACCCGCCGGCCCTTGCTCAGGTACTCGGCGCAGAGCTCCGCCTGCCGGTCCCAGACCGACACGCCGACGAAGTCGGCGCCCGCATCCCGCGCGCCGCGGCCGACCGCGAGCAGGAAGCTCGCCACCTTCTTGTCCTCGCCCACCTCGCGGAGCTCGACGTCGGAGGCGAGGTTGCCGATCAGGTTCACCGTGTTCATGCGGTGAAGGTAGGTCGTCACCTGTCACGAAAGGTGCACGGCTTTATGCCATTTCGCAGGCGTAGATAGACTCGGACGCCCATGGGACTCTTCACCTCGATGACCGGATTCGGCGGCCGCGACATGGCGGTCGACCTCGGCACGGCGAACACGCTCGTCTACGTGCGCGGGCGCGGGATCGTCCTTTCCGAGCCGTCCGTGGTGGCGATCGACTCCCGCACCGGTGAGGTGCACGCGGTCGGCGTCGAGGCGAAGCGGATGCTCGGCCGTACGCCGGGCACGATCCAGGCCATCCGGCCGCTGAAGGACGGCGTCATCGCCGACTTCGACGTCACCGAGCAGATGCTGCGGCACTTCATCCAGAAGGTGCATCAGCATCGGTTCGCGCATCCGCGCGTCGTCGTGTGCGTCCCGTCCGGTGTGACCGGCGTCGAGAAGCGCGCCGTCGAGGAGGCGACGCTTTCCGCGGGCGCGCGTCAGGCGTATCTGATCGAAGAGCCGATGGCGGCTGCGATCGGTGCCGGCCTTCCCGTCGCCGAGCCGACCGGGAACATGATCGTCGACATCGGCGGAGGCACCACCGAGGTCGCAGTCATCTCGCTCGGCGGCATCGTCGTGTCGCAGTCGCTGCGCGTCGGCGGCGACGAGATGGACGATGCGATCATCAATCACATCAAGCGCGACTACAAGCTTCTCATCGGCCAGCAGACGGCGGAGGAGATCAAGCTCGAGATCGGCTCTGCGTGGGACCAGAAGGAAGAGCTGCAGGCGGAGGTGCGCGGACGCGACATGCTCACCGGGCTGCCGAAGACGGTGATCCTCACCTCGGAGGAGATCCGGCGCGCGCTCGACGAGCCGGTCACGCAGATCATCGAGGCGATCAAGTCGACGCTGGACAAAACGCCGCCGGAGCTGGCCGCGGACATCATGGATCGCGGCATCGTCCTCGCCGGCGGCGGTGCGCTCCTCACCGGGCTCGACGAGCGGCTGCGCCACGAGACCCAGATGCCGGTGCACCTGGCTGAGAGCCCGCTCACCTGCGTGGCGGTCGGCTCGGGGCGCAGCCTCGAGGAGTTCGAGGCTATCCACCGCTCGAACCGTGCCCGCGCCCGCGGCCGCAACGGCCGCCGCTACTAGGACCTCGGCGTCGCCCACATGGGCCTCGTCGCGCCGGGCACGGCTGTAACCTAGGGCGCGGTGGCGCCTCCGAACCGCTCCGCACGCGTGGCGGTGCTGGGCTCCTCGCTCCAGCGCTCCAATCCCGGCCCGCGTCCATCCCGGGTGCGTAGTGCACTGGTCCGGCGCATCGTGCTCGCGGTGCTCGTGATCGTCGCGCTCGCGCTGCTGACCATCTCCTTCCGCTCCCCGACGTCCGGATACCTCCACGACGCCCAGAGCTACGGCTCCGACGCGTTGCGGCCGTTCCAGGTCGCCGCGGTGCGCGTCGCACGGCCGTTCCGCGACGCCTACAACTACGTCGACAGCCTGGCGCGCGCGAAGTCGCGCAACGCGAAGCTCGAGCAGATGGTGCGCGACTACCGTGGGCAGGCGCTGTTGAACGCCTCGGCCGTCCAGCAGAACAACGACCTCAAGAAGCTGCTCCAGTTCGAGGAAGGCCCGACCTATCCACAGGACTTCCGCGCCGTGAACACGTCCGTCATCTCGTTCCCGTCCGGATCGTTCACGCAGCAGATCGTCATCGACGCCGGGTCGAACCAGGGCATCCGTCTGAACACACCCGTCGTCAGCGCCGACGGGCTCGTCGGCAAGGTGACGCAGCTCGGCCACACGACCTCCGTCGTGACGCTCCTCACCGATCCCGACAGTGCCGTGCCGGCGCGTGACCTGAAGACGCACGTGAGCGGTCTCATCCGGCACGGGCAGGGCGGCACGCTCATCCTCGACCGCGTGTCGAAGGATCAGGTCGTGAACAAGGGCGACTGGATCATCACGCGCGGCACCGTCGACCGCAGGTATCCGGACGAGTACCCGTACGGCATCCCGATCGGACGCGTCGTCGCGGTCGGGACGAGCGACATCGCGAGCTTCCTCACCGTGCAGGTGCAGCCGCTCGCCAACCTCGACTCGATCGACGCCGTCGCCGCGCTCGTCCCCAAGCACCCGCGCGCGAAACCGTGACCATCGCCGATGGCTTCAAGGCCGCGGCGCTGCTCTTCGTCGCGGCGATCGCCCAGGTGTCGATCTTCTCGCAGCTACGCGTGTACGGCGGCGTCCCGCAGGTCGTGCTCGTCACCCTCGTCAGCGTCGCGCTGCTGCGCGGAGCCGTCGCGGGCGCAATCGCGGGATTCTTCGCCGGCCTCGTCGTCGACACGGCGACGCTCGGCCAGCTCGGCCTGACCTCGCTCGTGCTCACCGTGTCCGGCTATTGGATCGGCCGGTACGGCGAGACGACCGGACGCGACCGCGGGCATGCGCCGTTCCTGTCGATCGCGGTGGTGACCTTCCTCTATGCGTTCGGCATTCTGTTCGTCACGTTCATGCTCGGCGAGCGTGCGCCCGCAGGACCGGAGATGCGGAGCCTGTTGCCGACGATCGTCATGAACCTCGTTCTGACGGCTCCCGTTTACGCGCTCGTTCGCATCCTGCTCCGACCGCGCGAGCGCGCGGACTACGCCACCGAGGTGCAGCTGCTTGGCTAGCACCGCCGCAGGCGAACGCCCCCGCTCGAAGCGGTTCATGCCGCCGAGCAAGGGCGTCGCCGAGCCGTACCGGCCGAGCGCACGAGTGCTCCGCCGAGTGAGCGTGCTCGGCGTCGCGATGCTCGTGATCTTCGCCGTCCTCGTCTTGCGGCTCTGGGCGCTGCAGGTCCTCGCAGGGACGAAGTACGTGAATCAGGCGGCGGCGAACTCGTTCCGCACCGTGCGCGTGCAGGCGCCGCGCGGCCAGATCCTCGACCGCAACGGCGTCCCGCTCGTCACGAATGCTCCGGCGACCTCGATTCTTCTCTGGCCGGCCGACCTGCCGAAGGTCTACACGGCGCGCTACGCGGAACTGCGCGCGCTTGCCCGGCTGACGAGCGTCCCGCTGTACGAGATCGCGGCGGGGATCAAGGCGCGGCGCGCAGCTAATGACCTCGTCACGCCGGTGACGGTGCGCGAGGCCGCCGGCGAGCCGATGATCGCCTACCTGTACGAGAACGCAGCGCAGTTCCCCGGCGTGACGACGTGGCGGACGTTCATCCGCCACTATCCGTACCACTCGCTCGCGGCGCAGGTGCTCGGCTACGTCGGGGAGATCTCGCCCGCCGAGCTGGCGGGCCTTGCAAAACAGGGATACCAGCCGGGCGACGAGATCGGACAGAGCGGGGTTGAGTCGTCCTACGACAGCTACCTCCGCGGTGTCGCCGGCGCCGCTCGGATGCACATCGATGCGTTCGGGCGGCCGCGCAGCGGCCTGACCACGACGACGCTGGCGAAGCCCGGCAACGACGTCCGGCTGACGATCGACCTGAAGCTGCAGCAGGCGGCCGAGAAGGCGCTGCAGTACGGAATCCATCTCGCCCAGGCAAACGGGGAGTGGGCGGCGCGCGGCGGCGCAATCGTCGCCCTCGACCCGAACGACGGCTCGATCCTCGCGATGGCGTCCGCGCCGACGTACGACCCGTCCGTGTTCGCCGGCCACGTGACCCTGGGAGAGCTCGCCCGTGCGGGCCTGACCCCAAACACGGCGGCTGCGAAGAACATCCCCTCGCTGAACCGCGCCGTTTCGGGCCTGTATCCGCCGGGGTCGACGTTCAAGCCAGTGACGGCGCTCGCCGCGATGCAGGAGCACTTGCTCTCGCCGTACGCGTACCTCCCGTGCACGGGCACGTACAGCTCGCCGCAGGACCGGTCGCATCGCACGTTCCACAACTGGGACCCGAACGTGAACCAGGCGATGGATCTGCCGACCGCGCTTGCCTACTCGTGCGACACGTACTTCTACCGAGTCGGCAACGAGTTCTACACCCTCCCCTCCGACCGCGGACAGCCGATCCAGAAGTTGGCCGACGCGTTCGGCTTTGGACAGTCGACCGGCGTCGACATCGGGCCCGAAGCGACCGGCCTCGTGCCGACGATCGGCTGGCGGCAGCAGCACTTCACGGACGCGGTCGACAAGCTCTGGAAGCCGGGCGACTCGATCGAGCTCGCCGTGGGACAGGGCGATCTCCTCGTGACGCCGTTGCAGATGGCGCGGCTGTACGCGGCGCTTGCGAACGGCGGCAAGCTCGTGACCCCGCACGTGCTCGACGACGTGGAGAGCCCGAACGGGGCGCGCGTCCCGGTGGCAGCGATCCCTGCGCCGCGCCGGGTGGGAATCGACCCGGCCGCGCTCCAGGCCGTCCAGAAGGGGTTGTGGGAGGCAACGCACCTGCCGTTCGGCACCTCGTACTCGGTGTTCGGCAAGTTCCCGGTCTCGATCGTGGGCAAGACCGGCACGGCCCAGAAGATCGTTTCGGTGCCCGGGTACGTCGGCCTTCAGAACCAGGCGTGGTGGTGCGGATACGGTCCGTACAACTCCCCGAAGCTCGTCGTGTGTGCGCTCATCGAGAACGGCGGGTACGGCGGCGACGTGGCAGCGCCGGCGGCCGCCAAGGTGTTCGCCGCCTACTTCCACGTGGCGTTCCACATCCTCGGCCCCATCCACAGCGACTGATGCAAACCGTGGGCAAACTCCGCTGATGCTCGAGTACGCCGGATCGCAGCACGCCGGGCGCCGGACCGACCGCGACGAAGGGCTCGCGATCGTCGGCGTGCTCCGCTCGCTCGACTGGGTGCTGCTCGCAGGCGTCGCCGGGCTCTGCGTCGTCGGCCTGTGGGCCGTCTCGGGCGTCACTCGGTTCGCGGTGGTCGGCAATCCCGCCTACTACTTCGACCGGCAGATGATCTATGTCGGCGTTGGAGCGGTCGCGCTCCTGCTCGCCTTGTTCATCGATCCGGACGTCTACCGCCGCTACTGGAAGCCGATCTTCATCGGCACCGTGTTGCTGATCGCCTTCGTCCTCGTCGTCGGGCACGCGGCGCGCGGTTCGACGCGGTGGATCTCGCTCGGCTTCTTCACCTTCCAGCCCTCCGAGTTCGGGAAGCTCGCGTTCGTGCTCGCACTGGCAGGCTTCGTCTCCGACCGGGGGCGTGCGACGGGCACGTTCGACACGACGCTTCGTGTCCTCGGCCTCGGCGTCATTCCGATCGTGCTCGTGTTTGCGCAGCCCGACCTCGGCACCGCGCTCGTGTATCTCGCCGCGCTCGCGGCGATTCTCTTCGTGGGCGGCACGTCGTGGCGGCAGCTCACGCTCCTCGGCTCGATCGGAGCGCTCATCGTCGTCGCCGTCCTGTGGGCGGGACCGGCCGTCGGTGTGAACTTCCTGAAGGGTTATCAGCAGTCTCGGCTCACGTGCTTCGTGCGTCCGTCGAAGTGCTCGTCGGCGGACACGCGGTACAACCTCGAGCAATCGATCGTGGCGGTCGGCGCCGGGCAGGTCTACGGGCGTGGCGTCAACAACGCGACGCAGACGCGGCTGCAGTTCCTGCCCGAGCACGGCACCGACTTCGTGTTCGCCTCGTACAGCGAGCAGCGTGGGTTCGTCGGCGCCGCGCTCCTGCTCGCCCTCTACCTGCTCGTGCTGTGGCGTGCGCTGCGCATCGTCTCGATCGCGCGGGACTATTACTCGGCGATCGTCGCGGGCGGCATCGTCGTCGCGCTGTTGTTCCAGATCTTCGTCAACGTCGGGATGACGATGGGGATCGCTCCCATCACCGGCATCCCGCTTCCGTTCGTCAGCGTGGGCGGCTCGTCGATGATCGCGAACCTCGCCGCCATGGGCGTGCTGCTCGCGATCTATGCGCGCGGCCGCGCAGCTCGTCGCAGGAGATGAAGGCGCCGGTTTCCGTCGGCGCGCTCCGGAAGCTGATGAAGGAGCTGCGGGCGGCGGGCAAGGACCGCAAGCCGGTCGCGCTCGGCGGCGCCGGCGAGATCGCGCGCACGCTCGAGCGTGAGCTCACGCGCGGCGGGGATCCGTCCGCGGTGCGCCTGGGCGCGCCCCGGGGAGCGGCCGTCTACGTCCACATCGCGACCGGCGACGACGCGGGGGCGCTGCGAGCCGCGCGACGCGGCCGCGTGCCAATCGTGGCTGTCGCCTTCGACGACCGGCCGCTGCCGTACGTGCTCGCGACCGACATCGTCCGGGTCGGGTCGGGCGAGCGACTTCCACTCGACCGGATCGCGGCCGCGATCGCTGCGCGACTGGGGGAGGCCGGGGCGCCGCTCGCCGGAGCGCTGCCGGTGCTACGCGGCGCGGTCTGCGACCGGATCGTCGCGTCGTTCGCGCGCAAGAACGGGATCCTGGGGGCGGCGGTCTTCGTTCCCGGTGCCGACCTGCCCGTGCTCGCGCTCAACCAGGTGCGGATGCTGCTGCTCCTCGATCAGGCGTACGGCCTGGAGCTCGATCCACGGGAGCGGCTCCCAGAAGTCCTCGCCGTTGTCGGCGCGGGGCTCGGCCTGCGCGCGGTGGCGCGGGAACTGCTCGATTTCGTCCCTGTAGCGGGGTGGGCCGTAAAGGGCGGCATTGCGTATGCAGGCACGCGAGCCCTCGGCGAAGCCGCGATCCGGCGCCTCCAGCTGGTCCACTAGGCGGCTGCGGGGCGCAGCTTTGCGCGCCGCGCCTTGATGGCACGGAGGCGCTGCTGCAAGCGGGCCCAGGCCCAGGGCTCGATCTCGAGGTAGCGAGCCTCGGTCTGGCCCCGTATGGCCTCGCCATACTCGAACCAGGCGTCAGCCTCCTCGATGAGGAGGAGCTCCTCGGCCTCGGTGCTCTGCATCCTGGTCACGGTCGAACCTCCAGGGTCGTGATTGGCGGGATCGTAGGTCCGGGGTCGGACGACGCCCCTGCTACCCTGGGGACACATGGTTTTCATGCCTGACCTACAGCGCGCGCGCCGCCCCGAGACCTCGGGCGTCGCTGTCGCGCGCTTCAACGAAGGAGTTTTTTCTTGCCCTGGTTTCGACGACGGAAGAACGAATCCGACACAGCGGCCGCTCAGCCGGCCGCACCCGAGGCTCCTCGCGAGCCTGAAGTAATCGAATCGGCCGCCGAGCCGGCGGCCGGTACAACCGATCCCACCAAGCCCAAGCGCCGCCGCGGTAGCCGCGGAGGACGCGGGCGCAAGAAGCCTGGGACTGCGAGCGCGGGCGACAAGCCGAGCGAAGCGAAGCCTGAAGCGAAGCCGCGGAGCGGGGACCGGAAACCGGCGGAGCGCAAGCAGCCGCAACAGCAGATGTCGCAGCGCCAGGAGCGGCGCCGCCAGGAGAGCGGCAGCCGTCGCCGCCAGGCGCCCCGCCGTGCGCCGCTGCCCGCCGCAAAGCGCGAGCTGATCGTGTCCGTCGACGTCGGTGAGCAGCGCGTCGCCGTCCTCGAGGACGACCGCGTCGCCGAGGTCTACCTCGAGCGCCCCGAACGGCGCTCGATCGCAGGGAACATCTATCTCGGCACGGTCGACAACGTCCTCCCCGGAATGGAGGCGGCGTTCGTCGAGATCGGCCTGGAGAAGAACGGCTTCCTGTACGTCGACGAGATCGTCGGCCCGGAGCTCGAGCGCGGCCACGGCCGCCGCATCCAGGACCTGATCAGCCGCGGCCAGACGATTCTCGTGCAGGCAGTGAAGGACCCGATGAAGACGAAGGGCGCCCGCCTGACGACGCAGATCTCGCTTCCCGGCCGGTTCGTCGTCTTCGTCCCGCAGGGCGAAGGACTCGGCGTGTCGCGCCGGCTCGACGACGACGAGCGCGGACGCCTGAAGGACATCCTCAAGAAGCTGAACGTCAAGGAGGGCGGCGTCATCGTCCGCACGGCCGCCGAGGGCGCGTCCGAGGAGGACATCGAGCGCGACCTCGTCTTCTTGCAGCGGTTGTGGAAGTCGATCCAGGCGCAGGCGAAGACCGCCAAGGCGCCGGAGCTCATCTACCAGGAAGCGGAGCTGCCGCTGCGTGTCACGCGTGACCTGTTCACCGGCGACTTCGAGCGTGCGCTCGTCGACAACGACCAGGCGTACAAGCGCATCACCGGCTACCTGAAGAAGACGTCGCCGCACATGGTCGAGCGCGTCATCCGGTACAAGGACAAGACGCCGCTGATGGAAGCGTTCGGCGTCGACGCCGAGATCAGGTCGACCCTGAACCGCCGTGTCGACCTTCCCTCCGGCGGGTACCTCATCTTCGATTACGCGGAGGCGTTCACCGTCATCGACGTGAACACCGGCCGCTTCGTCGGCTCGCGCGGCAAGACCGCCGGCGGCCGGCTCGAGGACACGATCACGAAGAACAACCTCGAAGCGGTGAAGGAAGTCGTGCGCCAGCTCCGGCTGCGCGACGTCGGCGGGATCATCGTCATCGACTTCATCGACATGGCGAACCCGAAGAACCGGAAGACCGTCGAGGACGCCCTGCGCGAGGAGCTCGAGCGCGACCGGACGAAGACGTACGTCGTCGAGATCTCTCCGCTCGGCCTCGTCGAGATGACGCGGCAGAACGTGACGGAAGGACCACGCGAAGTCATGACGCGCAAGTGCCCGACGTGCGGAGGCGACGGCATCGTCCTCTCCGAGGCGTCGGCGGCGATCGACATGGAGCGGAGGCTGCGCGCACTCGTCGCCGGCTCGCGCTCGCAGGCGTTCAAGGTCGAGCTCGCCGCGCCGATCGCGAGTGCGCTCGTCGGGCCGGGCGCGCGGCGGCTGATCGAGCTCGAGGCGCTGACGAAGCGGCGCTTCTTCCTCGAGGGCAAGCCCGACATGCACCTCGACCACTTCGTTGTCCTTGCCGAGGGCAAGCTCGCCGACCTGACGCCGCCCTCTCCGGTGGCGGAGGGCGCGGAGCTCCAGATCGAGCTGGTCGAAGTCGACCGGCACGACGCGACGGCGGCCGTCGGGAAGCTGGACGGAATCGACGTCTGCGTCGGCGATGCGGCGCAGCTCGTCGGCAAGCGCGTGAAGGTGCGCGTCGAGCGTGTGCTCGACGGAGGCGCGTACGCATCGCTGACGCGACGCGCGAAGGTGGTCGAGCCGCTCACCGCCGAGGCGGAGGCGGAGAAGCCGACGCGCAAGCCGCCGGTTCGCAAGGACGCAGAGACGGGCGCGCCGGTGTCCGACACGGAGACCGAGGAGCTCGAGATCGAGGAGACCGACGAGCCCGACGAGCCCGACGAGGCCGAAGACGCGGAGGAGGCGGACAAGGAGGAAGACGCCGAGGAAGCAGACGAGGACGAAGCGAGCGCCTCGGACACGCCCGCCGTCGCCGCGAAGAAGAAGACGCGGCGCGGCTCTCGCGGCGGCCGCAACCGCAAGAAGCCGACGACGATCCACCTTCCGCCCGACGAGCTCGGCGCGCCGAAGCCGGCCGAGGAGCCGCTGCCGGCCGCCGCCGAAGCGGAGCCGGTGTCCGACACCGAGCCAGAAACACCTGAAGCGCCCGAAACGCCCGAGGTTCCCTCGGAGAACGGCGCCGAGCCGAGGAAGAAGAAGACGCGGCGCGGCTCGCGCGGGGGCAAGAACCGGCGCAAGAAGCCGGCCGGCGCAACCGTCACGGCCTCCGGGAACGGCTCCGAGCCGGAGCCGGCGGCGGAGCCCGACGCAGAGCCGGAGCGGCACGAGCCGGTGCTCGAGCCGGAGCCCGCGGCGGAGGTCACCGCCACGCAGGAGGAGGAGTGGGGCTATGTCCCCATGTCCGAATGGGGCGATCAGATCGATGGCTGATTTCGCTACACTGCTGGCCTCGCGGGCCTCCGGCCCGCGTTTCAGCGCCTAAAGCAATGAGCTACGCGATCATCACACTCGGCGGCAAGCAGTACCGCGTTCGTCCGGGCGAGCGGCTGCTCGTCGATCGCCTGAAGGAGGACGAGGGGAAGACATTCAAGCCCCGCGTCCTGCTCGTGGGCGGCGACGGCAAGACCGACCTCTCGCCGGCGACGACGGTCACCGCGCGCGTCGTCGGCCATGTGCTCGGCGAGAAGATCCGGATCGGCAAGTACAAGAAGCGGACCGGGTACCGCCGGCACAACGGCTACCGCAGCCGGTTGACGCGGATCGAGATCGAGGCCATCGGCGCGACGAAGGCGCCTGGAACGACGGCGCGGAGCGCAGGCGAGCCCAGGGCGGCGGCAACCGAGCCGAAGCCGGCGCCTGCCCCGAAGGCGGCCGCACCGAAAGCCGCGGCTCCGGCAGCTGCGCCGGTGCGCACCGTCCACCCGCCGAAGGGCTACGAGGACATGTCGATCGCGGAGATCAAGGAGCACGTCTCGACCTGGCGGCGCCCGAACATCGAGGCTGCGCTCGAGTACGAGAAGGCGAACGCGAACCGCAAGGGCGCGATCGCGACGCTCGAGTCTGCGCTCGCCGCGAAGGAGGAGCACTAGATGGCACATAAGAAGGGTCTGGGCTCGTCGCGGAACGGCCGTGACTCGAACCCGCAGATGCTCGGCGTCAAGCTCTTCGCCGGCCAGGACGTGACCGCGGGGATGATCCTCGTCCGCCAGCGCGGGACGCGCTTCCGCCCCGGCCCCGGCACGGGCATCGGCAAAGACGACACGATCTTTGCGACGCGCGAAGGCAAGGTCGCCTTCCGCACGAGCGGCGAACGCCGCTTCGTCAGCGTCGTCGACTAGGGCTTCCGTGTTCCACGATCGCGCCCGGCTATGGGTGCAGGGCGGCCGCGGCGGCGACGGGTCGATTCACTTCCGGCGTGAGAAGTACGTGCCGAAGGGCGGACCGGACGGCGGTGACGGCGGCGCCGGCGGCGACGTCGTGCTGATCGCGGATCCGCGGCGGCGCGACCTATCCGGTGTGCGCCCGAATCAGAAGCTGCGCGCCGGTCGCGGCGGCGGCGGCGGCGGGCGTCTGTCGCACGGCGCCGACGGTGACGACGCGGTGCTGAACGTGCCAGTGGGAACGCAGGTGTTCGACGCCGAGGGCCGGCTCGTCGCCGATCTCGCGCACGCCGACGCGCGCGTCGTCGTCGCGAAGGGTGGAACCGGCGGCCGAGGCAACAAGCACTTCGCCACCCCGACGCGGCAGACGCCGCGCTTCGCCGAGGTCGGGCTTCCGGGCGAGGAGGGCGAGATCGAGCTGCGACTGAAGCTGCTCGCCGACGCCGCGCTCGTCGGTCTCCCGAACGCAGGCAAGTCCTCGCTGCTCGCGCGCATCTCGAACGCGCGCCCGAAGATCGCCGACTACCCGTTCACGACGCTCGCTCCGGTCCTGGGCACGGTGGAGATGGACGGGAGCCAGCTCACCGTTGCGGACGTCCCGGGACTGATCGAGGGCGCGAGCGAAGGAATCGGCCTCGGTCACGAGTTCCTCGCGCATCTCGAGCGTGCGCGGCTGTTGCTGCACGTGATCGACTCGTCCGAGGACGACGCGGACGAGCGCTGGCACACGATCGACACGGAGCTGGCCGCCTACGGCGCCGGCCTCGACACGCGTCCGCAGGTCGTCGTCCTGAACAAGACCGACCTCATGCCAGATCCCCCGGAGTTCCACATCGAGGACGAGCGCATCGTCCGCGTCCTCCGGGTGTCGGCTGCGACCGGTGCCGGGATCGACGAGCTGAAGCGCACGCTCTTCGAGCTCGTTCCTGCGCTACCCGCCTCGGTTACGCCCGCGCCCGAGGCTGCCGATCTCGTCGACTACCTCGTCTACCGGCCGCGGCCGGCGCGGCGCTCCTACCGCGTTTTCCGAACGGACGGCGGATTCCGCGTCACCGGGCGCCCGCCCGATGCGGCGGAGCTGGAGGCGATCCTGAAGGCGGCCGGCGCGCGCGAGGGCGATCAGGTGGAGATGGGCGAGGAGACGATGGAGTGGCAGTAGTCCTGTTCGGTGGCGCGTTCGACCCGCCGCACGACGGGCATCTCGCGCTGGCGCAGGCTGCGAGGAAGCGTTTCGACGTGCCGCGCTTGACCGTGCTCGTTGCCGAGCGGCCCGGCCACAAGGACGTCGAGCTGCCGGCCGAGGTTCGTCTCGAGCTTGCGCAAGCGGCGTTCCCGGACGACGACGTGAGGCTCGATCCGTATCCGCGCACGATCGATCTCCTCCGCGGCGAGCGGTTCGACGACCCCGTCTTCGTCGTCGGCGCCGACCAGTTCGTCGACTTCCTCACCTGGAAGGAGCCCGAGGCGGTGCTCGAGTTGACGCGCCTCGGCGTCGCCACGCGGCCCGGCTTCGACCAGGGCCTCCTGGACATCGTCCTCCGGACGCTCGAGCGCCCCGACCGGGTGGCCTTCTTCGACATCGAGCCGAATCCGGCCGCCTCGCGCGAGATCCGGGCGCGCGCCGCGCTCGGCGAGCCCCTCGACGGCCTGGTTCCCGTCGCAGTCGAGCGCCTCATCCTCGAACGCGGGCTCTACGCGCGTGATTGACGTCCGCAGGGCCTGGATAGACTGAACGCAGTTGACGCCGCTCGAACACGCACGCCGCATCGCCGCTCTCGCGCAGGAGAAGCTGGCGGAGGACGTGGTCATTCTCGACATGCGGCCCGTCTGCACGTTCACCGATTTCTTCGTCATCTGCACGGGCCGGAACGCGCGCCAGACGGCCGCGATCTGGGATGAGGTGCACGGCCGGATGAAGAGCGAGGCGGAGCTCCTCCCGCGCACCGTGGACGGAGTGCAGGAGGGAACGTGGATCCTCGCCGACTACCTCGACGTCGTCCTCCACGTGTTCACGCCGGAGGCGCGCGCGTACTACAAGCTCGAGGATCTGTGGGGCGATGTGCCCGCGATCGAGCTCGACGCTGCCGCGACTGCCTAGGCGGACTGGGCGCCGGAGCGCGTGAGCAGCACGTTCGACGGCGAGCTCGGCAGCCCGTTCACGAGCTTTCCTGCGAGCGTGATGTCGAGCGCCGAGGGGCGTCCCATCCGCACCCACAGGCGTTGCTGCACCTGGAACCGCTTCGCCTGGCCCTGCTCGAGGACGCCTTCGAAGAGCAGTTTCCCGTTCGGCCCGCCCGCGCGGACGAGCAGCCAGCAGCGGCCGCGCGCCGCGCTGATGCTCGTGAACACCGGCGCCGTCGAGACGGCGGGCACCGTCACGGCGGGGGTCGTTGCCGTCGCGGTCGGCGACGGCGCGGCGGCCGCCACGCTTCCGGCACCCGACGGCGGCCGGGCCCGCGACGGCGGCGTCGACGATCCGGCGAGTCGCCAGGCCGCGAGCCCAGCGACGGCGGCGCCGACGACGAGGACGGCGGCGAGCGTCACGAGCACGCCGCGCTGGAGGTGGCGGACGTCCGCCGACGCGTGCGGCACGAGGGGCGGGGCCTCCTCGTCGCGGCGGGCGCTGCGCGCGTTGTACTCGTCGATGTAGAGCTGGCCGTTGAGGCCGAGGTGCTCCGAGTACGTGCGCAGGAAGCCCTTCGTGTACGCCTCGCCGGGGAGCATGTCCCAGCGCTCCTCTTCGAGCGCGGTCAGATACCGCTCGCGGATGCGAATCGCCTTGTGGACGTCGGCTGGGCTGAAGCCGCGCCGGGTCCGGGCTTCCCGAAGGCTGTCGCCGATCTGGAACACGTTGTGTGAATTGTGGCCAACACTGTGGAAAAGCGCCAGGGCAGTGTTGGAAACACCGTGGATACGGCGTGAAGATGCTTAGGAGGCCGTCGCAGCGCGTGGATCGTCCTCGGCCAGTTGCCACCAGACGGCGACGAAGTACGGCAGGCCCGCCAGCGTGGCCGGGGCAACGACGAAGGCGGTGGGCACCCGGGAGCCGTCCTTCCGCTGCACGAGGCGGACGCCTTCGCGCATGTCCTGGCTGAAGAGCCGAGTCCGGTCGAACCCGCCCTCGGTGAAGGCGCCGACGTCGTGGGCGAGCAATTCCTCACGGCTGTGCCCGAGCAGCTCGGCTGCTCGCCGGTTCACGGCGACCATGTGGCCGTCGTCGTCGTAGACCGTGATGGCGAAGAACGCGCTCTCGGCCGCCTCGCCGAGCAGCGCTTCGTGCAGCAGGTCGGGCGTCGGGGAGCGTCCGGCCACAACGGCCAGCATGACCTGTCGAG
>DATKQT010000004.1:0-61527 GCA_035532535.1 Gaiellaceae bacterium
TCTGGGCCGTGTCTCAGTCCCAGTGTGGCTGATCGTCCTCTCAGACCAGCTACGGATCGTCGCCTTGGTGGGCCGTTACCCCGCCAACAAGCTAATCCGCCGCGAGCTCGTCCTTGGTCGGAGGCCGAAGCTACCTTTTCCGACCGCCCCGAAAGGCTGTCGGGCTATCCGGTATTAATCCGAGTTTCCTCGGGCTATCCCGGTACCAAGGGTGGATTACTCACGTGTTACTCACCCGTTCGCCGCTGTCCCCGGACCCGAAGGTCCGGTTCTCGCTCGACTTGCATGTGTTAAGCGCGCCGCCAGCGTTCGTCCTGAGCCAGGATCAAACTCTCCGTGAAGATGGTTCGCCGGCCGAAGCCGACGAGTCTTTTTCACCTTGAGCTTGTGCTCAAAGTCCCACCCCCGAAGGGGCGGAGACAGGTTTCATCTAGACAGGTCGCAAGCGACCTGTTCTCGACGTAAACGCACGCTGTTGAGTTTTCAAAGACCAGGCCGTCGCGACGGCGTAAAAAAGGCCCCGACTCACGCCAGAGGCCCCAGGATGCTCGGAAAAGCTCTTTCCCGAATCGTCCGAAGGCGCTCCAGTTAGTCGTTTGCAGGGACTTTCCTACACCGCCCTAGGGCAGCCGAGGGATTGTAGCAAGGCGGGGCCTCACGTCAACCCGCGACGAGCCGGACGAAACGGCGCTTCCCGGCCTGGAGCACAGCGCCGTCGAGCTCCGACCAGGGGTGGTCGTAACCCGAGAGCGCGCGGCCGTCCAGCTTGACCCCGCCCTGGTCGATCGTCCGCCGCCAGTGGCTCGTCGACTCGCCCAGCGTGGCGGCGAGAAAGGCCGGCAGATGCACGGGATCCGGCCCGTCCAGCCGCGCCTCTTCGACCGCTTCGGGCGCCTCGTGCCGGCGGACGACCCGCGTGAAGTGCTCCTCTCCGGCGCGCGTGCCGTCCTCGCCGTGCCAGCGCGCGGTGATCCGGCGCGCGAGCTCGAGCTTCCACTCCATCGGGTCGGCCGAATGCTCGCCGCCGCCGGCGACGAGCTCCCACCATTGCGGCAGCGCATCGTCGGGGATGGACATCGTCTTCCCGAACATCTCCTCTGGCGGCTCGTTGATCCCGATGTAGTTCCCGCGCGACTTGGACATCTTCTCCACCCCGTCGAGGCCGACGAGCAGTGGATACGTGACGACGACCTGCGGCTCGAGGCCGTAGTGCGGCATGACGTCGCGACCGGCGAGCAGGTTGTACAGCTGATCCGTGCCCCCGATCTCGACGTCGGCCTCGATCGCGACCGAGTCGTAGGCCTGCATGGGCGGATACAGGAGCTCCGACAGCGAGATCGGCTCCCCCGCGGCGAAGCGCTTCGCGAAGTCGTCGCGCTCGAGCAGCCGGGCGACAGTCAGCGTTCTCGTCAGGCGCACCGTCTCGGCGAACGTCAGCGGCGCAAGCCATTCCCCGTTGAAGCGGAACTCGGTGCGCTCCGGATCGAGCACACGCACGACCTGCTCGCGGAAGCGCTTCGCGTTCGCGTCCAGCTCGTCGTCCGCGAGCACGGGCCGCTCGGCCGAACGGCCGGATGGGTCTCCGATGCGAGCCGTGTAGTCGCCGACGATGAGGACCACCGTGTGACCGGCGTCCTGCCACTCCCGCAGCCGGTCGAGGACGACGGCGAAGCCGAGATGGACGTCGGGCGACGTCGGGTCGATCCCGAGCTTCACCCGCAGCGGCCGTCCGAGCTTCAACTTCGCGTCGAGGCCGCCCTCGGGCAGCACGTGCACGGCATGCCGCGTGGGGACGAAATCGCTCACGAAAGTGCGACCGAGAGCGCGACCGGCTGGATGTCGCCCGCAGGCTCGAACCCGAAGACCTGGCCGATGAACGAGAGCGCGGCCTCCAGCGAGCGCACGATGTTCTCCTCTTTGCGGAACCCGTGGCCCTCGCCCGCGAACGCGAGGTACGCGTACGGGATGCCCTTGCGCTCGAGCACCTCGACCATCATCTCGGCCTGGCTCGGGAGCACGACCCTGTCGTCGAGGCCCTGCAGCAGCAACAACGGTCGCTCGAGCCGGTCGACGAAGTGCACGGGCGACCGCTCCCGGTAGAGGTCCGCTTGCTCGGGATACGGCCCGATCATCGAGTCGAGGTAGCGGGACTCGAACTTGTGCGTGTACAGCGCAAGCGCCTCGGCGTCGGCGACGCCGAAGTAGCTGACGCCGGCGGCGAATGCCTCTGGGTCGAAGACCAACGCGCAGAAGACGACGTAGCCGCCCGCGCTGCCGCCCTCCACCCACGTGCGCGCGGCGTCCACCTCGCCCTTTGCCGCGAGATGCTTCGCCGCCGAGACGCAGTCGGCCCAGTCGATCTCGCCCCAACACCCGTTGAGGAGACGCCGGTATTCGCGTCCATACCCCGTGCTGCCGCGATAGTTGACGTCGAGGACGCCGATGCCGCGCTGCGTGAAGTACTGCGTCTCGAGGTCGAAATGCGGCGACACGTGGGCGGTCGGCCCGCCGTGGCAGGTGACGCGAAGCGGCGGCGCCTCGTCGGCGGGGCCCTCCGAGTCCAGGCTCAGGGGCGGGTAGTAGAACGCGTGCGCGACGGGCCCGTCGCCGGTCGGGAACTCGATCGCGACGGGCACGGAGATGGTCGCCGGATCGAGGTCGACCTCGAGCGACCGGCGCAGGATCTCCTCCCGGCCCGCGTCGACGTCGAGCGCCACCAGCACCGTCGCCTGCGTCGGCGAGCCGGCCGCGAAGACCACCCGGCCACCGCTCGAGGCGATCGCCGTGGCGACATACGACGTCCAACCCAGGCCGAGATCGTCGAGCGTGCCGTGGGCGGGGTCGAGCAGCTGCAACGAGTCGACCGCGCGGCGCGTGACGACGCACGCGATGCGACCGTCCTCGAGGAAGACGTAGCGGCTCATCCCGAAGACCCAGTTCGGCCCCCCGACCTCGGCGTCCGCAAGCGACGTCAGTTGCTCCTCGTCGCGGTACAGGTTCCACCATCCCGCGCGGTCGGAGCAGTAGTGGAGGACGCCGTCGGGTGACCACCGCGGATCGATCACCGACTCCTCCGGGCCGCCGGCCACGACGACGCCGTCGACGTACAGGAAGGTCCCGTCCCACGGCATGTTCGGGTGGTCCCAGGCGACCCAGGCGAGCCGGCCGCCGGCCGGGTCGAAGCGAGGCGCCATGTAGAAGTCGTGCCCGGACTGGATGACCGTCGGCACGGCCGACCCGTCGGCGGGAAACGAGACGAGCTCGTTGTGCACCTCCCCGCCCTCGTGCCGCTCGCGGACGCAGACGATCGTCGACCCGTCCGGCATGACGACGCCGTCGGCGTAGCGCAGCGAGTTCTCGGCCGGCGGCTCCGGCGTGATGGGCCGAGCCTTCCCGCCGTCGACCCGGTACACGCGGCTGTCCGCGAACTCGGAGTAGAAGACGGTGTCGCCGTGGTACCAGACCGCGCCGCCGCCGTACTCGTGCACGCGCGTCCGCGCGTTCGACCCGGCGGGCGTCAGGTCACCCGACTCGGAGTCGACCACGACGATGCGTCCCCCGTCCTCGGGGCGGGACTCGCTCCAGCGGACGCGGCTGCCGTCGGCCCGAAGCGTGGCGAACCGGCGCCCGCCGGCACGCGCGACGGCGTGGGCGTCCAGCGCCGCCGGCCAGG
This sequence comes from Gaiellaceae bacterium, assembly GCA_035532535.1. GTDB lineage: Bacteria > Actinomycetota > Thermoleophilia > Gaiellales > Gaiellaceae > Palsa-739. The sequence continues at coordinate 3,674 of DATKQT010000004.1, forward strand.
TTCCGTAAGGACGAACGGTCACGCGGGCGAGTCTAGAGGCTGGCCGGGGCTAGAATCGGCCCCCTTCCGTGCTGCTGCGCAGACATCGCTCCGAGCCGGGGGGCCTGCACCGGCGCCGGCGCCGCATCCGCAAGCTCCGCCTTCTGGCGCTGGTCGCGGTTCTCGGCGTCCTCTCGGTCACCGCCTTCTCGTACGGCGTCGTGCTCGCCGTGGGCTCGCAGCTCAACGGCCTCGACCCGTTCCACCACCAGCACGAACAGGTGGACGGATACGTCTACGCGTCCGACGGTCACACCATCCTCGCGGTTCTGCGCGGGTCGGAGAGCCGGGTGCTCGTCCCGTCGACGGGGATCAACGCGTGGATGAAGCAGGCGATCGTCGCCACCGAGGACAAGCGCTTCTATTCACACCGGGGCATCGACATTCGCGGCATGGGCCGCGCCTTGTGGAACGACATTCGCGGCCGTCCGGTGCAGGGCGGCTCGACGATCACGCAGCAGTTCGTCAAGAACACGCTCACCGGCGACCAGCGGTCGGTCTTCCGGAAGCTGAAGGAGGCGGCGCTCGCGTGGCAGCTCGAGCAGAAGTGGTCGAAGGACCAGATCCTCACCGCCTACCTCAACACCATCTACTTCGGGAACGGCGCCTACGGCGTCGAGCGCGCCGCGCGCACGTACTTCGGGCACAGCGCCGCCAAGCTGACGCTGCCCGAGGCGGCGCTCCTCGCTGGCATCCCTGAGGACCCGACGCTGTACGACCCCGTCGCGCACCCACAGACGGCGCGCGAGCGACGGGCCGTCGTGCTCGAGCTCATGCTGCAACAGCACGTCATCACCCCGGCGGAGTTCCGCAACGCGACGAACGCGCCGATGCCTCGGCCGCAGGACGTCCATCTCTCCGGCATCCAGGGGCAGGTGCCGTACTTCGGCGAGTACGTGAAGGAGCAGCTGATCGACCGCTTCGGCGCGAGCAAGGTCTTCGGGAGCGGCTACCGCGTGTACACGACCATCAACCTGCGCCTGCAACAGCTCGCGCGCGCAGCGGTGCAGAAGATCCTCCCGAGCGCGACGGGGCCGCAGGCGGCGCTCGTCGCGATCAACCCAACGGACGGGAGCGTGCTCGCGATGGTCGGCGGCCGCAACTTCCACGTCAGCCAGTACAACCTCGCCACCGCGCGCGAGCGGCAGACGGGATCGGCGTTCAAGCCGTTCGTGCTCGCCACCGCGCTGCGGGAGGGGATCTCGCCGCTGACGACGTACGTGTCGAAGCCCGTGTCGATCTTCCTCGGCAATCGGTACTGGAGCGTGCACAACTACGAAGGCGAGTACCTCGGCCCGATCGATCTCGTGAAGGCGATCGCCGTCTCGGACAACGCCGTCTTCTCACAGCTCACGCGCGACGTCGGACCGGCCAACGTCGTCAAGACCGCGCACTCGGCCGGAATCACGGGGCCGCTGCAGAGCTACTTCGCAATCGGCCTCGGCGTCGAGCCGGTGAGCGTCCTGGAGATGGCGCGCGCGTACGCGACGTTCGCAAACGACGGTAACCGCGTCGACGGGACCGTCTTCGGGAACGAGCCGCGCGTCGTGACGACGATCGACAGCGACGCGAACAAGGTCGTCTACGCGAACGTGCCGAAGAACGTGCGCGCGCTCTCGCCCGACATCGACGAAGAGCTGACGCAGCTGCTCGAGGGCGTCGTCACAGGCGGCACCGGCACGGCGGCGCAGCTTCCCGGCCGCACGGTCGCCGGCAAGACCGGGACGACGGAGAACTACGGCGACGCGTGGTTCTGCGGGTACACGCCACAGCTCGTCACGTGCATCTGGGTCGGCTACCCGGACCGGCTGACGCCCATGCTGCACGAGTTCCACGGCGGCCCGGTGGTCGGCGGCTCGTTTCCGGCTCTCATCTGGAAGGCGTTCATGCAACCCGCGCTCGCGGCGATGAACGCGCAGCCCAAGTCGTTCCCGTCGCCGCCGTACTTCGCGACGCAGTCGCGACTGGTGACGTACCGCAATGGCCAGATCGAGCTCGACGACGGACAGTGCAAGTCGACGTCGCTGATGGTGTACTTCGTGGGCCACGGGCCGAGCAAGACCGCCGATTGCAAGCGCAACGAGGTCAACGTCCCCAACGTCGTCGGATGGAAGGTGGACAGCGCACGTTCGCGCCTCGCGTTGCAGCCGCTGACGGCGCAGCTCGTGTACAAGCCGGCGAGCGCCGGCCAGCGCATCGGCGTCGTTCTGCGCCAGTTCCCGGCCGGCGGCACGCTGTCGTCGTTCGACAAGGTGACGCTCGTGCTCGCGAAGCCGCTGCACGGGCTCGTCCCGAAGACGATCGGCCTGACGTTGCGCGCGGCGCGGACCCGGCTCGCGAAGCTCAAGCTCGTTCCCCAGGTGACATTCGGCACCGGCAAGATCGGTCGCGTCATCGCACAGCAGCCTCGCGCCGGCGTCGCCGCCGCGCCGGGCATGACAGTCCGCTTGATACTGGCCCGCTAGCCCGTCGGGTGTACGCCGGTACCAGGTACCGGTCTTTCGCGTAACGGAAGCAAGGGGCGAAAGTCTGGTACCTGGTACCGGACAACTAGAACCTGCGCGAAAGGAAGGGCGAGCCGGCGAGGCCGTAACGCCAGTTGCGCTCGACCCCGCGGGTGATGCCGATGCGCGGGCCGGTCATGATCGCCGGCGTCCCCTCGCGCGCGAGCAACTCGAACGGCGGCGCGTCGAGCGGAAGGCCGTCCTGCTCGCGCGTGATCCCGAGCGCCTGGCACAGCTTCCCCGGGCCCGAGCACAGAGCTCGATCTGCAAGGAGCCCGCGCCGTGCACGCATGCGGTCGATCCCGTGCTCCGGCGCGAGCGCGCGAATGAGCACCGCCTCGGCCCGGCCCGGCACGTCGCACACGAAATTGATGCACCAGTGGATGCCGTACGACCGGTACACGTAGGCGTAGCCCGGCGGGCCGAACATCACGGCATTGCGCGCCGTCTGCCCACGGAACGCGTGACTCGCCGGATCGCCCTGGTCGTACGCCTCCACCTCGACGACCGGCCCGCCGACGCCGTCGACGAGGAGCGTCACGCCGATCAGGTCCGGCGCAACCTCGTGCACCGAACGGGAGAAGAAGTCACGTCCGAGCACTGGCGTCGTATCGAAGGAGCACGGGGAACAGTGCCGCGAGCGCGAGCGTGCCCGCGATGCACCCGATGCCGCCGGAGACGATCGAGAAGCGCAGGCTCGTGAGCTGCGCGACAACGCCGGCTTCGACGTTGCCGAGCGACGGCGTGCTCGCGACCTGCGCGAACTCGATGCCGCCGAGCCGGCCGCGCATGTGGTCGGGCGTGACGGTGAGCACGATGGTCGAGCGGAAGATCGCGCTCACCTGGTCGGCCGCGCCGGCGACGCCGAGGAGCAGGAGCGCGAACCAGAGCGTGTGCGTGAAGCCGAACCCCGTAATGGCGGCACCCCAGCCGCAGACGGAGAGCACGATCGCGCGCCCCTGGCGTCGGAGGCGCATCGCCCAGCCCGAGAAGAGCGACACGAGGAACGCGCCCACCGCCGGCCCCGCGAACAGATATCCGACCGATGCGGGGTCCCGGAACACGTGCTGCGCGAGCGCCGGGAAGAGCGAGCTCGGCATGCCCAGCACCATCGCCAGCGTGTCGATGAGGAAGAACGACAGGACGAGTTGCTGCATGCGGAGATAGCGGAAGCCGTCGACGATCGTCTGGAGCGTCATCTGCGGCGCGTCCTCCTGCGGCGGCACCGCCGGAAGGCGGAATGCGAGGACGAGCGAGACGAGGATCCCGGCGAGCGACACGCCGTATGTCGCGGCGAAACCGATGCTCGTGATGAGGACGCCGGCGATCGCCGGGCCGACGACGAGACCGAGGTTGTTGTACAGCCCGTTCAGCGCCGCGGCAGCCGGCAACTGCTCGAGCGGGACGAGGCGCGCGGTCATCGACCGGATCGCGCCCGCGCCGAGCGAGAACGACGACCACGCGACGAAGCCGAGGAAGAAGACGAGGCCGACATTCGGGCGACCGGCTGCGGAGACGGCGACGAAGGCCGCCGACGCCAGCGCAATTCCGGCCGTGCTCCCGAGCAGCAGTCGCCGGCGGTCGCGCGTGTCCGCGAGCGCGCCGCCGATGATCGTGAACACCACGAGCGGCACGAACTGCACGAGTGCGACGAGCCCGACGTCGAGGGTCGAGCCCGTCAGCCGGTACACCTGCACCGGCACGAGGACGAGCATCATCCGCCAGGCGACGTACGCGATCGACTGGCCGATCCACAGGCGACGGAAGCCGGGCGATTCCCGCAGCGGCCCGACGTCCACCGCGAGCCGGCGGACGGCCCCGATCAAAGGGCGGCGGAGAGGACCTCGGCCACGCGTTCCTGCGCGTCGCGGTCGAGGGCGGTGAAGAACGGGAGCGCGAGCGTGCGCGAGCTCGCGTCCTCGGACACGGGGCACATCCCTTCGCGGAAGCCGAAGCGCTCGCGCATGTAGGGCTGCAAATGGATCGACGGGAGATAGCGGTTGTAGCCGACCTGCTCGCGCTCGAAGGTCGCGATCACGCGCTCACGCGTGTCGTTGTCGGGCAGCGCGATGACGTAGACGAACCACGATCGCTTGTGCGTGGCGTCATCCGGGCACGGCAGCTCCACACCGGGTAGACCGGCGAGAAGCTCGTCGTAGCGCTTCGCAACGGCGCTGCGCAGCGCGAGAATCTCGTCCAGCTTCTCCAGCTGCCCGATCCCGATCGCCGCGCGCACATCGTCGATGCGGTAGTTGAAGCCGAGCCGGACGTGCTCGAGCCAGCCGCCCTCGTCGCCGCGACCCTGGTTGCGGAGCGACCGGAGCAGGCGCCACTCCTCTTCGGAGTGCGTCGTCACGATGCCGCCCTCGCCCGTCGTGATCTGCTTGTTGGGATAGAACGCGAACACCGCGCTCGGGCCTTGCGAACCGAGCGGTGCGCCCTTGTACTCGGCGCCGAATGCCTCGCACGAGTCGTCGATGAGGACGAGCCCATGCCGGTCGGCGATCGCGCGCAGCTCGTCCAGCTCGCACGGATAGCCGTAGATGTCGACAGCGACGATCGCCTTCGTCCGCGGCGTGACCACCGCCTCGACCGCGGCCGAATCCATGTTGAGCGTGCGCGCGTCGATGTCTGCGAACACTGGCACGCCGCCCTCGTACACGAAGCAGTTCGCGGACGCCGCGAACGAGTACGGCGACGTGATCACCTCGTCGCCTGGTTCGATTCCCGCGGCGACGCAGAGGAGATGCAGGCCGGCGGTGCCGGATGACACCGCAGCCGCGTACGGCGCGCCGACCCGCGCGGCGAAAAGCTCCTCGAACCGGTTGACCGTTGGCCCGAGCGAGAGCCGGCCCGAGCGCATGACCTCGAGGACGAGCTCTTCCTCGCGCTCGTCGAGGTACGGCCCCGAGAGCGGGACCGGACGGACTTCCTGCTTCACGCCTCGGTGCGGCTCGGCGCGTACTCGAGCCACTGAGCCCAGCGCTCGCTGCGCCCGTGCACCGTGTCGAGATACGCCTGCTGCAGCTCGACCGTCACCGGCCCCGGCGGCCCGACGACCTGGTCGTCGACCTCGCGGATCGGCGTCACCTCCGCCGCGGTGCCGCACATGAACACCTCGTCGGCGAGATAGAGGTCGGTACGGATGAGCTGCTTCTGCACCAGCTGGTACCCGAGGTCCTGCGCGATCTGGATGACCGTGTCGCGCGTGATGCCGGGAAGGATCGACGCCGAGAGATCAGGGGTCGCGATGACGCCGTCCTTCACGACGAAGATCGTCTCGCCCGAGCCGTCGGCGATGTAGCCGTCATGCGTGAGGAGGATCGCCTCCTCGTAGCCTGCGCGAACCGCCTCGCCGATCGCGAGCATCGAGTTCACGTACACCCCGGTCGCCTTGGCGACGTGCGGGATGACGTTCGGCCCGACGCGCTGCCACGACGAAATCTTCGCGCGGATGCCGTTGCGCATCCCGTCCTCGCCGAGGTACGTGCCCCACGGCCACGACATGATCGCGACGTCGACGGGGTTGCCGTGCGAGCCGACGCCGAGCTGGCCGTAGCCGAAGAACGCGATCGGCCGCAGGTAGCACTCCGGCAGCCCGTTCGCGCCGACCAGATCCCAGCAGGCCGTCTTGAGCTCCTCGACCGAGTACGGAAGTTCCATGTACAGCAGCTTGGCCGAGTTCTCCAGCCGCGCCATGTGCTCCGTCAGCCGGAAGACAGCGGTGCCGCGCTCGGTGTCGTACGCGCGGATTCCCTCGAAGACGCCCGATCCGTAGTGGAGGCCGTGCGCGCCGACGTGAACGGTTGCGTCCGCCCAGTCGACGAGCTCGCCGTTCATCCAGATCTTGCTCGTCTCCTGCATGCGCTCAATCGTACCCAGCGGTCACGCCTCCGTGAGGTCTCCGATCTCCGCTTTGGCCATCCGTACCAGGTCGAGCGGCGCGATCCCGGCCATGTGCCGGTCGGAGCCGGCGCCGATCCAGACGAGCTCGTGCCGGAGCAGGCTCCTGTCCATCAGCACACGAGTGACGTTCGGCGCCGGGAACGGCGCCACCGCGCCCGGCTCGAACCCGGTCGCGGCGACGACCTCCTCCGGCTTGGCGACCCGCGCGTAGCCCGCCCCTGCGGCGGCCGAGAGCCGGTTCGCGTCCACGCGCTTGTCGCCCGGAATGAGCGCGAGCACCGGGCGCCCGTCGCAGATGAAGACGAGCGACTTGACGATCTCGGCGCGCTCGCAGCCGACGGCGCGCGCGGCGGCGCCGGCGGTCGGCGTGCCGGCCTTGAACTCCTCCAGGCGCGCGTCCACGGCCGCCTCGCGCAGGGCGGTGGCGAAGCGCTCGACCGGCTCCGGCCAGGACTGCACGGCATCACGGTAGTGAACGCAACCGATTTGCGCCCTTCGCCGTTGTGTTGTCTCAATGGATGACTCCCCAGAGATTCGGAAGGCCCGAACCGAGAGCGCGTTCCGCGAGGTGAACGAGCGCATCGCGGAGAACGCGGAGCGGTTCGAGGCCGGCTCGACCGAGTTCATCTGCGAGTGCGACGACCCGCAGTGCGTCCACCGGCTCGAGGCGACGCTGGAGGAGTACGAGGAGGTTCGCCAGGACGGGGCGACGTTCCTGATCGCCCCCGGGCACGGCGACGGAAGCATCGAACGCGTGGTCGACCACCGCGGCCGCTTCATGATCGTCGAGAAGGTCCACGTCGCAGCGCGCGCGCTCGTGCGCCGCCTGAATCCGAGAACGGCCTAGGCGTTCGCTTGCGACGCCGACCATAAGAGGCCGTGCCGGCTTGGCCGGCACTGCCGCTAGAGCTCGATCACCCGGGCGTCGTCGAAGCCCTCGGCGCGGATGCGCTCGACGAGCTCCGCCGGCGGGCGCGTGTCGACGCTCAGCGCCATCAGCGCCTTGCCGCCGCGCCGAGAACGCGACACGGTCATGTTCGCGATGTTGACGCCGGCGTCGCCGAAGAGCGAACCGACGCGGCCGATCACGCCCGGCACGTCGTCGTACCGGAAGAGCACGAGCAATGGGTCGAGCTCGAGGTCGAGGTCGAACCCGAGCGCCCGCACGAGCCAGGGACGGTTCTCGCTGCCGATCGTCGTGCCTGCGACACGCGTGCTCTCCTCCCCGACGCGGACTTCCACGCGTACGAGGTTCGTGTAGTCGCGCGCAGACTGCGAGCGCTCCTCGCGCACGTCGATGCCGCGCTCACGCGCGATCAGCGGCGCGTTCACGTAGTTCACCGGCCGATCTGCCCGGCCCTGGAAGGCGCCCTGAAGCGCGGCGACGGTGAGCAGCCGCGTGTCGTACTCCGCGATGCCGCCGTACGCGGTGATGACGATCTCGTCCGCGCGGCCGCCGGCGAGCTCGAGCGCGAGGCGTCCGAGCTTCGCCGCGAGGGGCACGTACGGCCCGAGCACCTCCATGTCCTCGGCGCCGATCGCGGGGATGTTGACCGCGTTCGAGACAAGGCCGCCCTCGAGCGCCGCCGCGACCTGTTCGGCGACGATGACGCCCGCGCGGTCCTGCGCCTCGTCGGTCGAGGCCGCGAGATGCGGCGTGACGACGACGCTGTCGAGCTCGAGCAGTGGACCGGAATACGGCTCGGAGGAGAACACGTCGAGCGCAGCGCCTGCGACCTTGCCGGACTGGAGCGCGGCGAGCAGCGCGGCCTCGTCGACGAGCTGGCCGCGCGCGGCGTTGACGAGCCGCACGCCGGCGCGCATGCGCGCGAACGCGTCCGCATCGATCGACTGCCGCGTCTCGTCGGTGAGCGGCAGGTGCAGCGTGATGAACTCCGCGACGTCGTAGATCTCCTCTGGCGTCTCGACGCGCTCGACGCCGAGCTCGCGGAACCGCTCGGCCGCAACGTACGGGTCATAGGCGACGACGCGCATGCCCAGGCCGAGCGCGCGGCGGGCGACCTGCTGGCCGATGCGTCCGAAGCCGAGCACGCCGAGCGTCTTGCCGGCCAGCTCGATGCCGCCGTACGACTTGCGTTCCCAGCGGCCCTGCTTCAGTGCGGCGTGCGCCTGCGGAATGTTCCGCGCGAGCGCGACGAGCAGCCCGATCGTGTGCTCGGCGGCCGAGACGACGGTCGACTCGGGCGCATTCGCGACGACGATCCCGCGCCGCGTCGCCGCTTCCACGTCCACGTTGTCGACGCCGACCCCGGCACGGCCGATGACCTTCAGCTTGACGGCGCGCTCGATGACCTCAGCGGTCAGCTTCGTTGCCGAGCGGACGACGATCGCGTCGTAGAGGCCGACGATGTCCTCGAGCGGCGAATCGAGGTCGACGTCGACGTCGAAGCGCTCGCGCAGCAGGTCGACGCCGGCGTCGGCGATCGCCTCGCGCACGAGCACCTTCTGCTGCGTCACGCGACCGAGGAATGCTCGTACGCGTCGAGCGCCGCGGTCACGGCGACCCCGCGGTCGATGTCGGCGCCGAGCTCCGCGAGCACGATCTCGATCGCGGCGAGCGCAGTCGTGATGTCGAAGACGTCGAACCATCCGATGTGGCCGATGCGGAAGATCTTTCCCTTCAGGTCGCCCTGGCCGCTAGCGAGCGTGATGCCGAAGCGGTTGCGAACGCCGGAGATGACCTCCGCGGCGTCGGGCGACAGGACGGCGGTGACGACCGCGCTGCGATCCTCGTCGGGCGAGAAGAGCTCGAGCCCCATCGCCTTCACGCCGGCGCGCGCGGCGCGACCGAGGCGGACGTGCCGCTCGAACACGGCCTCGAGGCCTTCGTCGAGGAGCATGCCGAGCGCGACATCGAGCGCGGTGACGAGCGAGACCGGCGGCGTGAACGGCGCATCGAGCTTGCGCTGGGCGTCGCGTGTCCGCTTCCAGTCGAAATAGAAGCGGGGCGTCGAGCCGGTCGCCGCGAGCGCGGCGTCGGAGACCGCGGCCAGACCGAGCCCGGGCGGCGTCATGAGCGCCTTCTGCGATCCGGAGACGACGACGTCGAGGCCCCACGCATCGGTCTCACAGGGCACCGCGCCGAGGCTCGAGACCGCGTCGACGACGACGAGTGCGCCCGCCTCCTTCGCAACCGCGGCGATCGCCTGCACGTCGGCGACGACGCCGGTCGACGTCTCCGACTGGACGATCCAGACGGCCTTCGCCTCGCGCGCGGCGAGCCGTGCGCGGACGTCCTCCGGATCGGGTGTCTCACCCCACGCGTAGTGGAGCTCGTCAACGTCGGCACCGTAGGCGGACGTCATCGCCACCCAGCGCTCGCCGAAGCTTCCGGAGGAGACGACGAGGTGCGGCTCCCCCGGCGAGACGAGATTGACGACCGCAGACTCGAAGGCGCCGGTTCCCGACGCGGTGAAGAGCAAGACGTCCGATTCCGTCCGGCACACGTCGCGCAGGCGCGCGAGACACCGTTCGTAGATGGGCCGGAAATCAGGGCTGCGATGGTGCACGACGGGCTCTCCCATCGCGGCGAGCACCTGTGGCGGCACCGGCGTCGGTCCGGGCGTGAACAGGTAGCGCTTCTCCATCACTGCCAGACTACCGCCGGTCGTGGACGCGCTTCTTGCATTTGCCGCTGCGTTGATCGCTTTACGGCTGGTGGGTGCGCTCGCGCGCCGCTGGCGCGCGTCCGCCCGGCCGGAGCTCCTCATCTGGGCGTGGTCGCTCGCCACCTACGCGGTCGCCGCCGGATCGATCGCGTGGGGCGAGGCCGCGCAATGGGACGCGCGCGCGTTCCGCGTGTACTACGCCGCCGGCGCGCTGCTCACCGCGCCGCTGCTCGGCGCAGGGTCGCTCGCGCTCGCCGGCGTCCGCCGCGCGAAGGCGCTCGCACTCGTCTACGCCGGGCTTGCGGTCGGCATCGCGCTCGCGATGCCTGTCCACGGCGCGTTCGCGGCGCACGGGATCCCGCCCGCGCAGGACCACCTCGCGTTCGCTCCCGCGCGCCTGCTCGCGATCGCGGCGAACATCCTCGGCACGGTGGCCGTCGTGGTCGTCGCGCTGCGCTCGATCCGGAGACGCCCGCTCGGGAACAGCCTCATCGTGCTCGGCGTGGCTGCGGCCGCCGCAGGGAGCGGCGTTGCCGGCCTGGGGGCCGGCGGCGCGGCCGTCGGCATCGCAGTGGGCGCCGCCCTCCTCTACGCCGGGTTCGTGGCACCTGCCACGTTTTCGCGTGGGTTTATTCACACGGTCTTTACGAAATCGCCCCTAGGGTGACGAACGCATAGCCGCGCCAAGTGGTGCGCCCCCCGTGCGGCGGGGAGCTCCAAGCCCATTCGGCCTACGACAGTGCAAACGACCTCAGGGAGGATCTTTTGCGGCGATTACTCCTGGCTTCGGCCATGTTGTTCCTGGTGTGTGTTTCTGCGGCTTTTGGAGCCCAGGCAAAAGACAAGGCGGCCAAGCGCACCGGCCGGGCGGCGGCGCTCCATTACCTCGACGGCGAGCTCCAGCGCTACGAGCAGCAGACGTGGTACTGGCAGCGGCTGACCGGCGCACCCCTTGCGAATACGGCCGGCCGAACGCTCGCCTCGATGTCCGTCTCGGACCTCGAAGGCACCGTGCGGACGTGGCAGCGCCGAGCCCTCACGGCCCACCGGCGTGCCCAGCGTCCGCCCCACATGCGCGAGTGGATGTGCATCCACCACTTCGAGGGCGCCTGGAACGACGTCGGCGGCCCGTACTGGGGCGGGCTCCAGATGAACATCACCTTCCAGGAGCATTACGGCGGCTGGCTGTACCGGACGAAGGGAACGGCCGACCACTGGACGCCGCTGGAGCAGATCTGGGTGGCGGAGAAAGCGCTCCAGAGCAGGGGTTTCTGGCCCTGGCCGAACACCGCGAGGATGTGCGGGCTGATCTGACATCGTCGTGACTTGACAGAGACATCATTGTGATGTCATAGTGCCGTCATGCAGATCGACGGCTACGTCCAGGCACTTCGAGAAGACCTCGCCCGCATCGCAGCGGTCGGGGACGAATCCACCGCTCGCGCTGCCGAGCTCCTCTCCGTCGCGCTCGAGTCCGCGGTCGGCCGGCGCCTCCTCGAGGCCCTCGGCGAGGCCGCCCTCGAGCTGAACTCGCAGCTCGACAACGGCCGGGTCGAAGTCCGGTTCGCGGGCAGCGACCCGGAGCTCGTCTACATCCCCGACGAAGAGGCCGCGCCGGCGGAGCCCGCCGATGAGGCATTCACGGCCCGCATCACGCTGCGGCTCCCGGAGAGCCTGAAGACGCGGCTCGACGCCGCCGCCGCCCTCCACGGCATGTCCGTGAACACCTGGCTCGTCCAGGTGCTCGTGCGCGCCCTGGAGCCCCGCACCCCGTCCGGCGGCAGCCGCCGCCGCCTCACCGGCTACGGCCGGAGCTGAAAGGAGTCGACATGATCATCCTCAGCCCTCCCACGAGCGTCCGGATCCACTGGATCTACGAGGACCCGTCCGGCAACCCCAAGTCGGCAGTGCGGAAAGCGGCTGTCTGAGATGGCGCTGCACACGTTCCACACCCCCGGTCCCGTCGAGCTCGAGGTGAAGCTCCCGACCGGGGACATCGAGGTCGAGACCGTCGACGGCGATGAGTCGACCGTCGAGGTGACGGGCAACGAGCGCCTCGTCGAGCAGACCACGGTCGAGCTCGTCGGCAACCGTCTCGTCGTCGAGCTGCGCAGCAAGTTCGGGCGGGGGATCACGATCTCGATCGGCGACATCAACATCGTCGGCTCACCGGTGCGCATTCGCGCCCGCGTCCCGCACTCGAGCCGGGCGGAGTTGTCGACCGCGGCGGCCGACATGGAACTGCGCGGCCGCTTCGCCGCGCTCGACGCGAAGACCGCGTCCGGCGACCTCTCGCTCGAGGGTGAAGTGGAAGGGAACGCCGACGTGAAGACGGTGAGCGGCGACGTTCGCCTCCGCTCGGTCGGCGGCGATCTTCGCGCGCAGACCGTCTCCGGCGACGTGACCTCTGCGTCCGTCGGCGGCGACGTCACCGCGAAGTCGGTCTCCGGCGACGTGCGCATCGACTCGAAGCGCGAAGGCCGTGTCACCGTGCAGTCCGTGTCGGGCGACATCGAGGTGGGCGTCACGGCGGGAACGAACCTCGACGTCGACGCCGGCTCCGTGTCGGGCGACCTCAGCTCCGAGGTGGCGCTCGGCAGCGACATCGGCGACATCGGCGGCGACGGGCCGACGCTCGTCGTGCGCGGCAAGACGGTCAGCGGCGACTTCAAGGTCTTCCGCGCGGCGTGAGAGCGCTGCTCCGCAGACGGGACGTCCGCCTCCTTCTGGGGGGCCAGTCGCTCTCGATGTTCGGGGACTGGGCGATGATCATCGCGCTCGGGATCTGGGCTCGCGTGCTCACGGGCTCGAACGCCGAGGCCGGGCTCGTCTTCCTCTGCTTCGGCGCCGCCGGCATGGTCGCGCCGCTCGGCGGGCTCGTCGTCGACCGGCTGCCGAAGAGGCCGCTCATGATCGCGACGCACCTGGCGCTTGCGGGCGTCATGTGCCTGCTGCTGCTCGTGCACACCCGCGCCGAGCTGTGGCTGCTCTACGCCGTCACGGTGCTGTATGGCCTCGGGGGCGACATCTTCGGCGCTGCGCGGTCGGCGATGTTGAAGGCGATGGTCTCCGAGGAGCAGCTCGGCGAGGCCAACGGGCTCCTCCAGTCCATCCGCGAAGGCTTCCGCATCATCGCGCCCGTTGCGGGGGCCGGCCTCTTTGCCGCCTTCGGCGGCCACGTCGTCGCGCTCGTCGACGCGGCCACATTCGTCGGTTCTGCCGCGACCCTCATCGCTCTTCAGTTCAACGAACCGGCCGTCGCCGTACGCGAGCATCACATCCTGCGCGAGCTCTCCGCAGGGCTCTCCTTCATCGCGCGCACGCAAGTGCTGCGCGAGCTGACGATCGGCGTATGCGCCGCGCTCCTCGTCCTCGGTTTCTCCGAGACGCTCATCTTCGCGATCGTCACGAACGGCCTTCACCGCTCGGCCGCGTTCATCGGCGTGCTCGAGACGTTCCAGGGGATCGGCGCCATCGCAGGTGGCGTCACCGCCGCCGTCTTCATGCGCAGGATCGGCGACGTCCGCCTGGCCGGCCTCGGACTGTCCCTCTTCGGAGCCGCGTGCTTCGGCTGGTTGATCCCGAGCCTCGGCAGCGTCCTCCCCTCCGGGGTCGTTGTCGGGGTCGGGATCTCCTGGGCGATCGTCGCGCTCGCGACCGCGTATCAACGGCGCAGCCCCCTGCATGTCCAGGGACGTGTCGCTGCCGCCTCGAACATGCTCTTCAGCGTTCCGCAGACCGCGTCGATCGCGGCGGGCGCTGCGCTCATCACCGTGCTCGACTATCGCCTCGAGATCGTCATCATGGCCGTCGTGACCCTCCTCGCCGCCGCATACCTCTTCACGCGGGCCGGCGAGGTCGAGACTGAGGCCGTGCTCGCTGAAGCCGCTTAGGAAGAACCGCGACTTCCTCCTGCTCCAGTCGGGGCAGGTGTTGTCGACGATTGGCTCGGAGTCGACGGGGATCGCGTACCCGCTCCTCGTGCTGGCGGTGACGCACTCGCCGGCGAAGGCCGGAGTCGTCGGCTTCGCGCGCATCCTCCCGTGGGCGTTGTTCGGGTTCGCGGCAGGCGTCGTGACCGACCGGCTGCCGCGCAAGCGCGTCATGATCACGGGCGACGTCGTCCGCGTCTTCCTCATGACGAGCGTCGTCGTCGTGATCGCCGTCGGCCACATCACCTTCGCGCAGATCGCGATCGTCGCATTCGTCGAAGGAGTGATGTACGTCTTCTTCAACATCGCCGAGATCGGCGCGCTGCGCTCCGTCGTTCTGCCGCAGCAGTTGCCGACCGCGGCGGCGGCCGAGCAGGCGCGCTACTCGACGGTCACCCTCGTCGCGCCGACGCTCGGAGGAGCGCTCTTCGGCATCGGTCGCATGTTCCCGTTCCTCGCCGGCTCGATCTCGCCGGCGTTCTCCCTCGGAACGCTGCTCGCGATCCGCACGCCGTTCCAGCAGGCACGCGAGGCCGACGACTCCACCTGGCGTGCGCAACTCGCGGAGGGCTTCCGCTTTTTGTGGGCACGGCCGTTTCTCCGGTCGTGCGCGCTCATCTTCACGTGGACGAACCTCGCCTTCGAGGGGATCGTCCTCGCCTTCATCGTCATCGCGAAGCGTCAGGGGCTCACGAGCACCGAGATCGGGCTGCTCATCGCAGCGTTCGGAGCGTGCTCGCTCGTCGGGTCGGCGGCGTCGCCGTTCATCCAGAAGCGGCTGTCGATGCGGGCGATCGTGCTCTCGTCGCTGTGGCTCCAGGTCGCCACGGCCGGGTTCCTGATCGATCCGAGCGTGTACGTCCTGCTTGTGTGCACCGTGCCGATGGCGTTCTTCTTCCCGACGGTGAACGCGGTCGTGATCGGCTACCGCGTGGCCGTGACACCCGAGCGTCTGACGGGCCGCGTGAACTCGGTCGCGCGAACGATCGCGCTCTGCGGCGCGCCGCTCGGGCCGCTGATCGCCGGCGTCCTGCTCGGCGTGGTCTCGGAGAGGGACACGATCGCGATCCTCACCGCGCTCCTCGCGGCGCTCGCGATCATCGCCTCCTTGCTTCCGTCGATCCGCAACGCGCCGAGCCTCGACGAGCTCGCACGGCTCGCGCCTACGGAGCCAGTCGTTCCCGAACTAATCGGTTGACGACCTTGGGATCTGCTTTCCCGCCGGTCTCGCGCATCACCTGGCCGACGAAGAATCCGAGCACGCCTTCCTTGCCGCCGCGGTAGGTCTCCACCTGCTCCGGATTGGCGGCGAGGACGGCGTCGATGACCGGCGCGAGCTCCGACTCGTCGCCGACGGCAGCCTGCGCGAGGTAGTCGTCCGCCGCGATTGCGCTCTCGGCCGCTGCCGCGAACGCCTGGTCGAGCGCCTCGCGTGTGACGTTCGCCTGCAGAATCGCCGCCAGCGCAGGTGCGTTCTCCGCGAGGAACTCGCCGCGGTTCATCGCGACGTTCGCGGCCGCGCGCCACTCGACGCCCTCGGCGGCGAGCAGCTCCGCCTTGCGCTCGTTGCCGGTGGACACGAGCTCGGCCGCGAGCGCGAACCCGACGAGCGGCTCGAGCCTGCGGATCCGCGTGCCCGGCGCCTCCGGCAGTTCTGCGCGCAGCCGCTCGACGAGCTCCGCCGGCGGTTCGATCGGCACGAGGTCAGGCTCGGGGAAGTAGCGGTAGTCGTCCGCCTCCTCCTTCGAGCGGTGCACGGTGAGGACGTCGGTGTCGGCCTCGTAGTCGTAGGTCGACTGCTCGACAGGCTGACCCGCCTCGTGCAAGGTGACCTGCTGGCGGAAGGCCGCCTCGATCGCGCGGCCGATGAACGTGAACGAATTCATGTTCTTGATCTCCCACCGCGGACGGAGAATGTCCTCGCCGGGCTTGCGCACGGAGACGTTGACGTCGGCGCGCAGCGTCCCCTTCTCCATCTCCGCGTCGGAGATGCCGAGCTCGACGATCGTCTGCCGGAGCAGGCGGAGGAACCGAAGCGCTTCGTCGGCGGACCGGAGGTCGGGCTCGGTGACGATCTCGAGCAGCGGCGTGCCGCCGCGGTTGAAGTCGACGAGCGATGCGGTCGCGCCGACCGACCGGCCGGTTGCACCGCCCGCGTGCACCGTCTTCGCCGCATCCTCCTCCAGGTGCGCGCGCGCGATGCCCACGACTTCTTCGCCGCCGTCGACGGGGACGACGAGACGCCCAGGCCCGCACAGCGGCGCCTCGTACTGGCTGATCTGGTAGCCCTTCGGCAGGTCGGGGTAGAAGTAGTTCTTGCGGGCGAAGATTGCGCGGTCGGCGATCTCGCACCCGAGCGCGAGCCCGAGCTTGATCGTGAACTCGATCGCGCGGCGGTTCGCCACCGGCAGCGCGCCGGGATGCGCGAGGCACACCGGGCACGTGTCCGAGTTCTCGTGCGCGCCGTACTCGAGTGCGCAGCGGCAGAACATCTTCGTGCGCGTCTTCAGGTGCGCGTGCACCTCGAGGCCGATGACGGGCTCCCACTCAGCCACGGTCGGCGAGCTCCTTCGCCTCGCGCACGGCGTCCTCGATGTCGTCGCGCACCTCCACCATCGTCACCCAGTCCTCGAGCGCGGGCGGGAGCACGCGCACGAGCCACAGCTCGCGCTCGCCTGCCTCGAGCGTCAGCTTCAGGTCGCCGACGAGGACGGCCCGCGACCCGTCGAGGACGCGCGGCTTCACGCCGAACACGCGCTCGACGGTCGGCACGAAGTCGGCCGCCGGGTCCTCGAACCGCATCGCGCTCATCGGCCGCTCCGCGGACGGTGAGCGGGGAGGGGGCTTGTCTGCGGGGGAACCGGGAGGTTGCCCCGCACAACAATCGAAGAAGGGGGCTCTTGGGGGAAACATGGTTTCCCCCAAGGGAGCGAGCCGAAGGCGAGCGACCTCATCGCAGCCGCTCCGGGACGAAGTCGAAGCCGATCGCCTGCTCGAGCGCGTGCCCGACGCGGAAGAGCGTGTTCTCCGCGAACTGGGCGCCGATCAGCTGCAGGCCGACCGGCAGTCCCTCCGACAGCCCGCAGGGGACGTTCAGCCCCGGCAGGCCCGCCATGCACGAGGGAATCGTCAGCAGGTCGGACGCGTACATCGCGAGCGGATCCGCCGTGCGCCCGCCGAGCTCGAACGCAACCGTGGGAGACGTCGGCGTGACGAGCACATCGAAGCTCTCGAACGCCTGCGCGTGCTCGCGCGCGATCACCGTCCGCACCTTCTGCGCCTGGCCGTAGTACGCGTCGTAGTAGCCGGCCGAGAGCGCGTACGTGCCCACGAGGATGCGCCGCTTCGGCTCGTCGCCGAAGCCCTCGTCGCGCGTGTGCTTGTACATGCCGAGGCGATCGGCCGAGTTCGGCGAGCGGTACCCGTAGCGCACGCCGTCGTACCGCGCGAGGTTCGAGGACGCCTCCGCCGGAGCGATGAGGTAGTAGCACGGCAGTCCGAAGTCGACCGAGCGCGGCAGCGAGCACTCCCCCACCTCGGCGCCGAGCTGCCGGCAGAGCTCGATCGCGTGCTCGACCGCCTCGCGTACGCCCGGCTCGATCGCCTCGTGCTCGTTCAGCTCGCGTGGGACACCGACGCGAAGCCCCTTCAGATCGTCGCCGCCGGGAAGCACGACCTCCGGTGAGTCGACCGTCGTCGAGTCGCAGGGATCGCGACCCGCGATGACCGAGTAGAGGAACGCGCAATCGCGCACCGTCTTCGCCACGGGGCCGACCTGGTCGAGGCTGGACGCGAACGCGACGATGCCGTAGCGCGACACCGTGCCGTAGGTGGGGCGCAGCCCGACGTTCCCGCACAGCGCCGAGGGCTGCTTGATCGAGCCGCCGGTGTCGGAGCCGAGCGCCCACGGCGCGAGGCCGGCCGAGACCGCGGCCGCCGAGCCGCCGCCGGAGCCGCCCGGCACGCGCGTCGGGTCCCACGGGTTGTGCGTCGGCCCGTACGCAGAGTTCTCCGTGGACGAGCCCATCGCGAACTCGTCCGTGTTCGTCTTCCCGAGGACGCGCAGCCCATGCTCCTTGCAGCGCGTCGCCACCGTGGCGTCGTAGACGGGGACGTAGCCCTGGAGGATCTTCGAGCCCGCCGTGGTCGGGATGCCCAGGGTGCCGATCACGTCCTTGAGCGCGATCGGGATGCCCGCGCCGCCGGGGTCCTCGCACACGTGCAGGTAGCAGTGCAGCTCCGGGTCGCGCTCGCCGATCGCCGCGAGATAGGCGGCGAAGAGCTCGTCGCCCGAGACCTCTCTGCGGTCGAGGAGATCCTTCGCCCCTTCCGCCGTCAGCCGCAGCGTGTCGATCACGTCGCGCCACCGCCGGGCGGCACCCTGAAGAAGTCGCCGTCGCGCTCGGGAGCGTTCGCGAGCGCGTCTTCCACCGACAGACAGTGGCGCGGCTCGTCCTCGCCCCAGACGTTCACGATGTCGAGCGGATGCGAGGTCGGCGGCACGTCGGACAGATCGAGCTCGGCCACCTTGGAGACGGCCGCAAGGATGTCGTTCAGCTGTCCCTCGAGCCGGGCGAGCTCGTCGTCGCGCAGCTCGAGCCGCGCCAGGTGGGCGACGTGGAGGAGCAATTCGCGCGAGATCTCGGTCATGGCTTGATCCTTCCAGAAACGAAGAGGGCCCCTGTCGGGGCCCTCTCACATCTGAGTCCGACAGGTTCCTTAGATCGCCTGGACGTTCGCGGCCTGCGCGCCCTTGGGGCCTTGCACAACCTCGAACGACACGCGCTGGCCTTCGGTCAGCGACTTGTAGCCGTCCGCAGCGATCGCCGAGAAGTGGACAAAGACGTCATCTCCGCCTTCGCGCTCGATGAAGCCGTAACCCTTCTCGTTCGAGAACCATTTGACGGTGCCCTCAGCCAACTGTTCCTCCTAACAGCAAACAACCGACGGCACGAGCCGCCGACCGACGTAATGCGGCGCCGATCTTAGCTCAGTGAGCGGGATTTGCAAGGTTTTTCGCGCGCCTGGCCCGCGCGGCCGTGACCGTGTTCTGGAGGACCATCGCGATCGTCATCGGGCCGACTCCGCCGGGCACCGGGGTGATGAACCCGGCCCGCTCGGCCGCAATCGGATCGACGTCGCCGAAGAGGCCCTCGTCGGTGCGGGTGAGGCCGACGTCGATGACCGTCGCGCCCACCTTCACCATCTCCGCGGTGACCATGTGCGGCTGCCCGACGGCGGCGACGAGGACGTCGGCGTCGAGGGTGTGGTGCGCGAGGTCGCGCGTGCGCGAGTGACACATGGTCACGGTCGCGTTCGCCGCGAGGAGCAGCTGCGCCATCGGCTTCCCGACGATGCTCGAGCGGCCGATGACGACGGCGTGCGCGCCCTGGAGCTCGATCTCGTATTCCTCGAGCATGCGCATGACGCCGAGCGGGGTCCCGGGGACGAGCGTCGGCCGGCCGAGATAGAGCCTGCCCGCGTTCGTGGGGTGGATGCCGTCGATGTCCTTGGCGGGATCGATCGCCTCGATGACCGTCGCCTCGTCGATCTGGGCCGGGAGCGGGAGCTGCACGAGCAGGCCGTCGACGCCGTCGTCCGCGTTCAACTCGGCGATGAGGGCGAGGACCTCCTCCTCGCTCGTGCCGGCGGGAATCCGGTGGTCGCGCGCTTCGATCCCGGCCGCCTCGGCCGCCTTCTGCTTGAGGTTGATGTAGATGTGCGAGGCCGGGTCGTCGCCGACGAGGACGGTCGCGACGCCGACGTGGTCGAGCTCGGCGACGGAGGCGGCGACTTCCTCGCGCACCCGGGCGGCGAGGGCTTTCCCGTCGATGAGCACTGCGGCCACGAGGCGAGCCTAAGGCATCGCTTGCGACGCCGACCGAAGAGGAGGCGCCGATTCACTCGGTGCCTCCGTCTCTACTAGCCTGCGCTCGTGCGACTTCCGCGGAAGAACGATGAAGTGTCGATCGCGGCGCGCCGTGACGCATTGGGCCTCGATGGCGACGTCGATCTCAGCGCGTACGCCAAGGCCGCCGAGTCGGTCACCGGCCTCGTCGAGATCCCCGTCTCCGTGGCACAGTTGCGCATCGCGCTCGCGCGCTACGAGCTCTCCGCCGCCGGCGAGGTGGTCGAGACCGGGCGCGAGCTCGAGGACGTCGTCGTTCCGCTCGCGCACACCGAGGGGAGCCTGACCGCGTCCCTCCAGCGGGGCGCGCGCGCGGTGGAGGAGTCGGGCGGCTTCCGCACACACGTGCTCACCGACCGGATCACGCGGGCGTCGTGCTTCGTCTGCCGCGACGCCGGCGATGCGCTCACGCTCGCGCGCTGGATCGAGGAGCGTGTCGACGAGATGCGTGAATGGCTCCGCACGGCCGACGTCCCCGAGCTGTCGAAGTTCGCCGTGCTGCGCGAGGTGAAGACGCACGTTGTCGGCCCGATGTGCCACGTGCTCTGGCGCTTCACCACCGGCGATGCGGTCGGCGCGAACATGATGACGCGCAATGCCTACGCGCTGAACATGGCGTTCGTGATGCCGCAGTCGCCGGTCGCGATCGAGCGCTCGATGCTCGAGGCGAACATGGGCGGCGACAAGAAGCCGTCGTACGAGTACTTCCAGTCCGGCCACGGCAAGACGGTGATCGCCGAGGCGACGCTGACGGACGAGGCCATCCGGCGGGTGCTGCGGACCACGGCTGAGGATCTCGCCGATCTGACGTGGGCAGGCACGAACGGCGCGATCGCGTCGGGAATGCAGTCGGTCGCGTTCACGCCTGCATCGGCGATCGCCGCGGTGTTCGCGGCCACCGGGCAGGACCTGGGAATGGTCGGCACGAGCTCGATGGCGCACGGCACCGCGCGGCGCGTCGAGGGCGGCCTGCACGTCTCGATCCGCTTTCCCGGCCTCGAGGTCGGGACGATCGGCGGCGGTACGACGTTGCCCACGACCCGGGAGTGGCTCGCCCTGATGGACTGTGCCGGCGCCGGCAAGGTCTACCGCTTCGCGCAGATCGTCGCGGCGGCCGCCCTCGCGCTGGAGATCTCGGCCTCCTCGGCCATGGCGACCGCGGGCTCGGAGAATTTCTTCCGCGCCCACTTCGAGCGCGGCGGCCTTCGCTAACCGTGTGACGAAGCCGTACCCCTTCCGTCACGGGGCGCCCGCCGCAGATGGCGTGAGGAATCGCGCACGTGGGAACGTATTGGGTCCATGCTCGCGCTTCTCGCAGTCACCGCCGTCACGCAGTGCCAGGCCCGCACCGTCGGCCCGGGCTCGCTCCGCCGAGGCGGCACGGCCGGGGCCTCCTGCATGCTCGCCGCCTTCGACGACCACTGCCGCCCTGCCGCCTACACCCTTTCGTCGTTCGGCGTCGACACGATCCGCACGTTTTCGTTCCGCACGACCGCGCACGGAAACGGCTGCGCCGTCTCCATCACCGAGACCTTCCGCGTCGTCCCGCAGCAGCCGCGCGTCCTCAGCCGACGCGTGTGCGCGCGCGTGCACAAGACAGACGCGGGCATCGTCGCCGACCGCTGCACGCCCGCAGGCGCCGTCTCGTTGACGAGGATGTCGCCCTAGAACGGAATGACGACGTCTGAGACGTCGAGCCCGAGGCTCGCCGCCAGCCGGACACCGTGATTCAGCTCCATCGTCAGGCGCTCGCGGTCGCGTGCCTCCATCAGGTGCCCGATCATCTCGCGCGCCTTCGGCCGCCAGAGCGCGTGCGCCGCGAACTCGGGCAGCATCCGGTTGGCACCGTCGATCAGCTGTTGCTTGATCCCGCTCGGCGCGCGCGCGAGCAGGATCCGCTCGTACGCCATGCCCGACCCGTGGTGGATCCCGTCGTCGACCGCGAGCCGGTTGCAGATGTCCTCGAGGATCGTCCCCCGCGACGAGCGCGCGATCAGCCGGAAGCGCGGGATGATCAGCCGCTCGAAGAAGACCTGCATGAGGAAGACCTTCTCCTCGAGCGTGTCCGCCTCGAGGAACATGTGGCCCAACCGGTCGAGGTGCGGATCGCGCTCGCCCTCCCCGCCGACCTGCCCGATGAGCTTGAGCCACGCCTCGGTGTGGCGCGACTCGTCCTGCACCATCGTCGAGTAATAGAGGCGCGCCTCGGGATCGGGAGCGGCATTCAGGAGCTGTGCCGCCATCTCGCAGGCGATGACGTCGGCCTGCAGCTGCTGCATGACGACCGAGCGCCAGACGTCGCGGCGCCGCGCCAGCCGCTCAGGAGAGCCCTTGCCTTCGGGCACCGGCGGGAGCTCGTCCCACGGCACGTCGCGCACCTGCCATTCCTGATGCTTCGCGAGCTCGTAGAAGCGGAGGACGCCCGCGTACGCGCTTCGGTCCTCGCCCTCCTCCACGATCGCCTCTGCGCTCACGCGGGGGACCATAACGGCACAATCGGGCCGTGATCGCTCTCGTCTTCAGCTACGAGGTGCGCGAGCCGGAGGGCTTCGAGCGCGCCTACGGCCCCGCCGGCGAGTGGGCGCAGTTCTTCGGGCAGGGGCCTGGATTCATCGGCACGGAGCTGCTCCGCGACGTCGAGACGCCGGGCCGCTACCTCGTCGTCGACCGCTGGGAGAGCGCCGAGGCGTACAACGCCTTCGCCGCGAGGCATCGGGACGAGTACATGCGGCGGGTCGACGACTCGCGCTTCTACTACGAGCAGGAGCTCCGCTTCGGGACGTTCCAGACCGTCTGGAACGACTCGACCGAGGGATAGAGCACCCGTCGGGCCAGGCCGATCATCCGGCTGAACCCGATCTGCGGCAGGGAGACAGCCGCATGGTCAAGAGAATCGTCGTCATCGGAGCCCTTCTCGCCGCCGGCATGGTGGCGGCGAAGGACGGCCGCGTGCTCCAGGCCGCCGGACTGACGGGCACGTGCGCCGTCGTCCAGACCCAGTCGAGCGGGGAGCAGGTCGAGGCCTGCAGCTCGGGCAAGCTCGAGGGAGCGCCCGATCTCTCCCGGAACGGCTGCACGGACGCCGGGCTCTTCGCCGGCCTCGTCTACTGGCACTGCCCGGCGGCGGTCGTCTCGGCGCCGTAGAACAAATCCGGCCGGAATCCGTCTAAGGACCCAAGAGTACGCTTCCGACGGGAGGTTGTTCCTTGGCTGCTGACGATCTGGCTGTGGCGAACGAGATCGCCGAACGCCTGCTGGACAACATCGAGACGGTGGTGCACGGCAAGCGGGAGCAGATCAAGCTCGTCGTGGCCGCGCTCATGTGCAGCGGGCACGCTCTCCTGGAGGACGTTCCCGGCACGGCGAAGACGGTGCTCGCGCGCGCGATCGCCGGATCGATCAGCGGCGCGCAGGCGTCGCGCATCCAGTGCACGCCGGATCTCCAGCCGACCGACGTCACCGGCCTCTCGATCTTCAACCAGCGCGAGCGCGACTTCGAGTTCCGGCCGGGCCCGGTGTTCGCGAACGTCGTCCTCGTGGACGAGATCAACCGCGCGATGCCGAAGACGCAGTCGGCGCTGCTCGAGGCGATGGCCGAGCAGCAGGTGACGGTGGACGGTGAGACGCGCCCGCTCGGCGATCCGTTCCTCGTCATGGCGACGCAGAACCCGATCGAGTACGAGGGAACGTTCCCGCTGCCGGAGGCGCAGCTCGACCGCTTCTTCGTCAAGACCGCGCTCGGCTACCCCGACGCTGAGGACGAGGGGCAGATCGTGGACGAGCAGCTCGGCGGCCATCCGCTCGGCCGACTCACAGCGGTCGTCGGCCTCGAGGAGATCGCGATGCTGCGCGCGTCGGTCGGCCACGTGTTCCTGCACGAGGCGGTCGCGCGCTGGATCGTCGACCTCGTCCGCGCGACGCGCGAGATCGAGGTCGTCGCGATCGGCAGCTCCGTGCGCGGCACGCTCGCGCTCAACCGCGCGGCGCGCGCGTGGGCGGTGTTGCATTCGCGCCGCTATGTGACGCCGGACGACGTCGAGCGCCTCTTCGTGCCCGTGCTCATGCACAGGCTTCTGTTCCGTCCGAGCTTCCTCGCCGAGATCAGGGATCACGGCCTGGAGGCGGCGAGCCTGGACGTTCGCCGGCGCTGCATCGAGGTTGCCCCGAAGCCGGGCTTCGACATCGACCTCGACGTGCCGGCGGCCGTCTCGGCGTGACCGCAGCGGTCTTCCCGCTCGTCCCGCGGCGACGCGTGATCGGCCTCGCCTTCGGCGGCGTGCGCAGCGTCCGCCGCGGCATCGGCTCCGACGTCGCGAGCACGCGCGAGTACCACCCGGGGGACGACGTCGGGTGGATGGACTGGGCCGCGTCCGCGAAACTGTCGGCCGCGCGCGGCGACGACGAGTTCATCGTCCGCGAGCGTTTCGCCGACGAGGCTCCGCGCGTCGTCGTCCTCGTCGACCGGCGCCCGTCGATGGGGATCGGCGCGTCGACGTTCCGCACCCTGGACAAGCCGCGCGCGATCCTCGCCGCGCTCGACCTGATCGGCACGAGCGCGCACGCGGCCCGCAGCCTCACCGGCTACCTCGACTACGCGCTCGGCGATCCGTACTGGCGCCCTCCGCGCAGCGAGCGCGTCGCCGAGCCGGGAACGTTCGAGCGGCCATTCGGCGCGCCGGTCGACACCGTTGCGCGCGGTCTCTTCTTCCTCGGCGAGCACCGCCGCGACCTGCCGACCCAGGCGTTCGTCTTCGTCCTCTCCGACTTTGCCGTGCCGCCCGACCTCGACGCGTGGCAGCGCGCGCTCGAGCACCAGTGGGAGATCGTCCCCGTCGTCATCCAGGACCCGGTGTGGGAGCGCACGTTCCCCGACGTCGGCGGGATCACGATTCCGTACGCGCAGCCGGGCAGCGGCAGAGTCGTTCCCGTGTACGTGACGGAGCGCGAGGCGGCGCGCCTGCGCGAGGAGCACGAGTCGCGCTGGGCGAGCCTCGTGCGCGACTTCCGCTCGCTCGGGATCGAGCCGGTCGAGGCGCGTTCGCACGAGTACGCCGACCTGCTCTCGTCGTTCCTCCGCTGGGCCGACCTGCGCCAGATGTGGCGCGGAGCGATCGTATGAAGACCGTGATCGCGGCGATGGGAGCCGCGCTCGCGCTCGCGGGCGCCGCAACGGCGGCGAACGGGCCGGGCAAGATTCTTCCGCCGGCCTTCCAGGTGCACCCGGGGATGCCGTTCCACTCCTCCGGCTCCGTGATCGGCGAAGGGGAGCCGCTGAAGGCGTACGCGAACATCGCTCCGACCGTCCATCTCTTCGGGGACACGCTCTCCGCCAAGCTCGCAGTCGTCGCCGACACGCGGTGGGTCGATCCGACGCGGCTGCGCGTGCGGGTCGGCTTTGCGCCGTACACGATGGTCGGAGCGCCGACGGTGCTGCGCCTGCAGGTCGGCCGCTTCGAGCAGCTCACGTGGACCTGGCAGCTCCGCTGCCTCACGGCGAAGTGCGTGCCGGTCGCGCCGCCGAGCGAGGAGTACCACGTCTTCCGCTTCCCCGCCGCGCACATCGACTACCTGCGCGCGAACGGCAAGCACGAGTTCGGGGTCAACGCGACGTGGCCTTCGGTGAAGGTGCTCTCGCAGGTCAGTCCCGGGGTCGCGTCGGCGCTCGTGAACGCCCGCAAGTACGACTGGCAGTACCGGCTCGCACCGGTCGCCGCGCCGACGTTCCGCGTCTCCCCCTCGCTCCTCTTCTGGCTCGCGCTCGGGCTCGCCGGGCTTGCGGCGGTCGCCGCGCTCGGCGCGCTCGCCCGCTGGTACCGCGTGCTGCGGCCGCACGTCGCGAGCGCGGCGTCGCTCGAGGGATCGACGCTCGAACGTGCACTCGCGCTGCTCGCATGGGCGCACGCGCACGGCGACGAGACACTGCAACGCAAGGCGTTCGAGCGCGTCGCGAGCGAGCTCGGGGTCGTGCCCGCCGTCGACGAGCTCTCAAAGGCTGCGCACGAGCTCGCGTGGTCACCTCGCGTCCCGGAGGACGAGGAAGTGGAGGCGTTCACCGAGCAAGCGCGCGAGAAGGGGCGTGGCACGTGAGGCTCCCGACCATCGATCGCCGAGAGTCCGTCGAGCTCTCCGACCTGCGCGAGCTGCGGTCGCCGATGCTCCGTACCTCGGCGGGACGCGTCGTCCTCGCCGCCGCACTCGCGGCGACCCTCGCCGGCATCGTCCTCCTCGCCCGCTCGGCCGGCACCGGCCGCGCCGCGGTGCTCCCGTCCGGCGCAACAACCGGCTGTGTCGTGCTCGACATGTCGGCGAGCATCTCCGGGCCGGTGTACGAGCGAGTGGCGGCGACATTGCGCGGGATCGTCAATGCGAACCAGTCGATCTGCCTCGTGATGTTCTCCGACACGGCGTACGAGCTGCTGCCGCCGAACTCGCCGCCGGGGGCGCTGCTCCAGTTCATCCCGTTCTTCGTACCGGTCCGCTTCTACGGCGGGACACCGGTGTTCGCACAGTCGCCGTGGGACCAGTTCAGCGGCGGCACGCGCATCTCGGCCGGACTCATCGCCGGTGATACCGCGCTCAAGCGTGCGCACGTCAAGCACGGTGCGCTGCTCATCGTCAGCGACCTCGACGACTCGGTCGCCGACCAGGCGCAGCTGGACGCGGAGGCGCTGCGCCTGCGTCGCGAGCACGTCCCGGTCCGCATCGTTCCACTCTTCGCCGAATCATCGAACAAGAGCTACTTCGCCGCGCTGTTCGGCTCCAACTCGTTCGTCGATCCATCCGCGTTCCGGCACGGCGCCCACACGCACGTACAGCCGGTGACCGCCGCCGCTCCGTGGGCGCTGCTCGGCCTCGGCGTCATCCTCGTGCTGCTGCTCGCCGGCAACGAGCGCTGGAACACGCGCCTCGTCGCAGAGCCCGCATGACGCCCATCCGCCGGCACTGGCTCGGAGTCGCCGCCCTCATGCTCGCCTGCGTCGCGACATTGCTCGTGCTGTTCGCGCTCGACACGCGTGCGTGGCAGGCGTCGGTGCACCGTGACGACATGCGCTTCCGCGCGCTGCCCGACCACGGCAACCTGTGGAAGCCGGCGACGATCCTCCCGGGCGATCCGGCCGGCGCGGTGCTGGGCACGACGGACACGATCGCGTGGCGCCGCGCGCTGCAGTCGTTCTGGTACACGCACATCGGCGCGAATCCGCAGTCGCAGCAGGACCTGCCGAAGCTGCGCGCGCAGGCACAGGGCCAGCTGCTCGACCTCATGACCTCGGCGACGACCGCCGCGGAGCGGTCGAATGCGGCCAACCTCCTCGGCGTGCTCGTGATCACGACGCCGATCTCGGCCGGCAGCCAGACGGCGCAGATCCAGGTGCTCAAGCAGTCCACCGAGTACTTCCAGCAGGCGATCGATCTCGACCCTGGCGACACCGCCGCGAAGCAGAACCTCGAGCTCGTGCTGCGGGTGACGCGGCCGGGCAACGGGCCGATCGGCAAAGACGCGCACGCCGGCTTCGGCTTCGGCCGCGGGCACGGCGCGACGCTCGTCGGAAACGGCTACTGATGCTCGCGGTCTTCGGCGTCTCGTTCCTCACGCCGGTCGACTCGCTCTTCGCGCTCGCCGCCGCCATACCGCTTGCGGCGCTCGTCGTGACGGAGCGCCGGTCGGAGCGAGTCCGCGCCGCGCTCAAGCTGCGCGGGCCGGGCCGCCGCACGTTCGCGCAGGTCGCGGGTGCGCTCTTCCTCCTCCCTGCGCTCGTCGCGGTCGCGGCTGCGCAACCGGTCGTCGTTCGCCAGCAGCAGGTGCGTGAGCGCGGCGACGCGCAGGCGTTCTTCGTCATCGACACATCCGAGTCGATGGAGGCTGCGGCAGGGCCGCACGCGCCGACACGGCTTCAGCGTGCGAAGCGGCTCGCGCGCCGCCTGCAGAAGGCGCTCGGCGATGTGCCTGTCGGCATCGCGACGATGACCGACCGCGTCCTGCCCGACCTCATGCCGACGACCGACCCGGAACTCTTCGACCGCACGCTCATCCAGTCCGTGGGCGTCAACGAGCCGCCGCCGTCGCAGGCGTACCACCGCGACCGCGCGACCAATTTCCAGGCCCTCGTCCCCCTCGTCAGCTCCCACTTCTTCTCCGACTCGGTCAAGCACCGGCTCCTCGTCGTCTTCACCGACGGGGAGGCGTCGCGGGACATGGAGCTGTTCGGGCTCGGCATCGGCCATACGCTCAAGCCGGTGTTCGTGCACGTGTGGGCATCCGGCGAGCACATCTACCACCACGGCCGTGTCGACCCGTTCTACGAGGCCGACCCGACGAGCGTGGAGCTCTTGCAGCACGCCGCCGACCTCTCGAGCGGAGTCGTCGTCAACGAGGACAAGTTCGGCGCGCTCGCGGCGGCGGCCCACCGGGTGGTCGGGAACGGCTCGGCGGTCGCGCACGTCGACGCATACGCGCGCATCGCGCTCGCGCCATGGTTCGCGCTGGGCGGGATCCTCCCGCTCGGCTTCCTGTTCTACCGGCGGAACTTCTAAGGTGTGGGTGTGATCCTCGCCACTCCCTCACCACCTCCCGCGCTCCTCCACCCCTCTGCGCTGCACGCCAAGGCGCCGGCGACCTATGAGGCGAAGTTCACGACTACGAAGGGGACATTCGTCGTCACGGTGCACCGGAGCTGGGCGCCACGCGGAGCGGACCGCTTCTACAACCTCGTCAAGGCGCACTTCTTCGACGGGAACGAGTTCTTCCGCGTCGTGAAGGGCTTCGTCGTCCAGTTCGGGATGAGCGGCTACCCGTCGGTGTCGTCGGCGTGGCAGAACGCGAACCTCGTCGACGATCCCGTGAAGACGTCGAACACGGCCGGCACGATCACGTTCGCGGATGCCGGGCCGAACACGAGGACGACGCAGGTGTTCATCAGTCTCGGAAACAACGCGGGGAACCTCGACAACCAGGGCTTCGCACCGTTCGGGAAGGTGACGACCGGGATGAGCGTCGTGAACAAGCTCTACGACGGTTACGACGACCAGCCCACGAACGATCAGCCCCAGATCGCGTCACAAGGTAATGCTTTCCTGAAGAAACACTTCCCGAAGCTCGATTCGGTGACTCGGGCTCGCATCGTCCAGGCACACTGAGGACATGCATCCGACGTTCATCGCGTCGCACGTCTGACACCTCGACAACGCCGAACGTGTTTCGGCGGCGCTGAAGAGGGGTGAGTTGAAGCGGCGCGTGCCGCGCCGCGGCCTACGGCAGCGGATAGTGCAGTCCGCAGGTCTTGTCGAAGTACGCGATCACCTTGTCGCTCGCCGGCTTGAGCGCGGGACCCTTGGTCGCCCAGCTCTTTAGCGTCGCAGGCGGGACCTTGGAGAAGCTCCAGCCCGCTTTCTGCAGCGCGGCGAAGAGCGCGTTGTCGAACGTGAAGATCTTCTCCAGATCTGGCTTGATCGAGCTCGGCGTCATCGTCAACAGCGTCTTCGTCGCCGACGTGAAGCCCTTGTACTCGGCTTCGAGCGCCGCCGGCTTGAGGGTGTAGAGCGTCGCACCGGGGGTGCTCTTGGAGTAGCTGACCACCTTTGCGCAGAAGGGCGACAGCGTGCGGGCGGTGGGCGACGCGAGCGCGGCGGAGCTTCCGGCCGCAAGGCCCACGAGCACGACGACCGTGACATACAGGAGCCTTCTCGCGCGCTGCATCGGTTCCCCTCTCGAGTCGGGCGCCTACCCGGGCGGACCGTAGCGCTGCGAGGGTGCATGTACAAGGGGGTCGAGCCGGGGACCGACGGCGCCGATGGACGTCGGGTGAGGGCACGCGCCGGAA
This sequence comes from Gaiellaceae bacterium, assembly GCA_035532535.1. GTDB lineage: Bacteria > Actinomycetota > Thermoleophilia > Gaiellales > Gaiellaceae > Palsa-739. The sequence continues at coordinate 33,410 of DATKQT010000004.1, forward strand.
TCGTCCTGGTCACGGCCCTGGTCCTCGCCGGGACCGACCTCGTGGTGACGGCGGCCGTGGCCACGGACTCGTCGTTCGCCCATCACCGGTCGTATGCGTGGGTCGAGGTCTCGGTGGGGCTGTTCTTCTTCGCGCTGCTCCTCGCGCGGCTGCCGTCGCGGCTGCTCGCCACCGGAGCCGGCGTCCTCGCCGGAGGCCTGCTGGGGAATCTCGCGTCGGCGGCGGCGCACGGCCGGACGGTCGCGAACCCGTTCGTCGTCGGCGACATCGCGTTCAACCTGGCCGACGTCTTCGTCGTGGCCGGGATCGTCCTGACGATCGTCGCGACGATGCGGCTCGCGCTCATGTACCGGCATCTGCTGCCGACGCACACGATCCCGGTCCGGATCGTCCGGCGCATGCGTGCGCGGCGCGCGGCGTAGTAGTACAGGCCTTTACCGCGACGAGGCCGCTTCAAGAGCATCGAGAATAAGGCGCCTGCCGGAGTCGAACCGGCGTGCGCGGCTTTGCAGGCCGCTGCCTAACCACTCGGCCAAGGCGCCCGAGGGCGCCAATCGTACCGGGGGCTATCCCAGGACTTCGTCGAGGAACGCGACCGCCCGCGTGAACGAGTCGATCCGGTTCGAGAGCTTCGCGATCGAGTGCCCCTCGTCCGGATAGACAACGAGCTCGCATCGGATCCCCTTCTCCTGCAGCACGCGCGCGATCTCCTCCGACTCCCCCAGCGGCACGCGCGGATCGTTGGCGCCATGCTGGATGAAGAGGGGCGCGCGGATCGCATCGACGTGCGTGATCGGCGACGCCTCCACCAGGAAGTCGCGATCGTGCTCCAGCGACCCGTACTCCCGCTCGCGCACCGCCCGCCGGTACGGCGACGTGTTCTCGAGGAACGTGACGAAGCTCGAGATGCCGACCGACTCGATCCCCGCCGCCCACAGCTCCGGCTGGAACGCGAGCGCCGCGAGGACCATGTACCCGCCGTACGAGCGCCCGTATACGACCGCGCGCGATGCGTCGATCTCCGGCCGGCCGTCGAGCCATTCGTGCAGCGACGCCAGGTCGCGCACGGAATCGAGCCTCAGCCGGATGTCGTCGAGATGCTCGTACCGCTTCCCGTACCCGCTCGAGCCACGCACGTTGGGCACCGCAACCGCGTAGCCGCGCGACACGAGGTACTGCGCGAGCGGGACGTAGTTCACGTGCCACTCCGGGACCCACTGCGCCTCCGGTCCGCCGTGCACCATCACGAAGACCGGGAACGGCCCCTCGCCCGACGGCGTGAACAGGAAGACGGGAATGGACTCGCCGTCGAAGCTCTCGAAGCGATGCAGCGCCGGTTCGACGAGGCCCGGCGGAGGCTCCGCAACGCTCGTCAACCGCGTCGTCTCGCCCGCATCGAGGTCGTACAGGTAGACGTCCTTCGGCTGCGTGGGCGACGAGAACGCGAACGCGAGCTTGGAGCCGTCCGGCGAGAACACCGGCGACCCGACGACGCCCCGCCCCAGCAGCGGCACCTCGACGTCGCCGATGGTGAGCCGTGAATAGCCGTCCTCGTTCGCCACGATGAGCAAAGAACGTCCCGCGGGATCGGCGAAGCACGTGAGGTCCCATTGCGATGCGCGATCGCCGACCGCGAGCGTGTCGCGCCCCTCGTTCGTCGCCCACACCAGCTCGTCGCCGCGGAAGCACGGCGACACGTACTCCGCCGCCTCGTCATGCGGCGTCAGATGGGTCACGTCACCGGTGTCGACGTCGCAGAGATAGAGGTCGTCGTCTCCGCTGCGCTCGCCCGCGCGATAGGCCACAATCCGGCGCCCGTCCGGCGAGATCGCCGCGACACCGACATAGCCCTGGAACTCGAACGTGCGCTCCTCCCCCGTCTCCAGATCGCGCGCGACGACGTCGAAGTCGATCTCGTTCCGCCGCGTCGTCGCATAGGCGAGCGTTCGGCCGGCGGCATGCGGCGTCTCGTGCTTGTATCGCAGGTCGACGACGAGCGGCTCGTCGCCGACGTACAACTGCACGCGTTCATTGCCGCCCGCGTCGCGCTCGACGAGGATGCGGCCGTCCGGAAGGAACTGCCCCGTCACCTTCTCGTCGTCGAACGTCACCTGGCGCATGCCGGGCCAGACGAACAGCTGGTCGCTGCCCGGGATGTCCGAGGAGACGAGCAGCTCGCTGCCGTCCGGCGAGAACGAGAGGGGCACGGCATGCCGCACCTCAACAAGCGTCTTCAGGTCTACGCCGTGACTCCCGTGAGCGCCGGGATGATGTCGCTGCCGTACGCCGCCAGCGTGTCCTCTTGCGCATGCGTCATGAGATAGACGTTGAACTGGTCGACGCCGACACCCTCGAGCTCCTTCAGCCTTGTCTTGATCTGCTCCGCGTTGCCGATGACGCAGAAGCGGTCGCAGATCTCGTCGGTGACGAACTCGCCGTGCGCCGCGCCCACGCGCGAGTGGTCGTTGTAGTCGTAGAACTTGCGCGCCTGCACGTAGTCGGTCAGCGCCTTCGGGACGGAGCTGCCATCAGTGCCGTACCGCTCGATGAGGTCCATCACGTGGTTCGACACCATCGCCGGGAACCAGCGCACCTGCTCGCGCGCATCGGCGAGGTCGTCGGTGACGTGACTGGGCGCGCCGACGATGCACTTCAGCTGCGATGGGTCGCGGCCCGCCTCCTTCGCCGCGCGCCGCGCCGTGTCCATGATCCACGTGATGATCTCGGGGTCGGCCAGCTGGATGATGACGCCGTCGCCGACGTGTCCGGCGACCGCGAGCGCCTTCGGTCCGTACCCCGCGACCCACATCGGGATCTCGGGCAGCTCCTCGCGCACCCACTTGAGCTGCAGCTGCTTGTCGTTCCACTCCACCTCGCGGCCGTTCATGAACTGCTTGATCATCGCGAGCGCCTTTTCGAAGTCGGCCACCTTCATCGGCTGGCGGCCGATGTAGCGCACCGCCGAATCGCCGCGCCCGACGCCCATGACCATGCGACCGTCGGAGAGGTCGTGCAGCGTCGCGTACGAGCTCGCGAGCACCGTCGGGTCGCGCGTCGCCGGGTTGGTCACGAAGTGGCCGAGCTTGATCTTCGAGGTCTCACGAGCCGCGACGGCAAGCGTTGGGATCGACTCCTGCCACAGGACGTGCGAGTCGTATGTCCACGCGTACTCGAAGCCGTGACTCTCGGCGAGCTGGATGAGCTCGAGCCAGCGGGTCCAGGGCGGGTCGGGAAGGACGGTGACGCCGAACCTGATCATGCGCTCGCAACATACCGCGGCGTGGCGAGCGAGGCGAACGCCGCCAGGGTCCCGATGGCGACGAAGCCGATGCGGCCGTCGCCGGGCAGCGAGAACGTCAGGCCGACGAGCGGCGTGCCGACGACGATGACGAAGGACGCCATGGCATTGACGAAGCCGACCGCGGCGCCGGGCGCGTCCGGACGCGCAGCCGCAGCGCCGGCGAACGCCATCGCGAACGGGATCCCGGCCGCGAGCCCGACGACCGCCGACGCCGCGATGAGTCCCGCCAGCGGCAGCGGCGTCGCCAGCGCGATCGCGGCAGCGCCGCCGGCGACGAGGCTGCCCGCCACCCAGCGCGACGCACTCGCTCGACTGAGGATGGAACCGCCCGCGATGCGCGTGAAGAAGCCGAGGAGGAGCGTGAGCGACCCGACCGCAGCTGCGACGCCCTTCGACTGTCCGTGGTGCTCGAGCAGCGTCACAACCCAGTTGCCGACGACGACGCTGAACCCGAACGAGAGCGCGTGGATGGCGCCGAAGTGGTAGAGGCGCCGGTCGCGGAAGAGATCCCCGCGGACTCGTTCTCCCGCGTGACGCAGCGTCCGCGGCGCGGGCGGCGCCACCGCGAGCACCATGAATGCCAGCGCCGCGACGACAATCGCGGTCGAGTACGGCGCGCGGAAGCCGCCGAGCGCGGGGATGATCGCGAGCGCAATGCCGGGCGCGAGAACCGAGGCGCTCCCATACACGCCCTGCATGAATCCCGATCCGCCGCGCGCGCGGATGTAGTCGCTGCCGGAGACGAACGCTATTCCGGTGCCGAGGCCGACGATCGCGCGGCCGGCGAAGGCAAGCGCGACAGCGGGCTCGATCAGCGAGACGGCGTTGCCGGCCGCGATCACGACGAGGCCGAGGAGCGCCGACCGCTGCGCGCCGAAGCGGTCGGCCATGCGCCCACCTGGAATCTGCATCGCCATGTGCACGATGAACTGCACGGTGACGAAGAGACCGACCGTCGCCAGCCGGACGTCGTAGGCGTGCGAGAGCCGCGTCGCCACCGCGCCGAGAGATGCGATGTTCCACCCGACCGCGGCGCCCACGCCGAAGCCGCCGATGGCTGCCCGCCGGTCCACGACACGCGAGCCTAAAGAAGCCTCAGGTCAGTGGTGCGCGCGCTCGAGGACGACGACCGGGATCTCGCGATCGGTCTTCGTCTGGTACTCGTCGTAGTGCGGCCACATCTTGTTCATCTGCTTCCAGAGCCGCTCGCGCTCCTCACCCTCAGCCGTGCGCGGGTGAGCATGGAACTTCTCGCCCTTGATCTGCACGTTGACGTGCGGGTTCTTCAGGATGTTGCGGTACCAGCCGGGATGCTCCGGCGCGCCGCCCTTCGAGGCGACGATCACCGGGTTCTCGCCGTCGAGGTCGTAGATGAGCGGCGTCGTCGTCGGGTTCCCCGTCTTCCGACCCTGCGTCGTCAGCAGCAGGATGGTCGAGCCCTCGCGCCAGAGGTAGCCCTCTTCGCCGTCGGTCTCCTGATAGCGCTGAACGTGTTCCTGTCCGAAAAGCGTCATGCCAGCACCTTAGACGCCAGAGCATCGAGCGCGCGCACCGACAGCTCCAGGTGCTCCTCCTTCGTGTCCTCGAGCTTCGTGTGCGACAGGCCGCGCAGGGACTGGACGAACACCATTACGGCCGGCACGCCGGCGCGCGCCACCTCGGCTGCGTCGTGCAGCGGGCCACTCGGCAAGCGATGTGACGTACCGGAGACCTCGCGGATGGCCTCGTCCGCGAGCTCGATCAGCGCATCGTCGAAGAGGATCGGCCGGATGTTCCAGATCCGCTCCCACGACACATCGATGTTCTCCTCGTGCGCGAACCGCTCGCTCGCAACCTGCGCGAGCTCGAGGAGCCGTGCGAGCTTCGCCGCGTCGAGGTGCCGCTGATCCAGGAGCTGCTCCGCCGTCTCGACGACCGACGTGACGATCCCCGGCTTGCAGACGACGCCGCCCGAGGTGCACACCGCGCCGTCGCCGACCTCGGCCGCGATCGGCCGGATCTCGAGCGCGAGCTTCGAAGCCCCGGCGAGCGCATCGCGGCGCTTGTCCATGGGGGTCGAGCCGGCGTGGGCGGCCTGCCCCTTCCACGTCACCAGGTGGCGCTCGACCCCGAACGTGCCGAGGACCACACCGAGTGGGAGATCCATCGACTCCAAAACGGGCCCCTGCTCGATGTGCAGCTCCAGATAGGCGGCGGCGTTCTCCATCTGCTTCCGCGCCGCGATCGCGTTGTCGAGATCGACCCCGTGCTCGGCGAGCGCATCCGGCAGCGCGATGCCGTTCGCGTCACGCTTCTGCCGCAGCTCGTCCTGATCGTCCATCGAGCCGCACGCCGCGGACGAGCCGAAGAGCGAGCGGCCGAAGCGCGCGCCCTCCTCGTCTGCCCAGTTGACGACGCGCACCGTCAGCGGCGGCCGGCCCTCTTCCGCAATGCGGCGCAGCACCTCGACCGCAGCCATGACGTTCAGGCAGCCGTCGAGCCACCCGCCGTTCGGCACCGAGTCGATGTGCCCGCCGAGCAGCACGGCCTGCTCCGAGTCGCCCGCGAGCGTGAACCACTGATTCCCGGCCTCGTCGATCTCCTCCACCGCGCCGGTGCCGGACACCTTGCCGCGCAGCCACTCGCGCGCGCTCTCCCATGTGTCGGTCCACGCGACGCGTTGCGCGCCGTTCTCGTCGCCGGTGAGCTCGCGCAGCTCCCTCAGATCGGCGACGGGGCGGGCGGGGTCGAGCGGCACGCGGCGATCCTACAACCGTGATAAGAACGGGCGATGCTCGCGCAACTCCGACGGGCCGGAATCGTCGCAGTGGCGGTGGTCGCCCTCGTCGGACTCTGGGAGCTGTACCACTGGATCTGGGCGACAGCCGGGTGGACGTGGCCATTTACGGTCAACGACACCTCGATGCCGCACATCTGGACGATCTTCAAGGCGTTCGGTCAGCCCGCACAAGTCAACCAGCCGTCGCTGATCAACGTGCTCCTGCACAAGACAGCCTTCACCGCGAAGGAGGCAGCGGTCGGATTCGGCATCGGCGCCGTCATCGGGTTCGTCCTCGCCGTCGTCCTCGTCCACTCGCGCCTGCTCCAGCGCGGCTTCCTGCCCTACATCGTCGTCAGCCAGACGGTGCCGATCCTCGCGATCGCGCCGATGGTCGTCGTCTGGGTGAACCCGAAGCTGCCCGCGCCGCTGCAGGGGTGGGGCGCCGTCGCCGTGATCGCGACCTACCTCACCTTCTTCCCGGTGACGATCAACACGCTGCGCGGGCTTCAGGCCGCCGACCCTCGCGCGTTGGAGCTGATGCGGACGTACGCGGCAACCCGCTGGAGCGTGCTCTGGAAGGTGCGCGTCCCGTCGTCACTTCCGTACCTCTTCTCGGCGCTCCGCCTCTCGGCGACGGCCAGCGTCGTCGGAGCAATCATCGGCGAGCTGCCGACCGGCCTCCAGAACGGCCTCGGCGGCGCAATCTTCAACTTCAACGAGTACTACTCGATCGAGCCGCAGGAGCTGTGGGCGACGGACGTGATCGCCGCGTTCCTCGGAATCGCGTTCTTCGTCCTGGTCGTTGTGGCCGAAAAGGCGATCGTGCGCCGCGCCCCGGAGAACGTCGCATGAGTGTGGTTGAGATCAAGGGCGTGACGAAGACGTTCGCGCACGGCAATGTCACCGCACTCGAGAACATCGAGCTCGAGCTCCAACCGGGGGAGTTCGTCTCGCTCATCGGCCCGTCCGGCTGCGGCAAGTCGACACTCCTCCGCGTCATCGGCGACCTCACTCCACCGACGCGTGGCAGCGTGACGGTGAACGGCAAGCCGGCGCCCCGAGCGCGCAAGGACGGCGACTACGGCATCGTCTTCCAGGATTCCGTCCTCTTCGACTGGCGGACGGTCGCGAAGAACATCGCGCTGCCGCTCGAGATGCTCGGCTGGGATCGCGAGCGCCGCAAGACCCGCGTCGACGAGATGCTCGATCTCGTCGAACTGCGCTCGTTCGCCGACCATCACCCGTGGCAGCTCTCGGGCGGGATGCAGCAGCGCGTCTCCATCGCCCGTGCGCTCTCTTTCGAGCCCGCGCTCCTGCTCATGGACGAGCCGTTCGGCGCACTGGACGAGATGACGCGCGAGCGGCTCAACCTCGAGCTCCTCTCCATCTGGGAGAAGCTCGGCTCGACCGTCGTCTTCGTCACCCACTCGATCTCGGAGGCCGTCTTCCTCTCGACACGCGTGGTCGTGATGAGCCCGCGCCCGGGCCGGATCGCCGGCGTCGTCGACATCGACTTGCCGACACCGCGGACGGCGGAGACGCGCTACACGCCGCGTTTCTTCGAGCTCGTGACGAAGGTGCGAGAGCTCCTGCGCAGCCGCGGCGAGCATCTCCTGCCGGAAGAGGAGGAGCTGCTTGAAGCGGATCGTTGAATGGCTGCCGGCGCTCGCCGTGTTCGTCCTCGTCGTCGGGTTGTGGGAGGGCCTCGTGCGTGCGCTCCACGTGCAGCAGTTCCTGCTCCCGAAGCCGAGCACGATCGTCAGCGTGTTCTGGTCGGATCGGCATACGCTCTGGCCGGCCGGTTGGTACACGTTCAAGGAGGCTCTCGGCGGTTTCGCGATCGGATCCGGTCTCGGGATCCTCGCCGCCACACTCGTCGGCCGCTTCAAGACCGTCGGCACGGCGCTGATGCCGATCTTCATCGCCGCGAACGCCGTCCCGATCATCGCGTTCGCCCCGATCTTCGGCGCCTGGTTCAACCCGATCTCGCCGCGCTCGAAGATGGCGGTCGCCGGCGTCCTCTGCTTCCTCCCGGTCATGGTGAACACCCTGCGCGGCCTGAACAGCGCGAAGCCCCGCCAGATCGAGCTGATGCGCTCCTACGCTGCGAGTGAGCTGGAGATCTGGCGGCGGGTGCGCGTCCCTACGGCGCTGCCGTTCCTCTTCACCGCGCTCAAGGTGGCGAGCGTGCTCGCGATGATCGGTGCGATCGTGGGCGAGTACTTCGGCGGCTCGCTGGACGCGCTCGGCGTGACGATCAACAACGCCGCCGACGTCTTCCAGTTCCCGCTGGCCTGGGCCGGAATCCTCGTCGCGTCGCTGCTCGGGATCGCGCTGTACGGCGCCGTCGTCGCAGCGGAACGGGTGGTCGTGCGATGGGCACCTGACACGAGGGACGCTTAGGAGTAGAACTCTGAGTTCAATGCACGGACGGAAAAGGGAGGGCTCATGAGGAAGTGGGTCGCTGGGGTGCTTGTCGCAGCCGTCGTTGCGGCAATGGCGAGCACGGCGTCGGCCAAGCCGTCGCTTACGAACATCTCCATCCAGCTGCAGTGGGTGCCGCAGGCGCAGTTCGCCGGCTACTACGCGGCGCTCGACCTCGGCTACTACAAGGCGGCAGGCCTCAACGTGAAGCTCCTGAACGGCGGGCCGCAGATCGTGCCGGGACAGGTCGTCGCGTCGGGCCGCGCGCAGTTCGGTGTCAACTGGCTGACCGCACTGCTCGCCGCGCGCGACACGGGCACCAACCTCGTCGACATCGCGCAGGTCTTCAGTCGTTCGGGGATGACGGAGCTCACCTGGAAGTCCTCCGGCATCAACTCGATCGCGAAGATGAAGAACAAGAAGGTCGCGAACTGGCTCGGCGGTGATCAGTACGAGCTCTTCGCAGCCCTGACGAAGAACGGTATGGACCCGGCGCACAACAAGGGCGTCACGATCGTCCAGCAGCCGTTCGACATGGGGCTGTTCATCAACCACCAGGTCGACGCCGCCTCGGCGATGACCTACAACGAGCTGGCGCAGGTCCTCGAGACGAAGAACCCGAAGACCGGCAAGCTCTTCCAGCTCTCCGACCTCAACGTGCTGAAGATGCAGAACGTCGGCACGGGCATGCTCGAAGACAACCTCTTCTCGACCGAGTCCTATCTGGCGAGCAAGGCGCACCAGCAGATCGCCGAGAAGGTGATCGGCGCAACGCTCGCCGGCTGGATCTACTGCCGCGACCACGCGGCGCAGTGCGTGAGCTTCACGCTCAAGGCAGGGCCGACGCTGCCGCGCGGCCATCAGATGTGGATGATGAACCAGATCAATCAGCTGATCTGGCCGAGCAAGGACGGCATCGGCATGATGGACAAGGCGTCGTACGCGCAGACTGCGAAGCTCCTCCTGCAGTTCGGCGGGATCAAGAAGGCGCCGACGGCCGGCGCGTACCGGACGGATCTGGCCGCGGCGGCGGTCGCGGGGCTGAAGAAGCAGGGCCTCGACGTGTACGGCAAGGGCTACAAGCCGCTGGTCGTCAAGCTGACGGCGGGCGGGAAGTAAGGAGGACGGGATGTCGGTTTTGATCAGAGGAGGTCGGATCGTCACCGCGGCGGACGACTACGTCGCGGACGTCCTCGTCGACGACGAACGAATCTCGCTGATCGGCGAGAGCCTCGACATCCAGGCGGACAAGGTGATCGATGCAGCCGGGAAGTACGTGCTTCCCGGCTGCATCGACCCGCACACGCACCTCGACATGCCGTTCGGCGGGACGACGACGATCGACGACGTCGAGTCCGGGCAGACGTCGGCCGCGTTCGGCGGCACGACATGCCACGTCGACTTCATCATCCAGGGGAAGGGGCAGACGTTCGCGCAGGCGCTCGAGGATTGGCGCGCGAAGGCGAACGGCAAGCAGATGATCGACATGGGCTACCACATGGCGGTCACCGATCTCGCGGAAGGCGGCACGCTCGAGGAGCTCGCGACGCTGCCGGACCAGGGCATCACCTCGTACAAGCTCTTCATGGCGTACAAGGGCGCGCTCATGGTCGACGACGAGACGCTCTACCGCACGATGGAGGTGGCGGCGAAGACCGGCGCGCTCGTGATGGTGCACGCCGAGAACGGCGACGTCATCGACATCCTCGTCCAGGAGGCGCTCGCCGCGGGGCACACGGAGCCGCTCTACCACGCGCTCACGCGGCCGCCGGAGGCGGAGGGCGAGGCGACGAACCGCGCGATCCAGCTGGCGCATCTCGCCGGCGCGCCGCTGTACGTCGTGCACGTGACGTGCAAGGAAGCGGTCGATCCGATCGCAGCCGCGCGCGAGAAGGGCTGGGACGTCTGGGGCGAGACGTGCACGCAGTACTTCTTCACCTCGCTCGAGGACATCGCGAAGCCGAACTTCGAAGGCGCGAAATTCGTCTTCTCGCCGCCCGTGCGCGACAAGTCGAACTGGGACGTCCTCTGGAACGCCGTGCGGACCGATGCGCTGTCGGCCATCTCCACCGACCACTGCGCGTTCCGCTTCGACACGCAGAAGACGCTCGGCACGGACGACTTCTCGAAGATCCCGAACGGCGGCCCCGGCATCGAGAACCGGCTGCAGATGATCCACGAGTTCGGCGTGCGCACCGGGCGCATCTCGCTCAACCGGATGGTCGAGCTGCTCGCGACGAACCCGGCGAAGCTGTTCGGCCTCTATCCGCGCAAGGGCACGATCGCCGTCGGCTCCGACGCAGACATCGTCGTCTTCGATCCCGAAAAGAAAGTGACGATCACGGCGAAGACGCAGCACTCGAAGGTGGACTACAACCTGTACGAGGGAACGCAGGTGACGGGATCGCCCGAGGTCGTGCTGCTGCGCGGAAACGTGCTCGTCGAGAACGACGAGCTCGTCGCCTCTCCGGGTGTCGGCCAGTTCGTCGCCCGCGCCCGCTTCGGCACTGAGCTGAAGCGACCTGCAGCAGTCGCGTAGGAGGCTGTCATCCGGCCGCGAAAGCGGTCGAAGTGGTCGCTTTACGTTCGCTGAACATGCGGTTCGCTAGCCTCGGACCAGTTTTGGGGGTCCGGATCCTGGTAGCGCTCGCGATCGTCGGCGCCCTCGCTGGGCCGGCGGGCGCGGCCACGTACGCGAACGGCGTCGACGTGTCGCACTACCAAGGGTTGATCAACTGGACGCAGGTCGCGGCGAAGTCGTACCGCTTCACGTTCGCGAAGGCGACCGAGGGCACGACACTCGTCGACGCGACCTATCCGGTGAACCGTGCAGGCGCGGAAGGCATGGGCATGCGCTTCGGTGCGTATCACTTCGGGCGCCCAAGCGGCACCGGCCCCGCGACGATCAACGCGAGCGCGATCGCGCAGGCCGACCACTTCGTCGACGTCGCGCAGCCGCAGGCCGGCGAGCTGCCGCCGGTGCTCGACCTCGAAGCAACGGGCGGACTCTCGGCAAAGTCGCTGGTGCAATGGGCACAGGCGTGGCTCGACGAGGTGAAGGCACGCACAGGAGTGAGCGGCTTCGTCTATGCATCCCCGAACTTCTGGAAGGACAGGCTTGGGAACACGTCCGCGTTCGCGCTCGGCGGCTATCGGCTCTGGGTCGCGCACTGGACGAAGAACGGCGCGCCGAGCGTGCCGGCCGAAAACTGGGGCGGGCTCGGCTGGACGTTCTGGCAGTGGACGGATTGCGCGAGCGTGCCCGGCTTCCTCAACTGCGTCGACGGCGACCGCTATGCGGGCCTCGACCCAGGGCCGATCGCGATCCCGGCGTACCCGACCGGCGCGCCGGTGGCGAGCGTGCCGCCGACGGTCGTCGGCACGGTGAAGGTGGGCATGCTGCTCGTCGCCGTCCCGGGGACGTGGAGCGGCGGCAAGCCGATCGCGTTCACGTACCAGTGGCAGCAGTGCGACGCGGCGGGCAGCAACTGCACACCGATCTCAGGCGCAACGTCGGACACCTACAAGCCCACGACCGCGGACTCGGGCCACGCGCTCATCGTCACGGTGACCTCGCAGAGCTCCTCCGGCGGGGCCGCGGCGGCGTCCGCACCAACGGTCGCGGTCGGCTCGAGCGGCAGCGGCGTGGTGACGCGGCCGGTCGCGACGACGCAGCCGAGCATCGCCGGTGACACAATCGCAGGACAGCAGCTCGTCTCCTCGGTCGGAACCTGGACTGGGTCGCCGACGTCGTTCACCTATCAGTGGCGGCGCTGCGATCCCGCCGGCATCACATGCGACGCGATCACGGGCGCGACGGATTCGACGTATGTGCTCTCGCCCGGCGACATCGGCGCGACGCTGTCACTCGTCGTCACGGCGACGAGCGCGGGCGGCTCGCAGACGGCAACGACGCCGGCCACGGGGCTCGTCGCAGCGGCGCCGGTACCGACCCCGGTTCCCGGCGCGCTCGCGGCCGCGTCCGGCGAGGCCGGCGCGGTCGTGACAACGGACGGCCGCGCGCAGGTGACGTGGCAGCCGGGGGCCGTGCCGGACGGCTCCACGGTCACGCTGCTTCCGGGCGAGCGGTCGCCGGCGCTCAAGGGCACAGGCGTCGTCGTCGGGGTCAGCGACATCAGCACCCTCCTCCCCTGGCCGATCGACCTGACCTACGCGAACCCGCTGCCGGACGGCTCCGTGCTCGCGTATACCGTCGACAACACGGTCTGGCACGCGCTCGCCGTGCTCGCCTCGCCGGCGCTCCCAGCTGGAAGCATTGCCGGGACGTACAACGACGGGACGACGCTGCACGTCATTCTCTCGCAGCCGATGCGTATCGCTGCGTTCGCTGCGGGGCATTGGGGCGACCCGAGCCTCGTCGCCGAAGAGCTGCCGACCGTCTACCGCAACGGGCCGCTGACGGTGAAGCGGCTGAGCGACGGCTCGCTCATCGTCCGCACGCGTGTGACGGTCGCGTCGCAGGCGCATCTCTTCGTCGGCCTCGCCGGCGGCGTGACGAAGGAGTCGCTGCTTCTTCGTCCCGGCAGCGTCCCGATCGTCGTGCGCATCCGGCACCTGAAGGCCGGCGTGACCGCGCACCTACGGGTGGCGGCTGTCGACCCGTTCAAACGCCGCGCAGCGCTGCTGATCGCGTTCCGCGTGCCGTGACACTCTCGTCACACCGACGTACGGGTACCTAGTACAGGCCGTCGCAAGTGCCTGCGGCGACCCGAAGGCCGGTACTAAGTACCCCGCCTGGAGTGTCAGGAGATCAGCGCGTCTGCGGGAAGCCGAGATCGACCTTCGACGTCGCGGGATCGGGCCACCGTGACGTGACCACCTTGCCCCGCGTGTAGAAGTCGATCCCCTCCGGCCCGTAGATGTGCCGGTCGCCGAAGAGCGAGCCCTTCCAGCCGCCGAACGAGTAATACGCGACGGGGACCGGAATCGGGACGTTGATGCCGACCATGCCGGCCTGCGCGTCGAACTGGAACTGCCGCGCGACGCCGCCGTCTCGCGTGAAGATCGCCGTCCCGTTCCCGTACGGGCTCTCGTTCACGAGGCGCACCGCCTCGTCGTACGTGTCCACGCGCGTGACGCCGAGCACGGGGCCGAAGATCTCGTCCTCGTACGCGCGCATCCCCGGCTTGACGTCGTCGATCAGCGACGGTGCGAGGAAGAACCCCTCGTCCGGACAGTTCTCGCGCCCGTCGACGAGCACCTTTCCTTCGTCGAGATACGACGCGACCTTCTCGCGATGCTCGCGCGTGATGAGCGGCCCCATCTCCGAGGATGGATCGAGGCCGTCACCGACCTTCACCTTCGGGATCCGCTCCTTGATCGCCTCGATCAGCGGATCCGCCACCGCGCCGACGGCGACGAGCATCGACACCGCCATGCAGCGCTCGCCCGCCGACCCGTACGCGGCCGACACCGCTGCGTCCGCAGCCATGTCGATGTCCGCGTCCGGCAGCACGATCATGTGGTTCTTCGCGCCGCCGAGCGCCTGACAGCGCTTGCCGTTCGCGGTCGCCTTCTCGTACACGTAGCGCGCGATCGGCGTCGACCCGACGAACGACACGGCAGCGATATCCGGATGCTCGAGCACCGCGTCGACAGCGACCTTGTCGCCGTTCGCGACGTTGAAGACGCCGTCCGGCAGGCCGGCCTCCTTCAAGAGCTCCGCCATCCAGATGGACGCGGACGGATCCTTCTCCGACGGCTTCAGCACGAAGGTGTTGCCGCACGCGATCGCGGGCGCCCACATCCACATAGGAACCATTGCCGGGAAATTGAACGGCGTGATGCCCGCGACGACGCCGAGCGGCTGCCGGATCGAGTACACGTCGATGCCGGTCGACGCCTGCTCCGAGAACTCGGACTTCAAGAGCGTCGGAAGGCCGCAGCAGAACTCGATCACCTCGAGGCCGCGCGTCACCTCGCCGGTCGCGTCCGACAGCACCTTGCCGTGCTCCGACGTGAGGATCCGCGCCATCTCGTCGCGGCGCTCGTGCACGAGCTCGCGGATGCGGAAGAAGAGCTCGGCGCGCTTCGCCAGCGAGACCTCGCGCCACGCGACGAAGGCCGCCGTCGCAGCCTGCACCGCAGCGTCGACCTCCTCCACCGTCGCGAAGCCGACCTCGCCGCTCTGGCGGCCCGTCGCGGGATTGAACACGGGGCCCTTACGGCCCGACGTGCCGGCGACTGAGTGGCCGCCGATCCAGTGGTTGATCTGCCTCAGGGCGGCAGGTGCCTCGATCGTCTCGGTCATGAGAGGAGGTTAGCTCGCCGGCGGCTGCGCGGCGGCCATCCACGCGAAGAGCTCGAGCGTCGCAGCCGGGGTGAAGAGGACGCCCGGATCGGCCCAGTCGCCCCACCAGTCCTTCGACCACCAGCCCGTGTCGTCGCGTGCGTTCTCCCTCGCGGCCTCCGCGTTCGCGTAGGCGAGCGCATACCACGTCGGATTCCCGTCCACCGCGTACAGGTCGAGCATCCCCTTGAGGTAGATCGTGTCCGGCTCGGGCGTCCACGGATGCAGCGTCGGGAACTCGTTCAGCGACGCCTGCGCGATCGCCTCGGCCTGCTGACAGTACGACTGCTGCTTCGTCGCAAGGCAGAGCTGGAGGTGCGCGTCGATCATCATCCCCTCGACGTAGTCCATGACCGTCCCGTCGGTCGCGTTCCGCCCGTACAGGTTGCCCGCGTTCGGGTTCTCCGTCTTCGCATCCGCCCAGGCGAGGTACTTCGTCGCGAGGTTGAGGTAGTACTTCTTGTGCTGGATGCGATACAGCGTTGCAGCGATCAGCGTCGCGGCGGCGAGCGGCTCCGACGTCTTGTACGCGTGACCGGTGTCCCACCACATGCCGCCGTTCGCGGAGTCCCAGCCGTAGCGATCGATGTACGCGAGGACGCGCCCGGCATCCCACAGCCAGCGGGTGTTGCCGGTCGCGCGATATGCGTCGAGGTACGAGACGCCCCACCAGCCCGCGTCGTCGAAGTACGCGTTCCCGCTGTACTTGAGCCCCCACTGCCACGCGATGCCGCCCGTACCGTTGATCGTGGGATCCCAGAAGTTCTCCCCCGCCTTGAAGATCGAGTTGACGAGCGCCACGTTGCCCGGTGTCGGATCGGCGATCGCCACTGCGGCGACGAGCTCCATCATCGGATAGGACGACCACTCGCTCGGAAGCTGGCCATCGTCGGGGAACCGGTTGTCGAACCATCCCTTCTTCGGGTTCCACCAGTCCTTCTGCATCTGGGCCAGTCCCTGCTCGGCGAACTGCTGATATTGCGCCTGACTGGCCACGAGGGCGGCGTGCGACGGGAGCGGAATGCTGATGCTCGTCAGGATGAGCGCGAGTAACCGACCCACGGGCCACACGATACGCTCCGCGCATGGCGACCACTGAGACCAACCACGAGCTCGGCCTCCAGGTCCAGGAGGACGCGAAGCGCTACGTCCTCCACTCCTGGTCGGTGCAGAACGCGATCAATCCGCTGCCCGTCGCGGGCGCAGAGGGCCGCTACTTCTGGGATTACGACGGCAAGCGGTACCTCGACTTCGCGTCGCAGCTCGTCAACGTCTCGATCGGCCACCAGCATCCGAAGCTCGTCGCCGCCATCAAGGAGCAGGCGGACAAGCTCTGCACGATCGGCCCGCCCATGGCGACCGAGCCGCGGTCGACGTTGGCGCGCCTCGTCTCCGAGGTCACGCCGGGCGACCTGTCGATGACGTTCTTCACGAACGGGGGCGCGGAGGCGAACGAGAATGCCATCCGTCTCGCGCGTTGGTACACGGGGCGGCACAAGATCATCGCGCGCTACCGCAGCTACCACGGCGCGACCGCGGGCTCGCTCACGCTCACAGGAGACCCGCGCCGCTGGCCGTCGGAGCCGGGCATTTCCGGCGTCGTCCGCATGTTCGACCCGTATACGTACCGCTGCCCGGCCGGCCATCCAGATCCGTGCCCGGTGTGCACGGGCGCGCCGCACCTCGAGGAGATCCTCCAGTACGAGGGCGCGCACACGGTCGCCGCGGTCATCCTCGAGACCGTCACGGGGACGAACGGGATCATCGTCCCGCCCGACGGCTACCTCCAGTCGATCCGCGAGGTCTGCGACCGGCACGGGATCCTGCTCATCGCCGACGAGGTGATGGCCGGCTTCGGCCGCACCGGCAAGTGGTTCGCGGTCGACAACTGGGACGTCGTTCCCGACATCCTCACGATGGCGAAGGGGATCAATTCGGGTTACGTGCCACTCGGCGCGATGTCGGTGCGCGAGCCGATCGCTGCGTGGATCCAGGACAAGTTCTTCGCCGGCGGCCTCACGTACAGCGGGCATCCGCTCGCGTGCGCCGTCGGCGTCGCCTCTATCGAGGCGTTCCGCGAGGAGGGCATCGTCGCGCACGCCGCCGAGCTCGGCCCGGTGTTCCGCGAAGCGCTCGAAGGGCTCGCGGCGAAGCATCCGTCCATCGGCGAGGTGCGCGGCATCGGCTGCTTCTGGGGCCTCGAGCTCGTGAAGTCGCGCGCGACGCGCGAGCCGCTGGTTCCCTTCAACGGCACCGGCGAGGCCGCTGCGCCGGTCGCCCGCCTCGCGAAGGCGGCGCTCGAGCGCGGCCTCTATCTCATGACGCACTGGAACGTGGTCATGGTCTGCCCGCCGCTGACGATCACGCACGAGGAGCTGGCCGAGGGCATTGCCATACTCGACGATGCCCTTGCAATCGCAGACGAGTACTACGTCGACTGAGCTCTGCCCGCGCTGCAACGCCGAGATGGAGTGGCGCCAATCGACGTGGCAGTGCCCGACGTGTCGGTACAAGGCTGGATGCTGCGAAGGCGAGACGGGCGAGTGCCGCGATCCCGGCTGACGGAGCTCGACGGCTCGGGCCTGGAGGCACGGTCGGCCGAGCTCCTCGTCGTGCTCGTCTGGCTCGTCGCCGGCGACCTCGGTATCGACGAGAGCGACCTGAACGCCGCCCGCCGCCGAGCGATGTTCGTGCTCGCCGCCGGCGGCGACCCACACCGCGAGCTCGACCACGACTCGGTCGCCGCCGAGCGGCTCGCGACCGAGCTGGACACGCCTGACCGCCGCCTCGCGCTGGCCGAAGCGCTGGCGGGACTCGCCGAGGAGGCGGACGGCCTCAGGATCGTGACGGAGGCCCTCGACCTCCTCCTCGCCGAGCCGGATCTCGCCTGGAGAAGCCTTGCGCTGGCGCTCCTGGCGGACGAGCTCGCAGAGGAATAGAGCGCCTACACTGCGGGTGCCGCAGCTTTGAGAATTTCGTCTTCTGATCCTCGCCGCCGGATAACGCTCCCACGCAGCCTGCCGGCCGGTCGTCGCGTCCAGCCCTATTCCCGTGCCGACGCGCCGTACTTCCGCAGCCCGGGGTTCTACGTCCGCGTGGGCGGTCTGGCCGTCGTGGTCGGGATCGCCATCTCCCTGCTCGTGCTGCGCGCATGGTCGATCCAGATCCTGCACGGGCCTTCGTACAAGACGCTCGCGACGCATCAGGCGTTCCGCACCGTGAACATGATCGGCCCGCGCGGCGCGATCGTCGACGATCACAACCGGCTCCTGGCAAACACGACGGGGCACGTGGTCGTTGTCGCGGACCCGGGCACGCTCGGTGCGTTCGATACGCACGGCTGGCATCCGTCTGCGGCTGGGGTAAGCGTTCTGAGGCGCTTCTCGAAGCTCGCGCACGTGCCGGTGAAGACACTCGTCATCCGCATGCAGCGCGCTGTCGTGCGCTCGCCGTTCGCTCCGGCCGTCGTACTCGCGCACCCGACGAGCGGCCTACAGTTCTTCCTCGACGAGCGACCCGCGGACTATCCGGGCGTGAAGGTGACGGCGATCCCGGGCCGGAACTATCCGCAGGGGAATTTCGGCAGCGAGTTCCTGGGCCTCCTCGGCGAGATCAGCCAGCCCGAGCTCGGGACGAACCGCTACCGAAACGCAACATCGGGCGAGCTCGTCGGCCAGTCCGGCGTAGAGGCGACGTACGACTCGGTGCTGAACGCAGGCTTCGTCTCCGCTCACGTGCGCGTCGACTCCCTCGGACGCATCGCGGGGCCGCTCGCGGTGCCGAAGGGTAAGGCGCTCCCGACGCTGAAGCTCACGATCGACGCGCGGCTGCAACGCGCCGCCACGGCGGCCGTCGAGCACGGCGTCCAACTTGCGCACCAACTCGGGAGTCCGTCGCCCGGCGGCTCCGCCGTCGTGATGAACCCGTGGACCGGCGGCATCTACGCCCTCGTAAGCGTGCCGACGTACAACCAGGTCGAAGCGGCGACCAATCCCAATTATCTCGCGAAGCTGTACACGGATCCGCAAAACCTGCTGGTCGACAAAGCAATTGCGGGCGTGTATCCGTCAGGGTCGACGTTCAAGCCGATCATCGCCGAAGCGGCGCTGTCGGCCGGTCTGATCACGCCGTCGACGCCGATGCTCTGCTCCGGCTCGTTCGATCTCGGGGGAACGATCTTCCACAACGTCGAGGCCGGCATCTTCGAGGAGATGACGTTGCCGACAGCACTCGAGCAGTCGTGCGACACCTGGTTCTACCGGCTCGGAGACCGGATCTACACCGCCGACCCGAGCAAGCAGGGGACGCTCATCCAGGAGTGGTCCCGCAAGTTCGGCCTCGGCTCTGCGCCCCCGATCGACCTCGTCGGGGCCTCACCGGGCCTGATCCCGACGCCGAGCTGGTTCCTGAAGGCGAACCATTTCCCCTGGACGGAGGGGCAGACGATCAACCTCGCCATCGGGCAGGGCGCGCTGCAGGTGAGCCCGCTGCAGCTCGCGGTCGCCTACTCGACGCTCGCGAACGGCGGGACGGTCGTGACGCCGCACGTGGCGAGCGCGGTCGTCAAGAATGGCGTGACGAAGACGCTGCACTTCAAGCCACAACGCAAGCTGAAGCTCGTCGACATCGACGCCATCCGGCAGGGCCTCTACCTCGCCGCGCACAACCCGGCCGGAACCTCGGCGGCTGTGTTCGGAAATTATCCGGTGCCGGTCGCAGGCAAGACCGGCACCGCGCAGACGTGCTCGTCCGGCTGTCCGGACCACTCGTGGTACGCATCGTGGGCCCCGGCAGGGCATCCTGAGGTCGTCGTCGTCGTCATGATCGAGGACGGCGGCTATGGCGCCGCAGCGGCCGCGCCGGCCGCACGTGACATCTACAACGCGTTCTTCCACATCAAGAAGACCGGATAAGGAGGAAGCATGGCGAAGTTGAGCGAGAAGCAGGCCGAGCTCTTCCGCGGGCGCAACTGGGGCACCGTGACGACGTTGCGAAAGGACGGCTCGCCGCACTCGACGCCCGTCTGGATCGACACCGACGGCGAGAGCGTTCTGTTCAACACCGCGATCGGCCGCGCCAAGGAACGGCACCTACGGCGTGATCCGCGCGCCTCGGTCGTCGTCCTCCCAGCCGAGGATCAGCAGTCCGGCTACGTGTCGGTCACCGGGACCGCCGAGATCACCGAGGAAGGCGCACTCGACCACATCAACAAGCTCGCGAAGAAGTACATCGGCCAGGACGAGTACCCGTACCTCCAGCCGGGCGAGCGGCGCGTGATCGTGAAGATCACGCCCGAGAAGATCGACGGAATGGGCGTCGAGTAGTCAGCGCCGCGGCAACTCGACGAGGAAGGTCGAGCCGCGGCCGGGGACGGACGAGACGCTGATCCGCCCGTCCATTCGCTCGACGAGCTCGCGGCACACGTAGAGGCCAAGGCCGGTGCCGTTGACGCCGCGCGTCTGGTGCGGGTCGAGGCGGTAGAACTTCTCGAAGATCCGCGTCAGCTCGCCGGCGGGAATGCCGACGCCGCGGTCCGCGACGGCGAAGCGCATCCAGCGGTCATCCGAATCGACGCGGAGCTCGATCGCGATGTCGTTCGGCGAGTACTTGATCGCGTTGTCGAGCAGATTGTCCAGCACCTGACGCAGGCGGCCTGCGTCCGTCTCGATCGTCGTGCTTGCGCTCGTCGCGCGCAACTCCACATCGGCGCTGTCGCCTGCGCGCAATTGCGCAGCTTCGACGGCCGCGCGCGCGACGGCAACGGCATCCACGGCCGCTGGCTCGAGCCGCAGGCCGCCCGACTCCAGCCTGCCGACGAACAGGATGTCGTCCACGATCGCCGACAGGCGTGCCGCCTGTTCCGCGATCTGCGTGACGAGTAGGCGCCGCACGTCCTCGCGTCCGGTGAAGTCGCGTTCGGCCAGCGTCACTGCCGCGCCGTACACGGCGGCGAGCGGCGTGCGCAGCTCGTGCGAGACCGTGGCCACGAAGTCGGACTTCAGCCGGTCGAGCTGCCGGTCGGCCGTGACGTCGCGGAAGGCGTACGCCGTCCCGTCCGACGACGGCACACCCGAGATCGAGAGCCACAGCTCGCGGCCTTGGATCGTGGCCGGGACCGTGTGCGGGGTCGCAGCCGCCAGCGCGGCGATCTCCTCCCAGCCGTCGAAGACGGTGGATGCAGGGCGCCCGCGGATGTCGACAGCGGCGATGCCGGTGATCGTCTCTGCAGCCGCGTTCCAGAGCCGAACGGTGCCGCCGGCGTCGACGAGGAAGACGCCGTCCGCGATCGAATCGAGCGCCTCCGCAGCCTCCGCGCGCTGCTCGGCCTCGTTGAAGAGGCGCGAGTTGTCGACGGCGACAGCGGCGCGGGCGGCAAGCTCCTCGGCCAGGCGGAGGTCGGCCTCGGTGAACACGCGACGCGACTCGGCGGAGACAAACAAGATGGCGCCGATCGTGCGCCGCCGCGCGATGAGCGGAACACACATGGTGGAGCGCACGGCGATCTCGCCGAGCGCGCTCGCGAGCTCCTCCGGCGCCTCGACGTCCGAAGCCGTCGAGATCGGCGACGCCTCCGCCTCCAGCTCGGAGCGCCCCGTCCGGATCACCGCGGGCACGCCGACCCGGGCTTCCGGGAGGATCGGATGGGCCTCGAGAACGGAACGGATGAATTCCTGCCGCCCGCCCGCGTGCTCGACGGCGGCGCGCTCGATGATGCCTCCCGGCTTGAGGATGTAGATCACGCACCAGTCGCCGAGCCGCGGAACCGCGAGCCGCGCGAGCGCCGTCAGCGTCTCGTCGTAGTCGAGCGAGCTCGCGAGCACGTCGCTCGCCTCGACGAGGAACGCAATGCGCCGCTGCGCTTCGAGCTCGCTCCGGAAGAGGCGCGCGTTGTCGATCGCGGCCGCAGCTCTCCGCCCGAGCTCCTCGGCAAGCATGGAGTCCGACTCCTCGTACCGGCGGCCGGATTCCGACCACGCGAACGTGATCGCGCCGAACACGCGGTCTTGCGCGACGAGTGCGACCGCGATGGCCGAGCGCGGGTCGAGCTGGCTCATCAGCTCGAAATGGCGCTCATCCAGCGTCGTCGCACGCAGCGATTCCGGCGTGAAGTCCGAGAAGTGCACCGTGCCCCCGCTCGCGAGCGCCTGCACAGCCGGCTGCCCGGAGCCGACGACGGGCGGATACTCGCGATGGATCGTGTCGAGCAGCTGCTGCTTGCGGGAATCGGCGGCGCGGACGGCGACGCGGCGCATCGTCCCGTCCTCCTCTGCGAGGTCAACGATGCACCAGTCGGCAAGGCGCGGGACGACGAGGTCGGCGAGCGTCGACAGCGTGACGTCGTAGTCGAGGCTCTCGGAGAGCAGATGGCCGGCCTCGGCCAGGAAGCGGAGCGCTTCCTCGCTTCTGCGCCGGCGCTCTTCGGCGCGGTCGCGCGCGATCGCGGCCGCGATGAGGTTCGCGACGCTGCGCAGGAAGATGACGTCGTCGGGCGTGAACTGCTCCGAGCCGCCCGCCGCGAGCGCCCCAACCGGGCCGCTGTCCCCGCGGAGCGGAACGACGGCGAGCGTGCCGGCGACGGTGGCGTCCTGGTCGCGGTACGCGCGCGCGACTGCAGAATCGGAGTCGACCGCGATCAGACCCCCGTCGGGCGCCCACCCGTCTGCAGCCATGACGGAGAGGGCACCGCCGTCCGGGGTCGGCTCGAACACGGCCACCTGGTCGACGCCAAGGCCCCCCACGACAGCAGAGACGGCATCGGCGACCACCCGGCTGAGGGACGTGCCCGTGACCGCGGACCGGCCGAGCTCCGCGACGAGGGCTTGCTGGTGATCGCGCCGCCGCAGTTGACCGGCGTCGGCGAACTCGTGGGTGGCCATTCCCCTCCCGGTCGGCGATGCGCCGCCCAATGGTACGCGAGGTTCGCTACGTTCTCCGTCGGATGACCGCGGGGGTTTTTCTCGTTCTTTCGGCGTTCCTCGCCAGCGCGGTCGAGATGGTCGAGGCGCTCACGATCGTGCTCGCGTCCGGGGTCGCGCGCGGCTGGCGCTCGTCGCTCACCGGCATGGGCGCAGCCGTGCTTGCGCTCGCGGTCATCGTCGCTGGGCTCGGACCGGCGCTGACAGTCATCCCGATCAACGCGCTGCGTCTCGTCGTCGGCGGCCTCCTGCTGACCTTCGGGCTGCAATGGCTACGCAAGGCGATCCTGCGCGCGAGCGGCTTCAAGGCGCTGCACGACGAGGACGAGATCTTCTCGCGCGAGCTCGCGGAGGCCAAGACCGCGGCGCCGCTCCTGCGCGGCGGGCTCGACTGGTACGGCTTCACGCTCTCGTTCAAGGGCGTGCTGTTGGAGGGGCTCGAGGTCGCGTTCATCGTGCTGACGTTCGGGAGCACGCAGGGGAGCATCCCGCTCGCTGCGGCAGGAGCCGCTGCCGCGCTCGTGCTCGTCGCCGGCGTCGGCATCGCGGTGCGTGCGCCGCTTGCGCGCGTGCCGGAGAACACGCTCAAGTTCGCGGTCGGCGTGATGCTCACGACGTTCGGGATCTTCTGGTCGACCGAGGGCGCCGGCGGCAACTGGCCCGGGTCGGACGCCGCGCTCTTCGGCGTGCTCGCCTTCGTGATCGCGCTCTCCGCGCTGTCCGTTGCGGTGCTGCGCCGCCGCAAGCGCGACCAGCTCGTCGCGGCAGGAGCCCGCGCGTGAAATACGTCGTGTCGTTCGGTCGCTTCTGCTGGGACTTCGTCGTCGGTGACGACTGGATCGCCGCAGCGCTCGTCATAGCGGCGATCGGCGGAACTGCCGCGCTCGCACACGGCGGTATCGCCGTGTGGTGGGCCATGCCGCTCGCCGTCGCGGCGGTACTCTATGTGTCGCTGCGGCGCGCGATCGCCGCGTAGGCGAGCACCAGCGCTGCCGCCAGCTCGACGCCTCCGGCGCTCTCCTGCCACGTGCCCCAGAAGCGCTCGTGGTATCCGAACAAGCCGTAGTGCGTACTGACGGCGAACGCGGCGAACGTGCTCGACGCAAACCCGCCACCCACAACGAGCACGAGCATCGACCGGCTCGCAATCAACGCGGCAGCGAGCAGTAGGCCGACGGCCGCGTTCGCAAGGAACAGATCGCCGACGACGTGGATGCGGTGGAAGTAGTCGAACCAGAGATAGAGATGGATCGCGCCGGTGGCGGCGACGAGAAGCGCCGCCGCCACCTGGACGATCGAGGGTCTAGCCCCAGGTGCTGCCACTCGTGGTGGTCGTGCCCGAGCTCGGCGGCGCGGCGCTCGAGACAGCATGCTCCACCAGCGCGCCCTTCGTGTTCACGACGTACCAGGTCTTCTCGAAACCTTCGCCGTTCACCTGTCCGGCCTTCGCGTCGCCGCTGAAGGTGTACAGCGGAAAGCCGCCGTACGTCACCTGACGCATGGTGCCCGTCGCCTTGATCGTCCCCAGGAGGGACGCCTTCACACCGGTGCCGGCGGTCGGTTTCACGCTCGACTTCACGAGCAAGCGCGGCCAGTACTTGGCGCAGGCGGGAACGCTGGTGCAGCGATTCACACCTTTGCTGTCGGGCGTGTAGCGATACAGCGTGTGTCCGTTCGAGCCGACAAGCACCATTCCGAACTTCGCGCTGTCGACCGCCTTCACAGCGGCAGTGCTCGAGCGGGTTGCGCTCGTCGCCGCCATTCCCGCACCTGCGCCGATGGCCGCAATCAACGCGACCGGCAAAAGCCAACGAATCATTCGTCTTCTCCTCTCCTCGGAGCTTCCCGTACCAGAGATACGCGACTCCGGCGCCGACGGATTGCGCTGCGGACTTCCCGGCCGCCAGCCGGCAGCGGGCGACTCCGGCGTCCCGTACATCACCTGCGTCGGTCGGGCCGTTTGAGGAGAAGCGG
This sequence comes from Gaiellaceae bacterium, assembly GCA_035532535.1. Classification (GTDB taxonomy): domain Bacteria; phylum Actinomycetota; class Thermoleophilia; order Gaiellales; family Gaiellaceae; genus Palsa-739. The sequence continues at coordinate 58,096 of DATKQT010000004.1, forward strand.
ACGATGGGACTCGAACCCACGACCTTCTTGCATGGCAACCGGGCCGTACAGGCGCGACTCCGCCCTTCCAGAAAAACCTCCTATTTGCGGACGCTCCAGCCATGTTTAGGCACCAGTGCCTAAACACTTTTCGGACTCCTTGCCCCTCTGCAGTTTGCGACGGAAAGTTAGACCGCAGCTGACCCCGCGGTCAGCCGCTCCGCAGGCCATTCGCACGCTTCATAGCGGGGGCAGGATTTGCACCTGCAACCTCCGGGTTATGAGACGCTTGTTGCTAGGTTAGGCAACGGTCTGATCGGCATTCTTCCGTCAGGTGAGATCACCTACGATCGTGTCGGGTTGGCTCACTCGGACACCGCACGGGCCGCTGATCAACTGGCCCTGCAACTCGAACTCTGTTTGCCTAGGCTCGTGTCGTCTCCCGCGCCCGTAGGCTCGATCGACGGACTTCGCGCTTCAGCCGGAATCCTGGCCGCAGGGCCAGACCACCAAGGTTACTCCGTTCTCCGTCTCGATACCTGAGTTCGCAGATCGTTTCCGTCGCTGCCCCAGGATCGCGCTATGGTGTAACCAGCGCGTTGGCTCTAGCTGTTGAAGCCGCCGAGGCTCTGAAGGCTCCTCTCCGACTGTGACCCCTGGCCTGACCGCCGCAGTGCGCCCACTCGAGCGCGCTGCCCTGTAGGACCCACAGAGGGAGCATCAGATGCATGCCACCATTCGTCGTTATGAAGGTGTCGACGCGGCCCGCAAGACCGAGCTGACCGGCAAGGTCAACGAGAAGCTCGTCCCCGAGCTGCGCAAGCTTCCCGGCTTCGCCGGCTACTACCTCATCGAGGCCGACAACGGCGTCATGAGTTCACTTGGTCTCTTCGAGACCTCCGACCAGGCTGACGCGTCCGCGAAGTTCGTCGCTCAGTGGATCCGTGACGAGCACTTCGACACGGCGCTCCCCAACGCACCGAAGATCACGAGCGGCAAGGTCGTTGCGCAGAGCAACGGCGTCGCCGTCGCCGCGTAGCTCGACCGTACCTCGCACCACCGAGAAGGCCCGGCGCCGCCGGGCCTTCTCAACGTGCAGGCGGCGCACCGCTCCGCCTTCATGAACGCTAGGGGGCCGGCAACCCCGAGGAGCTCCCGACCTCCCCCGGGAAGCCGGGAAGGAGTTCTAGCCGTCGGCTTCCGCCTTTGTGGCGTGACTGAGCCGTTCGCGCCGCTTCGCGGGAGGGTCGTCTAGGCGGCGGCGGGCTGGGGGACTCGCGGTGTCGGCGGGAGCAGGAGGAGGTGGCTCTCGACGACGCCGGCGGCGACGTCGCTGAGCTTGCGGCCGGTGTGCTGGGAATGGTCGCGCAGCATCTCGTACGCCCGGTCGGCGTTGATCGAGTTGCGCGCCATGAGGATGCCCTTCGCCTGCTCGATCACGGCACGACGCCCGAAGGCTCCCTGGAGGTTGTGGTATTCGGTGAAACGCTGCAAGGTGATATCGATCGCGCTCTGCAGCTCCTCCGGGCTGCCGTCGATGATGTAGGCGAACACTCCGCGCCTCGCCGCCTCGTGCACATAGGCCGGATCGTCGGCGTGCAGGATCGCGATCACCGGGCAGGAGGCTTCGCGCACGATCTCGGAGATCAGCTCCAGCGCGTGCTCCGAGCTCGACCCGAGCCCGACGAGCGCGACGTCGGGACGCTCCCTGACCGTCGCGCCGGCAACCTCTTTGACGTAGATCTCGCGCGCGATGACGTCGTGCCCGAGCCCGATGACGACGTTGGCGAGCAGCTCGAGCCGGTCGCGCCTCTCGTTCGCGATCAGGACCCGCAGATGCTTGAAGTCTGAGTCGCGCATCGCGTCGGCCTCGGTGAGGATGACCCCTTCATTCTACTCCTGGCCGGAGGACGGTAAGTACAGTCCTTGCAACCCTGGGCGAGCTTCGGCGGACGAAACCCCGCCTTGCGCCGTACAGCTTCGCGAACGACTGTGCGGCACCAAACGGACTTCGAGCCCCCGGGAAGGCACCACCGCCAGGTGAAGGATTCGGGGCTCTGGTTGAGAAGGCGGCTTGGATGCGTGGCATGCTGAATGTGGGGGCGGTAGTCGTCGCTGCTTCGAGTCTTGCCGGTTCGGCTGCGGCTTCGCCGCCGGTGGTGCAGGCCGGGCAGGCGCACGCGCAGAAGGTGCTCGCGCAGGTGAACGCGCTCGATGTGCACTTCGGCCGCGTCGTCGATGCCTGGGACGGTGCGCGGATCAGGTTGGTGGTGAGCGAGCGCGACCTGGTCGCGAACAAGGTCGCGCTCGGCCGGGCGCGTCGGCAGCGCCGCATCGCCGACCAACGGCTCGCGCGCGTGGTGGTGGCGATCTACGAGAATGGAGAACCGACGCTCCCCCAAATCCTCGTCGGCGCGACCAGCATCTCCGACCTCGTTGACCGGCTCGAGGCCTTCAAGACCATCGACGCGTACGACCGCCAGCTCGCCAACCATGCCGCGCGTGCACAGACCTGGCTCACAAAGACGAGGATGCGTCTGCGAGAGACTGAACGCATGCGAAGGGCAACGCTGACCGGACTCTCCGTCGAGCGCGGGCAAATCGGGACGATGCTCGCCCGTCGCCGCCGGCTGCTCGCCTCGATCCGATCACAGGTCGCGGTGCTCCAACGGCGCGAGGCAGCCCAGCAGCACGCACTTGCCGTCGCGGCACGCACACGCTTGGCGCGGGAACAGACACGTCTCGCCCAACAGGCCGCGGGCCGCGCTGCCGCTGCTCGGACCGCGGCCGAACGCGCCGCCACCGCCACGACGACGACCCAGTCGACGGCACCGCAAACCGACCCCATCTCCACAACGCCAGCACCCACGACCGACACGGCGACCCCCACGACAACCAGCACCCCTATCCCTGTTCCAACTCCAGTCCTCGGCGCCGGCCACCCGCAAGCAGCAACGATCGCGCTCCGCTACCTCGGCGTCCCCTACCAGTGGGGCGGCGCCTCGCCGACCGGCTTCGACTGCTCCGGCCTGGTCATGTACGTCTACGCCCAACTCGGCATCCAACTCCCCCACTACGCAGCAGCCCAATACACCTACGGCGTACCCGTCCCGCGCGACCAACTCCAACCCGGCGACCTCGTCTTCTACGACGGCCTCAGCCACGTCGGCATCTACATCGGCAACGGCGACATCGTGCACGCACCCCACACCGGCGACGTCGTCAAGATCTCCCCCCTCGCACAGGGCGGCCTAACCTACGACGGCGCCCGCCGCATCTGACCTAAGAGCGCCTTTCAAAAACGAGGGACCAGCTTGTAGTCGGCGAAATCGGCTGCGTCCACTTCGACTGGGAGGATGGGGCGCAGATGGCGAAGCCGTTGGTGTCGGACGAGTTGTGGGAGCTGGTCGAGCCGTTGCTGCCGAAGGTGAAGCGGCGCTACCGCTATCCCGG
>DATKQT010000005.1:0-20215 GCA_035532535.1 Gaiellaceae bacterium
GGCTCCTACGCTGGTGGAAGCCCGCGGTGTATCGAGAGACCCACCCTCTTTCAGACGAGGAGCGCGAAGTCCTCGATAGAGCGATAGATAGCGGCACGCACACGTTGGGAGCTCCCACGAACGCGCCATTCGGCCGCCCCCCGATTCCGGACGATGAGTTCCGGGGTCGGTGAGCCCCGGGACAGTCGTCGAGAGACACTCCCGCACGCTCGCACCTAGGTGAAGCTCGGCGTTCCGGGCTATCTGGCCGCGATGACTGCTGCCGCGGCTAGGAGAAGACCGACCAGGACGGAGCTGATGACCAGCACTGCGTCTGCTTGTGATGTACCGACCGGTCGTTGCGAGATGCTGACGGGGTCATCCAGCCGCGCAATTCCAAGCGTCGCCGGCAAGCCTCTCTTCGGTCCGCCGAGGCTCCAGGCGATCCCGGCGACTGCCACCACGATCGCTGCCACGAACAGCGCGCCCGACGAACCCAGACGCGTTGTCGCGATCAGCACGCCCGTGATGACTCCTCCTACCGCAAGTCCGCCGACCGTCTGGATGAGGAGCAGCCGAACTGCTGTCCCGATGTGGGCCTCGGACGACACTCCTGAACACTGCCACAGGTCGCCGTGGGAGAATTCGTGCGTGAGTCTCGTCCTGGGTATCACGCACCATGCAGGCGTACGTCTCGCCGAAGTCGGATTCCTTCTCCTCCTGATCGCTGGAGTCTGGCTTGCCGCATCAGAGTTCCTCGACCCGCAAGGGTGGGGCGCCTTCCGGAGAGTCGTCGCGGGCATCGCGCTGGCGGTCAGCGGTGTGCTTCATCATTGCCGCGCACTGGGGCCACTTCGGCTAACAGCCTCGCCAGGCCCTGAGGTCACCGAAACGCTGGCGCCGGCTCGGGTGACAAATCCCCTCGCGGTGGCTTTACAGGGCCATGACCGGACGAATCAACGGTGCTCCCCGTAGATCGTCTGCCAGGAGTCCCAGGTGATCTTGAGGATCACTGCGGTGATCGCCAGACCGATCACCGGATCGGCGATCGGGGCGCCGAGTGCGACGACTGCCGCGCTCGCGACGACGCCGAGCGAGACGAACGCGTCGATGCGTGCGTGGTTGCCATCCGCCATCAGGGCGGGACTGTCGAGGCGTTTCCCCCCGCGCAGACGGACTCTCGCAGCGATCTCGTTTCCGATGAATCCGACGACACCGGCGGCCGCGAGCACCCAGAGATGACTCAGGTGCTGCGGGTGGATGAGTCGCTGGATGGTTTCGTACAGAGCCACGAGCGCGCTGATCAGGATTGCCGCGACGACTCCGAGGCCGGCCCAGCGCTCGCCGCGCGCTGAGCGGAGGTAGAACGCGATGCCGAGTGGAATCGCCGTGAGGCCGTCGCCGAAGTTGTGGATCAGGTCGGCGAGGAGGGCCACGCTTCCCGTCGCGACGAAGATGAGCGTTTGGATTGCGGCGGCGGTCGTCAAGACCGCCAGGCTGATCGAGACCGTCCTGACCCCGTCGCGGGATTCGACGATCGACCGATCTACGAGGCCGTGCGAGTGCCCATGACCGTGGTCGTGATCGTCCTCATGCTCGAGATGAGCGTCATGGAGATGGGGTCCCTCGATATCGCATGTCGCCGTGTGGCCCATGGCCCGAGAACGCTTTCAGCGCTTGCCGCGGAGTGCGCGCCGAAGCACGACGGTGTACTCGTTGAGGCCTTCCCGGTAGAGCCGCGCTTCAGGGCCGGACGCAATGCCGACTCGTTCCGGGATCACACCCCAGATCGGGACCGACTGCGACTTCCACCAGGCGATCGCCTCCTCGAGGTCGTTCGTGCCGAGGCGGGCGGCACAGATGACGACGCCGCGGGGCGTCCGCGCCGGGATGAGCTCGAGCGTGGCAAGCACCGGAGAGAACTCGACTCCTCCGGCTCGGGTCGGGATCACGACCGCATCCGCTGCGCCGGCGGCGGATTGCAAGAGCCTCTCGTCACCGGGCGGCGTATCGACGACGGCGAGGCCGTCGCTTCGACCCATCGCGCGTGTGAGCGTCCTCTGCGACGGCGCCTCGATCACCGTGATGCCCTCGACCGGGCGCGTCTCGAGCCACTCGGCGGACGAAGCTTGGCGGTCGGCATCGACGAGGACGACCGGCTCGTGCCCCCGCTCCACGGCGGCTGCGGCCAGGTAGACGGACGTCGTCGTCTTCCCGACGCCGCCCTTGATGTTGGACACGACAACACTCGTCACGGTGCACATCGTATGAGATCGATGGCTGTCGGCGGACCCGAAGGGAGGCGGTCGCGCCCAGGTGATCGACCCGCATCAGGCATGCTTGGCGTGGCGGTTTCGTCCTGCGGCTCAGAAAGGTGTGTGCCTGTGGCTGTGCGTTCGATTCGAGGCCCGTTCGGTCCGGGCGAGTGGGCGGTGATGGGCAACGACGGCGTCGTCCACCTGGCAGAGACGACGAGCGGACTGCCGTCGAGCGGCGCGCGCTGCGGTGCTGTCGGGACTGCGTTCATGGTCTCGACGCCCGACTGGGGCGCGGCCCGCACGTGCGGTCGCTGTGTCGCGCTCGTCGAGGCGGAAGCAGGGGCAACCGCCGCGTGACCGATGCCGCCGGGTTCGACTTCGAGCAGGCGGTGCGCGACGCGCTCGACGATCTCCCGGGCGAGTTCCGCGACGCGATGTCGAACGTGACCGTCGTCGTCGAGGAGGAACCACCGGCCGGTGCGCCGCTCCTGGGCCTGTACCAGGGGGTGCCGCTGACGCGGCGCACGAGCAGCTACCAGGGCGCGCTGCCGGACAAGATCACGATCTACAGCGGCCCGCTCGAGCGCCTGTACGGAGCCGACGTAGAGCTGCTGCGCGGCCAGGTGCGCCACGTCGTCTGGCACGAGGTGGCCCACCACTTCGGGATCAGCGACGAACGGCTGGTCGAGCTCGGCCGCTATTGAGATCTGACCGATTTCCGCCGATAGAAGCGGCATGCTCCGCGTTCTCGGCCTTCCCTCGCTCCTCGTCGTGCTCTGCATCGGCGGCTACCTGTACGCGAAGGACGCAAAGTCGAACGGGCCGACCTCTCCGACCGTGACCCTGGCGATCGCCCAGGCGAACACGGCGGTGGCGGCAACGAACTTCCAGGGAGCGGACACCGCGATGCAGGCCTTCTTCGCGCAGAGCAGCACCTACGCCGGCGCGACGCTGCCGCCCGGCTCGGGCGTTGTCCTCGTTCGCGCGGACGCGACCTCGTACTGCCTCCAGGCCACGGCGGCCAACGGCACGGCCCAGCACGAGAACGGCCCCGGCGGCCAGCCTCAGCCCGGCGCCTGCTAGATACGCTCGCCCGAGTGGCGACGCAGGCCGAGAAGGGACGCGCATTCGCGGCGCTCCACGAGGGCGAGCCGTTCCTCATTCCGAACCCGTGGGACACGGGCTCGGCGCGCGTGCTCGAGGCGCTCGGCTTTCCCGCGCTCGCGACGACCAGCTCCGGCCTCGCGTTCACGCTCGGCCGGCTCGACGGCGGCGTCACACTCGACGAGATCGTGGAGCATGTCGCCGCGCTGGCCGAGGCCACCAGCCTCCCGGTCTCGGTCGACCTCGAGGACGGTCTCGGAGACGCGCCGCTCGCCGTTCGCCGCGTGGCGGAGGCCGGCGCGGTCGGCGGCTCGATCGAGGATTTCGAGCGGGCGGGATCGCTCCTGCCGCGCGAGGAGGCGGTCGAGCGCGTTGCGGCCGCAGTCGAGGCTGCGCGGTCGCTCGGGTTCCCGTTCATGCTCACTGCGCGCGCGGAGAACCACATCCGCGGCAATCCCGACCTCGACGACACGATCGCGCGGCTCCAGGCGTACGAGGAAGCCGGCGCAGACGTCCTCTATGCGCCGGGCCTGCGCACGGTGGACGAGATTCGCGCGGTCTGCGGCGCCGTCGGGAAGTCGGTGAACGTCCTCGGCCTGCCGGGCCTCACCGTCGCCGAGATCTTCGGCGCCGGCGCGCAGCGAATCAGCGTCGGCGGCGGGCTCACGTGGGTCGCGATGAACGCGTTCGTGGACGCGGCGACCTCGATCCGAGACTCCGGCGACCTGTCCGTCCTCGCCGGGCGTTCACCCGTGCTCGGCGATGCGCTCCGCCAGCGCTGAGTGGCGTCGCCGTCCCTCCGCGCGTGACACGGCGATGCTGAGCGCGCGCCGCTCGCCGACGATTACGCACAGCCGCTCGGCGCGCGTGACCGCGGTGTAGAGGAGCGGTCGCGACAGCATCACCGCATACGCCATCGACCACGGCGCAACCACGGCGGGGAACTGCGATCCCTGCGCACGGTGGACGGTGAGCGCCCACGCGAGCACGTACGTCTCGAGCGCAGCGGCAGGGACGACGATCTCGCGCTCGCCGTCGTCGAGCGAGAGCACGGCCTCCGCCTCTTCCTCGTCCCATGCGACGACGAACGCGACCTCGCCGTTCATCACCTCGCGGTCGGGCGTGTAGTCGTTCTTCGTCTGCACGATGCGCGAGCCGACGCGGATTCCCGCGCGCGCCAGCACGACCGCCGGCTCACCCGGGTTGAGCCGCCGCTCGAGCTCCTCGTTCAGCGCGTTGAGGCCGACGGCGCCGCGCCGCATGGGCACGAGCGTCATTACTTCCGTGCGCGGATCGAGGCCGTAGTGCGATGGGATCCGCTCGCACACGAGGTCGAGCACGGCGTCGCGTATCGCCTCCTGTTCCTGTTTCGCGACGAAGAAGAAGTCCTCGTCCAGCTCGACATCGGCGCCGAGCGACACGCGCGCGGCGTCGGGTGAGAGGAACGGCAGCTCGCCCGCGTTGATCCGGCGCGCGCTGCGCACGATGAGCGACCGCGCCGCCTGGCGGTAGATCGCGGTCAGGTGCGCCTGCGGAACGACGCCGCTGTCGACCAGGTCGGCGAGCACGCGGCCGGCGCCGATCGGCGGCAGCTGATCCGTGTCGCCGACGAGCAGCACGTGGCAGTCGCCGGCCGCGCGGAAGAGTGCGTCTGCGAGCTCGAGGGAGAGCATCGAAGCCTCGTCCACGATGACGAGCTCGTACTCGTTCGAGAGCGGGTCGTCCTCGTTGCGCTGGAAACCCCCTGCGAACGGCGAGTAGCCGAGCGCGCGGTGGATCGTCATCGCGTCGTGTCCCGTCAGGTCGCGCATTCGCCGCGCGGCTTTGCCCGTCGGCGCACAGAGCAGGACGCGCGCGCGCGCCCGGCGTGTGATCTCGACGATCGCCCGCTGCGTGTGCGTCTTGCCCGCGCCCGGAAGACCGGTGAGCAGGACGAGCGGGCGCGTACGCACGAGCTCGACGACTGCCCATTGCTCGTCCGAGACTTCCATCGCCGGCCGGTCGTGCGCGTCGAAGAGCTCGACCGCCGCCGTCCGCGCGCGCTCGGCCAGCGTGGCCGCGAGGCGGCGCTCCATCTCCCACAGCTCGGTCCGGTAGATGCGGTCGCCCTCGACCACGGCCTCCGCCTCGGCGACGAGCACGCGGACGGCCGACTCGAGCGCCTCCACCTCGCCGATCTCGAGAAGCTTTCCGGCGCGCTGCCACAGCTCGTCGAGCGGCAGGAACGTGTTCCCGTCCGCCTCCGACTCCTCGAGCGCGAAGCGCAACCCTGCGCGTAGGCGCTGCGGGTCGTCGAGCTCGATGCCGAGCGAGCGTGCGATCCGGTCGGCCGTCTTGAAGCCGACGCGGGGAAGCTCGATCAGCCGGTAGGGGTCGTGCGTGAGCACGTCCACGACCTGGCCGCCGTACTCGCGCACGAGCCGGCCGGCCAGCCCGGCGGCGATGCCGTGCGCGAACAGGAACGTCTCGACCTCGCGGATCGTCGCCACCTCCCGCCAGGCCACGATCGCGCGCTCGACGCTCTTGCGCGAGATGGCGCGACCGGCCTTGGTGCGCACCTCGCGCAGCCGCTCGGGGTCGCGGTCGAGCTCGGCGAACACCTCGCCGGCGCCGAAGTGGTCGACGATCGCGCGTGCGAACGTCGGCCCGATGCCCGGCACGCGGGTGGTGAGCCAGCGCTCGACCCCCTCGGCCGAGCGGGGTAGCGCGGCGCGGAACGTCTCGACCGCGAACTGCGGGCCGTAGCGCTTGTGCTCGGAGAACGCGCCGGCGCAGACGATCTGGTCGCCGGCGGCAACGTGGCCGAGCGGGCCGGCGAGCGTCACCGGCTCCCCGTCGACGCTCTCGCCGAGGGTCGCCGACCAGACCGCGAACTCGAGGTCGGGCGACACGTAGCGCGGCCCCGACCGCGAGAGCGTCACCTCGATCTCGCGTACCTCCGCCACGGCATACGACGATACGTGCTTGACAGCGACTTCTCGTTCTGAGAGATTGCCGTTTGCCAAGTCCCTGTGGGCCTTCGGGTTCACGGGGACTAGGCATTTTCGGGGGTCTTTTTAGAGCAGCAACTCGGCCATGACCTGCAGCGCTTCCGGCTGCGGTGAGCCGACGATGAGCGTTGTCACGGGCGTTTCCCGCCACGCGGCGAGCCGGTCGGCGATGCGCTCCTTCGGCCCGACGAGCGCGACCGCGTCGACGAGCTCGTCCGGCACGGCGGCGATCGCCTCGCGCTGGTGGCCGCCGAGGTACAGCTCCTGGATCTCCTCCGCCGCGTCCTCCCAGCCGTACCGCCGGGCGAGCGCGTTGTAGAAGTTCTTCCCCTTCGCGCCCATGCCGCCGAGGTACAGCGCGAGGTGCGGTTTGAGCGAGTCGCGCAAGGCCTGCACGTCGTCGCCGACGAGGACGTTCGCGGTCGCTGCGATCTCGAAGCCCGGCGGAGGCGTCGGGAACGCGTCCGCGAACCGCGCGGGGTCGACGAAGATCGGGAGCCACCCGTCCGCGATCTCGTACGCGAGCGCGACGTTGTTCGGGCCGATCGCCGCCAGGTAGATCGGGATGTCCGCCCGCAGCGGCCGCAGCATGAGCTTCAACGGCTTGCCGAGGCCGGTCGCGCCAGGCCCGTCGTACGGGATGCGGTAGTGCTCGCCCTCGTGCTCGACGACGTCGCGCCGCAATGCCGCCCGCACGATCTCGACGTACTCGCGCGTCTTCCCGAGCGGCTTGCCCCACGCCTCGCCGTGCCAGCCTTCCACCACCTGCGGCCCGGACGTGCCGAGCCCGAGCAGGAAGCGGCCGCCGGACATGAGGTCGAGCGTTGCGGCTGTCATCGCCGTGTTCGCCGGCGTGCGTCCCGGGATCTGCATGATCGCCGAGCCGACCTTGATGCGGCTCGTGCTCGCCGCCATCCACGCGAGCACCGTCACGGCATCGGTGCCCCACGCCTCCGCCGCCCACACCGAGTCGTAGCCGAGCCGCTCCGCCTCCTGCACGAGCGGCACGAGCGACGCCGGGTTCGTCCCCGGAGAGGCGTAGCCGATGTTGAGGCCGAGCTTCATTAGGCTGACGACTCTATGCCGCATCCCGAGCTTGCAGCGGAACAGGCCTACGTCGACAACGCGTACGCGCAGCTCGAGAAGATGCGTGAGACCCTCGCCGGCGTGCAGGACCGGATGGCGACCGAGTTCGCCGCCATTGCCATGGAGGCGTGGCTCAAGCGCCGCCACACGACGTTCCAGGACGCCGAGCGCGGCCTCTGCTTCGGCCGGCTGACGCTGGACGCGACGCTGCGCCCGCTCTACGTCGGCCGCCGCTGGGTGCACGACGACGCGCACGAGGCGCTCGTCGTCAACTGGCAGGCGCCGGCAGCGCGCCCGTTCTACACGGCGACGCCGAGCGAGCCGCAACGGGTGACACAGCGCCGCCGCTTCCGTACGGAAGGCCGGCGGCTCGTCGACATCTCCGACGAGTCGCTCGACGGATCCGCCGTCGAGGGCGCAACCGTGAGCGACTTCCTGCTCGAGGAGCTCGACCGGCGGCGCGAGGGACGGATGCGGGACATCGTTGCCACCATCCAGTCCGACCAGTACCGGCTCATCACCGCGGAGCCGGAGGGCGCACTCGTCGTCCAGGGCGGTCCAGGTACGGGCAAGACCGCGGTCGGGCTCCACCGCGCGTCGTGGCTCCTCTTCACGCACCGCGAGCAGCTCCGCCGCGTGCTCGTCGTCGGGCCGAACCCGACGTTCATGGACTACGTCTCGCACGTCCTCCCTGCACTGGGCGAGGAGGCGGTCGAGCAGCGCGCCGTCACCGAGATGCTCGACGGGATCGTCGTCGAGCGCGAGGACCCGGCCGACGTGGCCGCGCTCAAGGCCGACCCGCGGCTGAGCGACGTCGTGCAGCGCGCGGTCGAGCTGTCCGTGCGCCCGGCGCCTGAAGAGCTCGTGCTGTACGCAGACGGCGTGTTCGTGTCCGTCAAGGAGCGCGACGTGCGCGAGCTCCTCGACGCGGCGCTCGAGGCCGGTCTGGCACTCGGACCTGCGCGAGAGCGGTTCCGCATGACGCTTCTCCGCCGCTTCTACGAGCGCTACGGCGAGCTGCTCGGCCCACGGGCGCTGAGCACCTTCGACGATCTCGAGCGTGCACTGCGGCGGAACGGCTTCCTCACGAAGTACCTCGACCGCGTGCTGCCGCTGCCCCGGGCGGAGAAGGTCGTCGCACGCTTGCTCACCTCGTCTTCGGCGCTCGCAGAGACGGCCGAAGGTCTGCTCGACCGCGACGAGCAGCGGCTGCTCTTGCGCGACCGCCCGCGACGCGCCTCGGAGCTGCGCTGGAGCGACCACGACCTGCCGCTGCTGGACGTCGCGCGCACGCTGATCGAAGGACCTGCGCGCACGTACGGCCATGTGATCGTGGACGAGGCGCAGGATCTGTCGCCGATGCAGCTCCTCATGGTCTCGCGCCGCACGATCGACGGCTCGCTGACGATGCTCGGCGACGTCGCGCAGGCGACCGGCCCGGTCACGTACGGCCGCTGGCAGGAGCTCGAGCCGTACTTGCCCGAGGACGTCGACGTGCGGATCGAGGAGCTCCGTCATGCCTACCGCGTTCCGGCCGAGATCATGGACCTCGCGCTGCCGCTGCTCGAACGGATCGCGCCCGACGTCGAGCCACCGCTCGCGTACCGGCAGGGCGGCGCGCCGCCGAAGCTCGTTCTCGTCCCCGAGGGGGAGTTGCTCCAAGCCGCCGCGCGCGAGGCCGCGGCGTTCGACGACGGCCTGCTCGCCATCATCGGTCCCCGGTCGCTGGTCGAGTCGAATGTGATGGAGGACGTCTTTCTCCTCACGCCGCGCGAGGCGAAGGGCCTCGAGTTCGACCACGTCGTCGTGGTCGAGCCCGCGCTCATCGCGGAGGAAGGCGGTGAGCGCGGTCTGCGCGAGCTCTATGTTGCGCTTACGCGGCCGACGAAGACATTGGTTGTCGTGTTCTCGCGGGAAGGGGATGGATGGGCATGACCGCCAACCTCTCGCCAGTGGGTCCGCGGGAGTTCGCTGTCGTCGGAGGGGCGACGTCGACACGCGTCGGCGCTCGTGGGTTGAAGGCATGAAGTACTGGGAGGACTTCGAGGTCGGGGCGGAGACGATCCACGGCGAGCACGAGATCACCGCCGACGAGATCGTCCGCTTCGCGAAGGAGTTCGACCCGCAGCCGTTCCACACCGACCCCGACATCGAGGGGCCGTTCGGCGGGCTGATCGCGAGCGGCTGGCACACCGCGTCGCTGTACATGGGCATGTTCGTGCGCAACGTCCTGCTCGACAGCGCGAGCATGGGCTCCCCCGGCGTCGAGGAGCTGCGGTGGCTCGTGCCCGTGCGCCCCGGCGACGTGCTCACCGGACGCAGCCGCGTCGTCGACGCTTGGCCGAGCGAGCGCGATCCCGGGCGTGGCACGATCATCGGAGAGCACGAGCTCGTCAATCAACGGGGGGAGATCGTCATGCGCATGCGCGCCAGAGGATTCATCGCCCGGAGGCCCGCGTGAGGACGCGGTCGCTCGGGGCGGAAGGGCCCGAGGTCTCCGTCGTCGGGCTCGGCACGAACAACTTCGGCGGCCGGATCGACTACGAGCAGTCGAAGGCCGTGGTCGACGAGGCGATCGAGCAGGGCATCACGCTCTTCGACACGGCGGACATCTATTCGCAGGGCACGAGCGAGGAGTTCATCGGCCGCGCGCTCGAAGGGCGGCGCGACGCGGTCCTCGTTGCGACGAAGTTCGGGAAGCCGATGGACGCGAACCCGTCCGAGTCGCGCGGCTCGCGTGAGTACATCCGCTGGGCGGTGGAGGAATCGCTGCGCAGGCTCCGCACCGACGTGATCGACGTCTACCAGATGCACGAGCCGGATCCTTCCACGCCGATCGAGGAGACGCTCGGCGCGCTCGACGAGCTCGTGCACGAGGGCAAAGTGCGCTGGATCGGTTCGTCGAATTACTCGCCCGCACGGGTCGAGGAGGCGGACACGATCGCGCGCGACCGCGGGCTCACCCGCTTCGTCGCCGCGCAGAACGAGCTCAGCCTCGTGAAGCGCGAGGCCGAGGACGAGCTGCTGCCGCTGTGCGATCGCCTCGGCATCGGGATGCTGCCGTACTTCCCGCTCGCGAGCGGACTGCTCACCGGCAAGCACACGCCGGGCCAGACGCCGACCGAAGGGCGCCTCGCCGGACGCGAGATTCCCGCCGAGCGCTGGGCACAGGTGGAGGCGTTACAGCGGTATGCCGACGAGCGCCGCGTCTCGCTTCTCGACGTCGCCATCGGCGGGCTGCTCGCGATGCCCGCGATCGTGTCGGTGATCGCCGGGGCGACGAAGCCGGAGCAGGTGCGCGCGAATGTGAGGGCCGGGAACTGGGAGCCGAAGCAGAACGATCTGGCGGCGCTCCGCGCCTTGCGGTAGCGGACGACCTGGAAGCCGTCCGCGAGCTCTTCCGCGAGTACGCGGGGAGCCTCGAGGAGCACAAGCCGTACCTCGTCGGCTTCGACGAGGAGGTTGAAGCACTTCCGGCCGGCTACGACTTCATCCTCGTCGCAGACGGCGCCGGGTGCGTTGCGGTCCGGCGGCTGGACCGGGGCGCGTGCGAGATGAAGCGGCTCTACGTCCGTCCGGCGGCGCGTGGCACCGGCGCCGGGCGCGCGCTTGCACTGACGGCGATCGAGCACGCACGGGAGCGGGGATACGCCGTCATGCGCCTCGACACGCTGCCGTTCATGGCTGAGGCGGGCTCGCTGTACCGGTCGCTCGGCTTCGTCGAGGTCGACCGTTACAACGACAACCCGGCGCCGGGCGTGCGGTTCATGGAGCTGCGGCTCTGAGGACCCCGAAGATTCGCTTCCGCTCGGCCGGCAGGTAGAAGCCGAGCAGCGCGAGCACGATCGGGTACGCGAGCACGAGCAGGAAGGACGGCGCGAGCGCGAGATGCAACACGCGCGCGATGACCGTGAGAGCGACGCCCGCGCCGACGGCGGTGACGACCCGCCGCCACTGGTAGCTCACCGGGTAGACGTGCTGCGCGTACAACGTCATGCCGATGAAAAGCACGACGTAGGCCGCGGCGGTGGATATGGCGGCGCCGACCATCCCGTACGCCGGGATGAGCCAGAAGTTCAGTCCGACGTTGACGAGCGCGCCCACGCCCGTCACGACCCAGTTGAGCTGCGTCCGCCGCGCCCGCCCGCTGCCGATCGCGAGGACGGTGTAACCCGCGTACACCGCTCCGGCAAACGCGAGCAGCGCGATCCCCTTCTCCGCACGGAAGTAGCTGTGGCGAGACGTGAGCAAGTGCACCCACCAGGGTGCGAGTGCACCGAGTGCCAGCGCGACCCAGGACGCGAACGCGAGCAGATACGTGAGCACGAAGGCATACGTGCGGCGCGCATCGCGGTCGTCTTCGATCGAGTACGCGAATGCGGGCCACGCCGTTCTGAACGCGACCATGACGAACGTGAGGATGGACGAGATCTTGATTGCCACCGAGTACACGCCGACCTCGGCGAGATTCTTGTACCAGACGATGAACTCGCGGTCGATGAAGTTGATCGCCCACAACGCGAGCGCCGACGGGACGAGCGGCATGCCGAAGTGCTGCATCTTGCGGAAGAGGCTGCGGTCGAACTCGAGCCCGATCTGCTCGCTGCGATACGCGACGAGCACGACGTATACGGCGAGTGTCCCCGTGAAGTTGCCGACAACGAGGCCGACTGCGCCCCAGTGGAAGACGGCGACGAAAAGCACCATCGCGGCGACCGTGATGAGGACGTTCGCGACGCTTGCGATCGCGTAGGCGGTCGAGCGCTCCTCGACGCGGAAGAGCGCGGTCAGCTGCTGGTAGTTCGTCTGCGCCCAGAGCCCGACAGCGCCTGCGCGCACGAGCGTGGCGTGGTCGGAGTGGAGGATCAGATGGCTGACGGGGCCGGCGAACACGAGGCCGATCGCGAGCCCGAGCGTCGACATCGCCATCGTGAACCAGAAGGAGGTGCGAACGACCGTGAGCTTCTCCGGGGGCTCCTTGGCGTCGAAGTAGAAGCGGAAGAAGGCGCTCGAGATCCCGAGCTGGAGGACGATCGCGAGCACGGCGGTGAGCGCCGTGACCGTCTCCACCTGGCCGTACGAGTTCGGCGGCAGGTAGTGCGTGTACAGCGGCAGGAGGACGGTCGCGAGGATGCGCGACACGAGCCCGCCGAGGCCGTAGATCGCCGAATGGCGGCCGAGCCGCTTGAGCTCGTGCCCGAGTCTCACCGGAGGCCAGCGTAGAGGTCGAGCAGACGTTGTCCGACGGCCGAGAGGTCGTGGACTTGCTCGACGTACGCCCGGCTGGCAGCTCCGATGCGGCGCAGCTCGTCGGGCGAGGCGACGAGCTCGCGTAGCACATCGGTGAGCGTTTCCTTCGTCGCGTGCACGATCGGCACCTCGAGCCCGAAGGCCTCCTCGGTGCGGCGGATCGCCTCCTCGTGCAGGAACGCGACCACCGGCTTGCCGAGCGCCATCGCCTCGATCGCGAACATGCCGTACCAGCCGGCGTTCAGCTGGTCGACGACGAGGTCGGCGGCGCGGTAGCGCTCGAACGCTGCGCGGTGGTCGACGCCTTCGACGAGCTCGAGGTTCAGGCCGAGCTCTTCGGCGGCGGCGACGACCTCCTCCGTGCCCTTGCGCGACCGCGACGAGGGGGCATGCAGGACGACGGGGTGCTCGCTGTCGGATGGCGGCGCCGGCTCGATCGCGGCAACGTCGATGCCGGGCGGGATGACGTGCGCATCGGGGAGCCACTGCGCGGCGTCGTACGAGCCGATGACGATCGCGCCGGCGCGCCGCGCCCACTTGAGATCTTCGGGCGGCCGTCCGCGGATGTCCGAACCGAGGAAATGCATCACCGACGGCTTCCGCATCGCGTACAGGAGCGGGAACTGCAGCGACTTCGGGACGAGCGTGAGCCCGAAATAGAAGTGGAAGATGTCCGTCTTCGGCGCGAGCTGCGCGAACGCCTGCCACTGCGTCCGCTGCTGCCGGATGAGTCCGCCCCGGCGCTCGAGGTCGATGTCCGCCTCGGGGTGCAGCCGGTAGCGGTTGAAGACGACGAGGCGTGCGTCGACGCCGCGCGCGCGGAGCGCCTGGACGTTCGCCCACGGGATCCCGGCCGTGTTGACCGGGCAGTGCGTGACCCGAAGCGGCCGTTCCACCCCTGTCACGGTATCGCCCCCGACCGACGGCGCTCTACGCGTCCCACTCCAGCTGGTCGAAGTAGCGGAGCGCGGTCCGGCCGGGCCGCACCCGGGCGTGCAGTGCTGCAAGCTCCTCGTCGGAGATCTCCCCGAGTGCGCGCTTCACCCCGAGCCACGGCAGGTTCAAGTCCTCCTGGTACACGATCGTTGAGATGCGCGGGTTCACCTCGATCACGTGATCGCCGACGAGCTGGATGTTGAAGAACCATTCGATCTCGAGCTCCTGCACGATGCGGTCGGCGAGCTCCATGAGGCCGTCGTCCGCGAGCGTGACGAAGTACATCGCGAGGCCGGCGCGCGTCGACTCGCGCGTTTTCGGATGCCCGAGGACGATGCGCTCGCCGTCGGCGATGCCGTCGATCGTGCGCTCGCCGCCGGTGGCGAGCTGCATGACGAGCAGCTCGGTGCCGCCCTGCTCGGGCAGCAGGTCGAGCGCTTCCTCGAGCCGCATCGACACCGATCCCGGCCGCTCGTGGAGGAGTTGATACGCGCGATCGACGGTCGGATCGAGGATGCGGAACCCGCGCGAGCCGGATGAGAAGACCGGCTTGAAACAGACGGCGCGATCGGGATAGCCGAGCTCGCGTGCCGCTGCTTCGACCGCGCGTGCGCCGGCGACGCGGCGGAACTCGATCGTCGGGACGCCGATGCGCTGCAGGAGCGAGTACGTCTCCGCCTTGTTGTTCGAGCGGCGTACCGTCTCGGGCGCGGAGACGAGCACGGGTACCGGGAACCGCCCGCGCGCGGCCGCAAGGCCGGGCAGGTCGAACGACGACTGCGGCAGCACGATGTCGGCCCCCTCGCGCTCGACCAGCTCGAGGATGGCGTCGGCGTAGTCGGGATCGGAGCCGGGCGGTACGAGGTGGAAGGCGTCGCACAGATGCCGGCCGATCGACCGCTCGGACATGTCGACGCCGACGAGCCGCACGTCGCGCTCGCCGTTCTCGCGCAGGCCGCGCAGCAGCGCCGCGGCGCCGGGTGCGCCGGCGGCGGTGACGAGGATCGTCGTCATGTCATATCGATCCGGTCGTCGATGAGCGCCTCGACCCATTCGGCGCGCTTCGCCTCCAGCATCGCTTCCATCGTCTCGCGCATGGTCGTCCCCTCGTACACCCAGATCTCGGGATGGACGAGGAGCTGGAGCCACTCGAGCGCACCGGATGCGAGCTCGTCGTGCGGGCAGCCTTCGCGCCAGTGGTGGTTCGAGTCGGACCGGTAGTGCCCGGGCGTGAACCACGGGGACTGCATGACATTCACTGCGCCGTCGATCGGCTCCGACATGTATTCCGGTTCGGGGTTGTGCCATGCGATCACCGGGTCGAAGCGCTCGTCGAGCTGCGCCCTCGGGTACACGGCGTGCAGGCCGACCGCATGGCCGAGCTCGCGCAGCTCCGTAATCGCGTCGCGCGCAGCGTGCGAGCCGAGGTTGTAGAAGCGACTCTCGGTCATCAGGAAGTACGTCGCGCGCGCGCCGAGCTCCTGCTCGATCCGCGCCATCGCGAGCGCCGCGTCGAGCGAGAGGTCGATGTCGTGCCGGAGGAAGAGGTCGCCTGGTCGGGGCTCGTGGTCGAAGTGCGCCCAGGTGTAGCCGCCGCTCGTGAGCAGCTCGCGGTAGTGCGTCAGATCGAACGCGCAGCTCATTCCGGCTCCACTTCTACCTGGAGCAGCCGCGCTGCGGACTCCGCGCGTTGGAGCGCCTCGACGTTCGTGTCCGCGATCGCGATCACGTAGCCGCGGCGATCGCCGTCGAGCCGCACCGGCCGGATCGTCTCGCCCTCCACCAGGTATGTGTCCGCCTGCACGACGCCGGGCGCTGCGAGCACGGGATCGAGCGGCCCGATGCTGACGACGCGGCCCGTCGGCAGCGGACCGGGTGACGCGGTGAGGAAGCGGATGGCGAGCGACTGTTGCACCTGCGGCCGTGCGAGCTCGTCGGGCACCGGTTCGCCGAGCGCGAAGCGCAGCGCCACGTCGATGAGCTCGACGCCGACCGCGTGCCGGGCGAGGTCTGCCATCTGCCCGCCCGGGATGCGAGCGGCGACCTCGATGACGAGCACGCCCTCGTCGGTGACGAGGAGCTGCGGGAAAGCGATGCCGTCGCGCAGCCCGAGCGCATGCGTCGCATGGGCGGCGACTCGCTCTGCTTCCGCGAGGGCGTCGCCGAAGATCGTCGTCGGGTAGATGTGGATCCAGCCGACGCCGAAGCCGACGCCCGGTGGCCGCAGGCGGTCGGAGAGCGTCAGCACCTCCGCCTCGCCGCCGCGGGCGATGACAAGCCCGTTCAACTCCAATCCCTCGTGGAAGCGCTCGAGCACGACCTCGCCGCCTGCCGACTCGGCGAGGGCCGCGTGCAGGTGCGCGTCGAGTTCGTCGATCGACTCGAGCCGGAAGATGCCGCGCTGGCCGCCCGAGTCGGCCGGCTTCAGCACTGCGGGGAAGCCCACCGTCTCCGCTGCTGCATGCGCCGATGCGAGGTCGCGGGCGGCGGCGAAGCGCGGCTGCGGCACGCCCGCCTCGGCGAGCCGGCGCCGCATCGCGATCTTGTGGGTCATCAGGTGCGCGACCTCGGTGCCGATGCCGGGGAGGCCGAGCTCCTCGGCGACGGCGGCGACGATCGGCACCGCGCGGTCAGCCGACACGGTCAGCACTCCGTCCACGCCGTGGCGGCGGGCGACGTCGATCACGCCCTCCAGATCCTGAAAGTCGACCACCTCGCCCACGTCGGCCGCCTGCAGGCCGAGCGCGTCCGGATTGCGGTCGACCGCGACCACTCGCAGCTCGAGCTCCTTGGCGCGCAGGATCGCCCGCCGCTGGTGACGGCCGGCGCCGACGAAGAGGACGGTCTTCCCCTGCACGTCGACGACTCTATTCAGCTGTGGGCGACGATCGCGTAGTCGAGGTCGTCGTTCAGGTGGATCGTCTCGGTCTTCCCGAACCCGGCGCCGCGCACGAGCAGCTCGAGCGTCTCCGGAACGAGCGGCTGCGCGTGCGTGAGGTCGGCGTAGTAGTTCCGCAGGGCGGCGATCGACGACGGGTCGATCGTCTCCGCGATCAGGAGGCCGCCGGGGCGGAGCTTCGCGTGCGCGAGATCGAGGAGCGAGACGAGGTCGGGAGGCGGCAGGTGCTCGAGCAGCTGAAGCGCAACGATGGCGCCGAGCGACCCGTCCGCGCACGCCTCGAGTGCCTCGTGCGCGGTCGCCTGCTCGACGTCGAGGCCCTCGGCCCGTGCGAAAGCGACCATGTCGGTGTTCGCATCGACGCCTCGCGCCTCGATCCCGGCGTCGCGCAGGAGCGCAAGGAGCTCGCCGCGCCCGGAGCCGAGGTCGAGCACGGGAGCATGGCCGCGCAGCAGCTCGACATACGGGCGCTGGCGCTCTCGCACCTCGGCGACGGCTCCACGCAGGCGCGACTCGAACGCGAAGTAGTCCGGCAGCGCTGCGGCCCGCGGCTGCGGCGCGACGGTGTCCGGCGCAGCGCCGGCGGGGCGACGCTCGAGGCGGAGGAGCCGCTCCTCGAGCTCGGCGACCCGGCGCTCCGCGGCGAGCGACCGCGCCGCCGTGTCGTCGACGCGGCTCGAGAGCGCATCGAGGAGCCGCAGAAGGACGCCGTTGAAGCTCCGCTGCCCCGCGGCGAGCGGTGAAGCCGCCGCGTACTGCAGCCGCCTGCGCAGGCCGCGCGCTCCCGCCTCCGTCGGCGAGGGGGCACGGAGGCGCTCGGCCTCCTGCCTCGGGTCGTCGTCCACGCGCGGACCTTACGGTGTGGTGCTCCGGCGCGGCTCGCTGGAACGCCGTACGTCGCGGACCGCAAGCCGCAGCTTCTCGGTCAACCGGTTCGGCCGGAGCTCGGCGACGAGCACCGCGCCGGCGGCGACGTCGCCGTATCGCGCACCCTCGGCTTCCGCCAGCGTTGCGGTGCGCCAGCCGTCGCCCGTGCGGAGGTACAGCTCGTCCTCGAAGACGATGAAGCCGCTCCGCTCGAACAGCGCGATCCATTCGAGCGGCGCGCGCTGCAGGTGCCAGCCGTGGTCCTCGTGCTCCCCGGTCGGCACGCTCAGGAGTAGGCGTCCGGCGTTCGTGAGCACCCGGCGCAACTCCCGCAGCGCCGCTTCCTGGCCGTCGTCGTCGCGCGCGTCGTCGACGCCGTAGACGGCGTTGTCGCGGCCGACGTGCTCGAGCGTCGAGATGCAGAGCGCGAGCTCGAAGTGGCCGTCCTCGAACGGCAGGCTACGCACGTCCGCGATTACATCGGCGGGCTGGGCGAGGTCGACGGTGACCAGCTCGGAAGCCCCGAGGTCGCGGAGCCCTTCGACGTACGCCTGCTCCGCATGCGCCGTGCCGACGTCGAGCACTCGCGATTCGGCCGCATAGCGCGACAGCACCCAGGGGATCTCGACGGCGCGCTCGTCGCTCCAGGCGGGCGCCTTCAGCTCCCGTGGGCGGCCGCGCCGTCCCCGCTCGGAGCGCGCCCGCGCGAGCCCGTCGTCGAGCAGCTCGATGCGCTCGAACTCGCGGCTCTCGACGAGCTCGCGGACGAGCCGAGACCGCGAGACGTCGCCGCGTCGAAGCCGCTCGACCGCGTCCGGGTCCGGGCCGCGCCGCAGCACGAGCCGCCAGACCTGCTCGACGAAATCCTCCATCAGGCGGAGGCTAGAGTGACCGTCATGTCCCTGCACGGCAAGCGCATCTTCGTCACCGGCGGCGCGGGCTTCATCGCGACCACCCTCGGGCGCCTGCTCGTGGAGGACAACGACGTGATCGCGTACGACAACCTGCACCGGGACGCGCTCAGCGCCACCGAGCTGCGAGAGCATCCGAACTTCACCTTCGTCCAGGGCGACGTCCTCGACGCAGAGCACGTCGCGGAGGCGGCGAAGGGGGCGACGCACATCGTCCACTGCGCTGCGATCGCCGGCGTCGACACCGTGCGCGAGAGCCCGGTGCGGACGATGCGCGTGAACATGATCGGCACATACAACGTGCTCGAGGCCGCGCTTGCGACCCTCGGGACGCTCGAGCGCTTCGTCGACTTCTCGACGAGCGAGGTCTTTGGCACGCACGCAGACAACGTGCACGAGGGGCACGTGTCGACGATCGGCTCGGTCGGCGAAGCGCGCTGGACGTATGCCGTCTCGAAGCTCGCGGGCGAGCACATGGCGCACGCATACCACGACGAGCTGAAGCTTCCGACCGTCACGGTGCGCCCGTTCAACGTGTACGGGCCGGGGCAGATCGGCGGCGGTGCGATTCGGGCGTTCATCGAGGCAGCGCTCTCCGGCGGAGACCTCACCATCCACGGCGACGGCTCGCAGATTCGCGCGTGGTGCTACGTCGACGACATGGTGCGCGCCGTCCTCCTCTGCCTCGAGCGGCCGGAGGCAGTCGGACAGAGCTTCAACATCGGCAACGACCGCTCCGTCGTGACGATCCTCGAGTTGGCGGAGCGGGTCAAGCGGCTCACCGGCTGTTCGGGCGAGATCGTCTTCCAGCCGCTGCACTACGCCGATGTCGAGGTGCGCAGCCCGAACGTCGGCCAGGCGCGTGACCTGCTCGGCTTCGAGGCGGAAGTCGACCTGGACGAAGGCCTCGAGAGGACGATCGCGTGGTACCGCAGCAGGCAGCTGGCATCCGCCTAGCGTTCCCCGACGTCGGCGAGGAGGAGCTCGCCGAGATCGCCGCTGTGCTCGAGACCGGCCAGCTGACGATGGGGCCGAAGGTGGAGGAGTTCGAGACGCTGCTCGCGGCCGCCGCAGGCACGGAGCGCGCGGCCGCAGTCTCGTCCGGGACCGCCGCGCTGCACCTGGCCGTGCTCGCCCTCGGCATCGGCGAAGGCGACGAGGTGCTCGTGCCCGCGTACACGTTCCCGGCGACCGCGAACGTCGTCGCACTTGCCGGCGGGCACCCCGTGCTCGTCGACGTCGACCCGGTGACGATGAACATCGACCCAGAGGATGCGGCGCGGCGCGTGACGGCGCGGACGAAGGCCGTGCTCGCCGTCCATCTGTTCGGCCGGCCCGCCCGGCTCGAGGAGCTGCCCGACGTGCCTGTGCTCGAGGACGCCGCCGGCGCGCTCGGCGCAACGCACCGCGACCGGCCGTGCGGAAGCCTCGGGCTGCTCGCCTGCTTCTCCTTCCATCCGCGCAAGATCGTCACCACCGGCGAGGGCGGTGCGGTCACCACGAGCGATGCGCTGCTCGACGAGCGCGTCCGCTCGCTCCGCCACCATGGCTGGTCGCCGTCGGCCGCGTACGACGACATGCCGGTGCCGGCGTTCAACTACCGGCTGAGCGACGTGCTCGCCGCGCTCGGCATCCCACAGCTGCGCCGCCTCGACGAGCTGCTCGCCGCGCGAGAACGCATCGCCTCCGGCTACGCGGAGCGGCTTGGGCATCTCGACGTCGTCCTTCCGGCCGCCGATCCGGGGGATCGCCACGGATGGCAGGCATACGTCGTCCAGGTCGACCGCCGCGACGAGGTGATGGCGGCGCTGCGCGCCCAGGGCATCGGCTGCCAGATCGGCACCTACGCGCTGCACCGGCTCAGCGCCTATGGCGACCAGGGGCCGTTCCCCGGCGCGGACGGAGCCTTCGAGCGTGCCCTCGCGTTGCCGCTCC
>DATKQT010000006.1:0-22416 GCA_035532535.1 Gaiellaceae bacterium
CCACGCGTCGACGCGGTCGAGGTTGGTGAGGGGCGCCGGGCACGGGTATCCGGCGAGAGCTAGCTGGCGTTGAACCGCGACGCACGCCGACAAGCGGTTCTGCCACGGCCGGATCTTGATCACGACTTGGCGCTCGTCCTCAAGCGTCACCCCGACGACGTAAGAGAGGTTCCCCCGCTCGAACAGCGTCTCGGCGAGACTGCTTTGCAGCGACGACTGGCACCACCTCGTCAGTGCATCCGTCGTCAGCACACTCGAATCATGCCCAGCACCTCCAGATCGGCTTGCTCCCGCGTCGGCGAGCGCGCTCTTCTCTAGAGCGCGACGGGTTG
The DNA here is from genome assembly GCA_035532535.1 of Gaiellaceae bacterium. Classification (GTDB taxonomy): domain Bacteria; phylum Actinomycetota; class Thermoleophilia; order Gaiellales; family Gaiellaceae; genus Palsa-739. The sequence continues at coordinate 333 of DATKQT010000006.1, forward strand.
CCCTCTCACCTCGATCTCCAGGCGGTTCGCGCAATACCCGGTTCGGCCCAGCAAGCTGGACTCGAACCGCCTCGGGGGACCTCCGTAGGCACCGTTGCTCGGGTCATCGCCGAGCCGGCGGGGGCCAGGTGACAGCCCGCTCCACGGTCACCGCGACGTCGCTAGTGGGACTGTATCCTGCCCCCGCTACTCGAGAAGCCCCGGAAACGGGGCTTCTTTGTTCAAAGGCCTGCACCGTTCTCAAGTTCAAGCCGTCAGTGCCGATCAGACGAAGGTGACGACATTGGCGCATCGCGCCGCGGATCGCGATCTGGTGGAGGAGCAAAACGCCCGTCTGTCGCGGTTGATCGAGATCCGGGGAGAAATCGCCGCCGCAGATTTCGGGCTGGACGACGTTGCACGCCTCGTTGCAGACCGTGCGCAGGAGCTGACCGGCTCCGACAGCACGACGGTCAGCATCCTCGACGAAGACGAAGACGAACCTGTGGCGTACGTCGTCGTCGGCGAAGCAGGAGCGACAGCTGATCTCTGCGTTCCGCTCCTGCGCAGGGGTAAGGAGATCGGATCGCTCAGCCTCGCCAAGGAGGCCGGCGTCACCGACGACGACCGCCGGACAGTCGAGCTGCTCGCGATCATCCTCGCCGCGGCAGTCAGCGATGCGGCGGAGCGCGAGGCGCGGCGCGATCAACGGGAGGCACTCGGCCGTTTCGAGACCATTTTCGAGGCTTCCCCGATCGGCATCGGACTCCTCAGCCTGGACGGCCGCCTCGAGAGCACGAACTCGGCCATGCGTGACATCACCGGTCGCAGCGCCGAGGAGCTCGCCCGCCGAAGCACGATCGGATACACCGTGCCTGAGGACGTCGACGGGGTCGTACGACTGTTCACCGGCATGGTCGAGGGGCAGTACGACTCATACCGGCACGAGATGCGTCTCTACGCCGACGATGGTGAGGTCGTCTGGGTCGATACCGCGACGGCACTCCTGCGCGACGCGGATGGAACACCTTTGGGAGCCGTTGCAATGGCGCAAAACGTCACGAAGAGGCGTGCGGCCGAAGAGCAGTCGCGCGAGTCGGAGGCGCGCTACCGCACCCTCGTCGAGCAGCTGCCGCTGATCACGTATATCGACTTGCCGTATTCGTCCGACGAGGCCGCCGACTACGTGAGCCCTCAGGTCGAGGACATTCTCGGCTACAGCCACGAGGAATGGAACGCGAACCCGAGCTTCTTCAACGACCATCTTCATCCGGAGGATCGTGACCGCGTCACCAAGGCGCATCGGGCGGCTCGGCTGAACGCCGAGTCGCTGGAGCTCGAATACCGCTTCATTGCTGCCGACGGCCGGATCGTCTGGCTGAAGGACAGCAACAGGGTGGTACGTGACGTGACCGGGAACCCGCGGTACACGCAGGGGTTCGCAGTCGACGTCACCGCTCAAAAACAGGCGGAGCTCGATCGCGAGGCGCTACTCACCCGCGTGCAGCAGCAGAACGAGCGCCTGCGCAACCTCGACCGGATGAAGGACGAGTTCATCGCTCTGGTGTCGCACGAGCTGCGGACACCGTTGACCTCGATCCGCGGCTACAGCGAGCTGCTTCTGCACGATGTCGTCTTCGCCGAGCTCCCCGAGGCACAGCTGAGCTGGCTCGAAGTGATCGACCGCAACGCCGAACGCCTGCTGCGGTTGGTCGAGGATCTCCTGATCACCGCGCAAACGAGTGCCGGGAATCTCGCGCTCGAGCTAGCCGAGCTCGACGTGGTCGCGATCATCGCGCAAGCGGTGCAGTCCAGCACTCCTGTCGCCACGGCGCGCGGGATCTCGCTCAACTACTCGACGGAGCCGCTTCCGGCCGCCGACGGTGACCGGATCCGCATCGGGCAGGTGATCGACAACCTCGTTTCGAACGCGCTGAAGTTCACGCCGGCGGGCGGAACAGTCGATGTGCGCGCCTATCCGCACGGCCCAGGTGTGCGAATCGAGGTGGCCGACACCGGGATGGGCATTGCCGACAGCGAGCAGGCGCAGCTCTTCGATCGGTTCTTCCGCACAGCACGTGCGCACGAAGAGGTGATCCCGGGCGTCGGCCTCGGCCTCTCGATCTCGAAGGCAATCGTCGAGGCACACGGCGGCCAGCTCTCCCTCCGCAGCGTCGAGGGAGTCGGCACGACGTTCTTCGTCGACCTGCCCGCGGTCGTCAAGCTGACGGCCTGACTCAACGGTCGATCATGCGCTGGTTCGCTTCGGAGTAACGGGCGCCCTCGGCGTCGATCTGCGCGTCCTCGAGCTCGCGGAGGTCGTCGGCCGTCAGCTCGACGTTGGTGGCGGCGATGTTCTCCTCGAGCCGGTGCACCTTCGTCGTGCCCGGGATCGGAACGATCCATGGCTTCTGCGCGAGGATCCACGCGATCGCGACCTGCGCCGGCGTCGCGTTCTTCCGCTCCGCGATCCCCGTCAGCAGCTCGACGAAGGCGAGGTTCGCCTGCCGCGCGGTGGGGTCGGTGAAGCGCGGGACCGTGTTGCGGAAGTCGCCGCTCTCGAACTCGGTCGTCACGTCGATCTTCCCCGTGAGGAAGCCTTTGCCCAGCGGGCTGAACGGGACGAAACCGATCCCGAGCTCCTCGAGCGCCGGCAGGATCGCCTCCTCGGGCTCGCGCCACCAGAGCGAGTACTCCGACTGCAGCGCGGTGACCGGCTGCACCGCGTGTGCGCGGCGGATCGTCTGCACGCCGGCCTCGGAGAGGCCGAAGTGCTTCACCTTGCCCTCGCCGATCAGCTCCTTCACGGTGCCCGCGACGTCCTCGATCGGGACGTTCGGGTCGACCCGATGCTGGTAGAGCAGGTCGATCGTGTCGGTCCGGAGCCGCTTGAGCGATGCCTCGACACTGCGGCGGATCGTCCCGGGGCTGCTGTCGAGGCCGCCGCGCCCGCTTTCGAGGTCGAAGCCGAACTTCGTCGCGATCACGACCCGGTCGCGAACGGGCTCGAGCGCCTCGCCGACGAGCTCCTCGTTCGTGAACGGCCCGTAGACCTGCGCCGTGTCGAAGAAGGTGACGCCGCGCTCGACCGCCGCGCGGATGAGAGCGATGCCCTCGTCCTTGGGTGGAATCGGCGGAAAGCTCTGGCTGAGGCCCATGCAGCCCAGCCCGATCGCGGTGACCTCGAGGTCGTTTCCGAGCATCCGCTTGTTCATCTCGTCTCCTCAGGCTCGATGCGGCAACATACTGTGAGGAGAACCGTGACCGACTACGCGATCGTCAACCTGAAGGACATCGAGGACTCCGCCGGCGAACGGGCGCCAGGGATGGAGGCGCGGCTCGCGCGCAAGCACATCGACTCCGAGCATCTCGGCGTGACGTACATCCGGTACGAGGCCGGCCTGCGCTCGCCGATGGCGCACAGCCACCGCGAGCAGGAGGAGGCCTACGTCGTGATCGGCGGCTCCGGCCGCGTTCGGCTCGGTGACGAGATCCGCGAGGTCCGGCAGTGGGACGTCGTCCGCGTCAGCCCGGCGACCATCCGCGCGTTCGAAGCGGGAGTGGACGGCCTCGAGATGATCGCCGTCGGTTCCGACCGCCCTGAAGGCGGGGACGGGGTCGTGGCGGAGACCGCCTGGGTCGACTAACGCTGGTCGGCCGGCGCGAAGCCGGCGCCGGCCAGCATCCGCCGAAGGTCGACGATCATCTGCGTGTCGACGTCCTTGTCCTTGGGCGGATCGAACACCTCGGTCTCCTCGCCGAGCGTCACCTCGACGCGACCGTTGTGGTGCTCCGTCACGGTTCCGACCCCTTCGAGCAAGGACAGCACCTGCCGCCACTCGACGTTGCCGCTCGCCGGGTGGCCGAAGATCTTCTCCACGGTGTCCGCGTGTTCGCTGTTCACGGTTTCTTCCCGGCCCACTCGAGCTCGGCCTCGCGCTCCATGCGCTCGAGGCGCTCGTAGTAATCGGGGAACTCTTTCATGTGCGCGAACGCGATCTTGCCGGTCACGATCGGGTCATCGTGCGTGACGTCCGTCTGCGGGTCGTGCGATCCGTGCTCGAACTCGACGTCCATCCCTGCCCGAAATGCCTCCAGGTCGAAACGATCCCAGTCGACGCCGATCGCGTCGCCGACGCGGCGAGCCTCGTCTGCCGTCGTGCGCCGTTTCTCGCTCATCGTTCCCTCCTTCGTCGTCTGACCTGCGGACCATACGCGTCTCAGTCGGGCAGCATCGGCATGGTGATGCCGGGTGACCGGCCGAGCAGCACTGCCCGCGTGATCGCGCCCGTCCCGAACGGTCGCGCACGAGGTCGAGGGCGGTGTCGAGCGCGTCGCGGTCGCGCCGGTCGAACGGGAGGACGAGCTGCAGCGCTTCCGCGTCGTCGAGGTTCGCGACGGAGATCCCGACGAGCGTCAGACCGCGCTGCTCGATCGTCGGCAATGCCTCCGACAACAGCGTCCTCGCCGCCGACAGGATCCGCTCTGTGCTCGCCGTCGGATCGGGCAGCGTCGACGAGCGCGTCGCCCGCGTGTAGTCGTCGAAGCGCAGCCGCAGCACGACGGTGCGTCCCGCACGGCCCGCGGTCCGCATGCGGCGCGCGACCCGGTCGACGAGCGTGACGAGATCGGCGTCGACGGATGCGTGCGACCACGGCGCGCGGCCGCGCGCACGCTGTGAGCCGATCGACCGTCGCCGGCGCCGATGCTGCACGGGCCGGGGATCGAGGTTGTGCGCGAGCGCATGGAGGTGATGACCCGCCGCCCGGCCGAGCATCGACACCAGGATCGACTCGGGCAGGAATGCCACCTGCCGGACGGTCGTGATGCCTCGGTCGCGCAGCTTGCGCGCGGTGACCGGACCAACGCCCCACAGCCGCTCCACCGGCAGGGGATGGAGGAATGCGAGCTCGTCGTCGGGCGGCACGACGAGCAGGCCGTCCGGCTTCGCAACCGCGCTCGCGACCTTCGCGAGGAACTTCGTCCGCGCGACGCCGACCGTGATCGGCAGGCCGACTCGCTCGCGCACGTCGCGTCGGAGGCGCGCGGCGATCTCGACCGGCAAGCCGACGCTCCGCTCCATGCCGCTTACGTCGAGGAAGGCCTCGTCGATCGAGAGGCCCTCGACGACCGGTGCCGCGTCCTCGAACACGCGGAACACCGCCTTGCTCGCCTCCGAGTACGCCGACATCCGCGGCGGCACGACGACGGCGTGCGGGCACAGCCGGCGCGCATGCGCTCCGCCCATGGCGGTGCGGATGCCGAAGGCCTTCGCCTCGTAGCTCGCCGCGAGCACGACGCCGCCGCCGACGATCACGGGCCGGCCGCGGAGGCGCGGATCGTCGCGCTGCTCGACCGACGCGAAGAACGCGTCCAGGTCGGCGTGGAGGATGGAGGCCCCGCCGGACACGAACAGATGTTCTCATAGTGCTAGGTCCGCTGCTCGAGCCCGACGCTCTTGCGGAGCTCGTCGACATCGCGCATGAGCCCACGATCCCGGTCATCGGCGATGTGGTCCATCAGGTCGGCGAGACCCTCCGCCAGCGCGTTGAGCTTTTCGTGGAGCGCCTGCTCGCCGCGCCGCTGGCTGTTTTCCAAGAGCGCAACGAGGAGGAACGTGATGATCGTCGTGATCGTGTTGATGATCAGCTGCCACGTGTTGAGGCTGTGCAGCAGGAAGTAGCTCGGCGCCCAGAAGACGACGAGGAGCAGGCAGGCGGAGAAGAAGACGCCACGACTGGCGAAGTCGGCGATCCAGCCTGCGAACTTGTCGAACAGCGATCTCCGGTCAGGGGCGCGGGGCGGCATCGACACACCAACGCGGCGCGGGCCAGGTCGGTTACGAGCGACGTGACCCGGCGCGGGCCGTGTTCACCTTCTCGCTCAGGCGCGCCTCGAGACGCCAGAGGTTGTCGAGATGCTGACTCGCCCACAGGAGCCGGAGCGCGCCGTGGAGCGTCGCCTTGTCCCGGCTCCGGGCCGCGTCGCGCACGCACTCGAGCAATCGGGCGCGGCCGTCGGCGTCGCGGATGTGCGGCGGCGGGACGGGGCGGACGTTCACGAGCGCGTAGCCGAGGGACACGAACCACGCCTGGAACGCGTGCAGCTCCCGATCGAGGTTCCGGCCACAGTCGTCGAGGCGAACGTTGCCGTCGGCCATGCCGGCGAGCGATGCGAGCGACTGCCCCGCACGCCGCACGCGCGACGCGCCGCCGACGAGACCCGCGACGTCCTCGATGTTGAACTCGGTCGCCGAGCGTTCGGCGAGGTACTGCCGAAACGCGTCGTCGAGCCGGTGCACGGCCGTGTCCGCCGAACGCTCGGCAGCGGGCCGGTCGCGCCCTCCTTCGATCAGCTCGCGCGCGGCCGCGACGACATAGTCGGCGCCACGCGCATACGCGGCGGCGAGATCGTCCCGCAAGAGCGCAGACGCGCCGCGCGGCCAGAAGAGCACACCGACGCCGAGGCTGATGGCGAAGCCGATCGCGACGTCCTCGACGCGAACGACGCCGACGCGCCAGCCGACGGGCTGGATGATGTTGAAGAGGATGAAGAGGACGACGGTGAAGCCGGCCTGGCCGGCGGCGAACGAGATCGCGCGCGGCGCGTACGCCGCGAGCAGCAGCGCCACGGGCAGCGCGCCCCACAGCACCGCCTCGTGCGTGCCGATCCCGATCACGAGCAGCGCGCCGACGACGATTCCCACCGCCGTCCCGGCGAGCGCGCTCACGATCGACCAACCAGTGCCGAGCGCGTTCGACCGCAGCACGGACAGCGTTCCGAGCACGACCCAGAAGCCGTGCTGCAATCCGGTTCGCTGCGCGATGAAGACGGCGATCGCGAGGCCGGCCGCGCCGCGCACGCTGTTCTGGAACCACACCGACTCGAAGGTCGCGTGCTCGACCGCGAGGTGCTCCGTCGCCTCGATCGCCGCCAGCGGCGGCGACGGCTGGGCGATGCCGCGGTGTTCGAGCTCGGGTGTTTCGGCGCCGGTGGCGAGCAGCGCGTAGCCGCCGATCTGGCGCGTGGAGTAGGTCACGACGCGGATCCTGAACGGCGGGTCGAGCGTGTCGAGGTCGGGAACGTCTGGGAGACGCTGGATGAGCACGTGCGCGACGGCGTCGCGCGCGGCGTCGAGCCGTGCGAAGTCAGGGCGTTCGTCACCGCCCTCGAGCCTCGTCGCGCTCACGCGCAGGACGTCTGCCGTCGCAGCAAGCGCCTCCTCGTCCTCCGCGGAGGCGGCCTCGAGCGCGGGCAGCTCGGAAGCCGGGGTGAGGAACGAGAGCAGCCAGTCGAGTTCGTCGGGGAGCGACGAGAGCGCCGCCGTCGACGCGGTCGGGCCCGTGGGGCGGTGCTGCGTGCCGAGGAACGTCCGCCCGAGCCCGTCCACCGCCTCGCGCGCGGCGACGGCGCGTTCGGCCAGCTGGTCCCGGGCTGCATCGACGAAGTCCGCGACGGTGCGCAACGCAGCCGCTGCCGCCTTCCGCAGATCGGCCGGCTGCCGCGGCGGCCAGATCAGCATCACCGCCGTGATGCCGACGCCGGTCGCGAGCCCCCATCCCTCGAGCCGGTCCGGGATGGCGGAGTTGGGCGCGGGGATCGTCACCGGCAGGACGAAGGTGAGCATCACGCCCGTGGATGCGGCGGCGAAGTATCCGCCGAGTAGACCGCTGAAGAGCGTGACGAAGCCGACCGCCGCCATCGCACCGGCGCCGAGCCAGGCGTTGCGCGAGCAGATCGTCCCGATCGTGATGTAGACGGCGCCGGCGGCGGCGAGGGAGAGATAGGCCAGAAGGCGCGTGCGCCACGGACCGCTGAACTCGACGAGCACGAGCACTGCGAACGATCCGAACGCAGCGAGGAACGACGTCTGCGGCTTCGCGATCACCTTGTCCGCGAATGCGAACACCGCGGGCATGACGATGGCGGCTCTGGCGGCGCTCTTCAGCGCGGCGACATTCAAGCTTGACTAGCTCTCCGACACCACCGCGCCGCAGTCCGGGCAACGGTAGGGCCGCCGACTGGCGACGAGCCTGCGAATCGCGTACAGGGCGAAGGGGAAACCGGGGCTCGGCATCGTCCGCGTGGCCTGCACGGCCCCGTGCGTCGGGCACGTGCCGGAGCGGGTCTCGACCTTGTTCATGGTGCTGCTCCTTTCAGGCGGTGGCGGCTGCGGGTGTCCACGTGAATCGCCAGAGCGCGATCCCGAGTCCGATGACGCCCCACAGTGCGAGGATGCCGATGTCGCTCCAGACGATCCCGACGCCATGCGTGGCGGGGTCGAACGCATGGTGGAGGCCGTCGGCGAGATGCTGCACGGGGAAGACCTCGGCCACATCGCGCAGCCATGTCGGCAGGTTGACGTTGGGGATGAAGACGCCGGAGATGAAGTACAGCGGCAGCATGATCGCCTGCACCATCGGCTGCGCTGCGTCCTCGTTCGAGATCACAGTCGTCAGCGCATAGGCGAGGCAGCAGAAGGCGACCGCACCGACGACGGCGGTCAAGACCACGCCGGGGATCGTCGACGTCGGCAGCTTGACCCCGTAGCCGAACCGGCCGATGAGGAGCAGCACCGTCATTACGGCGAGCGCGACGACGATGGCCGTGAGCGCACGGCCGGCGATGATGATCCAGGCCGGCACCGGCGTCGCCCGGCGGCGCTTGAGCACGCCCGACTCGCGCTGGGCGGTGACCGTGATGACGAGATTGACGAACGAGCCGGCGATCACGCCCATCGCCGAGAGCCCCGGCACGTAATAGGTCGAGGCCTTCACGTTCTGCGGCCCGATGTTGTGGTTCCCGAACACGCTCACGAAGATGACGAGGAAGAGGACGGGCAGGACGATGGTGAAGAAGCGCGACTGCCGGTTGCGGAGAAACGCGAGCAGGTCGTACCGGAACTGGTGCAGGATCATGCGGCGCCTCTCGTCAGCTCGAGATAGACGTCCTCGAGCGACGGCCGGCGCACGTCGAGGTCGGGCAGGTCGAAGCTGCGTCCGAGCGCCCAGTCGGCGAGTGCCTTGACGTCCGTGAGCGGCCGCTCGCTGTCGACGGCGACGCGCCCGTTCTGCATGGATGCCTTGAGCGGAAGCTCGTCGACTCCGACGCCGGCAGGAAGTGTGAACGAGATGCGCGCCGCCATCCGCTCGCGGCCGCCCAGCGTCCGCGGTGTCCCCTCGGCGACGATCCGTCCCCCGGCGATGACCGCGATCCGGTCGGCGAGGTTCTCCGCCTCGTCCATGTAATGCGTCGTGAGGAACACGGTCTTGCCGAGCTCGCGCAGGCCGTCGATGACGTGCCACGCCGCCCGGCGCGCCGACGGATCGAATCCCGTGGTCGGCTCGTCGAGGAAGATGAGCTCCGGGTCGCCGATGAGCGCGAGCGCGACGTCGAGCCGGCGCCGCTGTCCGCCCGAGAGCTGCTCTCCGAGCGTTTCCGCCTTCTCGCGCAGCCCCACGAGCGCGATTGTCTCGTCGATGTCGCGCGGCGACTCGTAGTAGCCGGCGTAGAGCTGCAGGCACTCGCGCACGGTGAGGCCGGGCTCCGCGGCGGACTCCTGGAGCACCGTCCCGACGCGATTCCGCCAGGCAGAGCCGGCGTGGGCAGGGTCGACGCCGAGCACGCGCACCTCACCGTCGCTGCGCATGCGAAAGCCCTCGAGGATCTCGACCGTGGTCGTCTTGCCGGCGCCGTTCGGGCCGAGGAAGGCGAAGATCTCGCCGCGCCGGATCTCGAGGTCGATTCCCGCGACCGCCTCCACCGCGGCATAGCGCTTGCGCAGCCCGCGAACCGTGATCACCGCCTCGTCCACCCGCGCACTCTCGCACAATGGGTGCGGATGGCCCAAGGATCCCGGCGCTCGTTCTTCGCAGGCTTCGCCGCGCTCGCGTCCATGGTGGCGGAAGCCGGGGCGGATCGGCTCACCGTCGCGCTCGGCGGGAGGGAGCGCACGCGCGTCATCGTCGTGCTCGCGTGCGTGCTCGGGCTCAGTGCCGCCGACGTGTCGACCGTCGGCGCGTCGGCGACCGAGCTGCGCCAGGGCCTGCACATCAGCAACACGGATATCGGCCTGCTCGTCGCCGCCACTTCGCTCGTCGGCGCGGTCGCGAGCCTGCCGTTCGGCATCCTCGCCGACCGCGTGCGGCGCACGACGACGCTCGCGATCACGATCGTTCTGTGGGCGGTGGCGATGCTCTGGAGCGCTGCTGTGCCGACCTTCCACGACCTTCTGATCGCGCGGCTCTTTCTCGGTGCGGTCACTGCGGCCGCCGGCCCGATGATCGCGTCGCTCGTCGGCGACTACTTCGGCGGCTGGGAACGGGGACGCATCTACGGGTACATCCTTACCGGTGAGCTCCTCGGCGCCGGCTTCGGCTTCGCCGTCACGGGCGACATCGCCACAGCGTCGTGGCGCGCGGCATTCGTCATCCTCGCGTTCCCTGCGCTCGCGCTCTCCGTCTTGGTCGCACGTCTGCCGGAGCCGAGACGCGGTGGGCGCGGGATCCTCGACCACGAATCCGCGAAGCCACCCGAGGACTTCGTCGAAGGGCCGCACGAGACCGATGCGCAGCGGCTCGCCCGGGCGCGTGGTCTGGAGGCCGACCCGGAGCTCGTGCTGCACGGCGACGCGCGCCGGATGAACATCGTGGCCGCGACGCGCTACGTGTTGCGCATCCGGACGAACATCGTCCTCATCGCCGCGAGCGCACTCGGGTACTACTTCCTCGCCGGCTTGCAGACCTTCGGCGCCGAGTTCGTGAAGGAGCAGTACGGGATCGGGCAGGCGATCGCGAACCTGCTCCTGCTCGTGATCGGTGTCGGCGCCGTCGGGGGCGTGCTCGCCGGCGGCGCGGTCGGCGACCGGATCCTCCGCCGCGGACGGCTGAACGGACGCATCTACACCGCGATCGTCGCGGCCCTGCTCGCGCCGATCCTGTTCGTACCGGCGATCTTCACGCGCAGCGCGGGCGCCGCCGTGCCCTATCTCATCGTCGCCGTGTTCTTTCTTTCCGCACAGAACCCGCCGCTCGACGCGGCGCGGCTCGACATCATGCCGCCGCTTCTCTGGGGCCGCGCCGAGGCCGTGCGCACGCTGTTCCGCTCGCTGGCGCAGGCGCTCGCGCCGCTCCTCTTCGGCGCCGTCTCGGACCACGTCTTCGGCGGCGGCCGCAGCGGGCTGCAGTGGACGTTCGCCGTCATGCTCGTCCCGCTCGCCGCGAGCGCCTACCTGCTCTTCAAGGGGCGGCGGACGTACCCGCGCGACGTGGCGACGGCGGCGGCTAGCGCCTGAGCATCTCGTCGATCGCGCGCTCGAGCTCGTCGATCCGGCTGACGCCGAACGCACGCACCGTGCCGTCGGCGTCGACGACGAGGTTCGTCGGCACGCCGCGCACGCCGAGCGACCGCGCGTAGTCGCCGGTCTCGTCGAGCAGCACCGTGCCCTCGAGCCCCCACATCTCGCAGAAGCGCTCGACTTCGGGCCTCGGATCGGAGCCCTCCCAGATGTCGATGTGGATCACGTCGAGGCCCGACCGGGCCCCCTCGCGCCGGCGCAGCTCTTCCAGGAAGGGCGCCGCCGCATTGCACGGACCTCACCAGCTGGCGAAGAAGTTGATGATGTAGCGCTTCTCGGCCCACTCGCGGCTCGTCCGCGTCTCGCCCGTGCGGAGTTCGACGAGCGTGAACTCCGGCAGCCGGTTGCCGACGAGCAGGGCGGGATCCTCGCGCGCCGGCGCAGGCGGGCGCCCCGCGAGTAAGTCCTCGACGATCGTGAGCGTTCCGCTGCCCGCGTCGGCGACGAGCAGTCGCCCGTCGTGCGGGTCGACGGTGACGCCGCCGGGACCGTCGCCGACCGGGATCTGCGTCCACTCGATGCCGTCCTCGACGCCGAGCACGCTGACCGTTCCGGCGCCGCGGTTGCTGACGTAGATGCGGTCGTGCGCAGGCGCGACCGTGAGGCCAACAGGCGCTTCGCCGACGCGCAGCTCCTCGACCACGCGCACCTCGTCGAGGTCGATGCGTGCAACCGTGCCTGCGATCGAGTTGACGACGAACGCTTCGCCGCGCTCGGGCACGACGCCGACAGCGCATGCGCCGGCGCCGACGTCGAGTCGCCCCACGGGCTCGTTCGTGTCCGCGTCCACGAACGTGACGGACGCGGCGATGAAGTTGACGCACAGGATCAGCCGGCGCGTGCGGTCGAGCTCGATGGCGCCGGCGCCGATCTCGGCCTCGACGGTCGCCACCGTCTCGAGCGTGTCGACGTCGAGGACGCTCATGGTTCCGCCGAGCGAGTTGCCGACGTAGAGGCGCCGCGCGTCGGCGTCGTATGCGAGGCCGGAGGGGTAGACCCCGACGGGGATCGTGGCCGCGACCTCGAGCGATTCGGCGTCGACGACGGAGACGGAGTTGGAGTGCGCGTCGGCGGTGAAGATCCGGTCGGTCGGAGGGTCGAACACGAGGTCGATCGGCTCCTTGCCGACCGGGACCTGCGCGATCGCCTGGTGCGCCTCGAGGTCGACGACGGTGACCCAGTCACTGCGGGAGCAAGCGACGTAGGCCCTGCGCCGGGCGACGTCGACGCCGACTCCCTCCGGGTCGAGGCCGACCGCGATCTCGGCGATCTTCCGCGAGTGTGCGGGCACGTCGATCCGGCACGCTGCGCCCACGCCGAACTGGCTGGTCATCGTGCGTACCCGTATCACACGGCGCCCTTGCAACCCGCATGAAACCGCTTCGTCACTCCGGCCGGCCGGGGGTTCGTTAGCGTCGGGCCGACCGTCAGTTACCGACCGAAGGGGGAATCGTGAGGAGGCTAGGCATCCTGCTGGCCGCGATCGCCGTGGGGGCGCTCGCGTTCACCGCCGTCGGGTCCGCAGGCTCGACGCGCACCACCGCCGGACACCTGAAGCACGTGTTCGTGATTGTGCTCGAGAACCACTCGAAGAACGGCGTCATCGGCGATCCGAACACGCCGTACATCACGTCGCTGGCGAACACGTACGCGGTCGCCGGGAACTACTACGGCGTCACGCATCCGAGCGAGCCGAATTACGTCGCCATGATTGCCGGCGACAACTTCGGACTCAACAGCGACAGTCCGAACAACAGGTACTCGGCGCCCAACATCGTCGACCAGCTCGAGGCGTCGCATCACACGTGGGCCGCGTACGAGGAGTCCATGCCGTCCGTGGGTTACCTGGGCGACTACTGGCCCAGCAGCTCCAACCCGTTGTACGCGAGCAAGCACAACCCGTTCGTGCTGTTCGACGACATCCGGTCGAGTCCGAGCCGGCTTGCCCACGTGAAGCCGTACACGTCGCTTGCCGCGGACCTGAACGGCCCGGAGCCGTCGATCCCCGACTTCTCGTTCATCGTCCCGAACCAGTGTCACGACATGCACGGAGGTGTCTACACGCCGGTGGCCCCGGACGGGAGCGACGGCTCGCCCTGCCCGTATGGCTCGACGAACGACGACCCGAATGACGCAGCGCTGAAGCAGAAGGCCGACGCGTTCGTGCATCAGGCGGTGCAGACGATCATGTCTTCGAAGGCCTGGAGCGGGAACAGCGCAATCTTCATCGTCGCCGACGAGTCCGATTACAACGGCAATGCGCAGAATGGCGGCTGGGCCGACCCGAGTGGTTGCTGCGACTCGCCGTTCATTCCTGCCGGGGACTCCCGCGTCTCTCCGACGTGGCCCGGAGGTGTGTACGGCGGCGGACTCTCGCCGGCGATCGTCATCACGACGAACGGCCCCCGTGGCTATGTCAGCACGACGCCGTACAACCACTACTCGCTGCTCACCACGATCGAGCAGAACTGGCATCTCGGCTACCTCGGTCACGCGGGCGATACCGCCGGCGGAGTGCTGCCGATGAACGACCTGCTCGCTCCGTAGGGGCTGGATTACTGGGAGCTGGCGGCCACGAGGGCCGCCAGCTCCTTCCGCGTCCGGGAGAGGTCGCGCTTGTGCTCCCGGAGCGCGGCCGCCCGTGCTCCGCGTACCCTCAACAGCTGAAGCTCTCGGACGCGTTCCCGGATCTGCTCCAGGAGCCGTTCGACTTCGCGCTGATAGCGCCGACGGTCGTCGGTCATGCTGCCTCCTCGATCGGTGCGAGCTCTCCGAGCAGGATCGCTTCCTCCTCGACTTTGGCCGGCTGCGACTCGATGAGCGCCGCCGAGATGAGGCCGCCTGCGAGCGAGATCCCGGCGAGCACGTAGAACGCGACGACGAAGCCGTGCGTCAATGCCGTCGGCGACGAGGCCGTGACGTGGTGATGCGTCGCGAACCGGGTCGTGTACGTCGTGGCGATCGTCGTTGCGATCGCGACGCCGATGGCTCCGCCGATCTGCTGCGACGTGTTGAGCAGGCCCGATGCGACGCCGGCATCACGACGTCCGACGCCGGCGAGCGCGCCGATCGACATCGGCACGAAGACGAACGCCATCCCGACACCGCCTACGAGGAACGCGGGGAAGAGATCCCAGAAGTAGTGCCCGTGCACCGGCAGGCGCGTGTACAGGAGCAGCCCTACGGTGGCGAGCAGGAGGCCGGCCGGCAGGACGCGGCGGATGCCGATCCTCGTCACCACGGCCTGCGACACGCCGGAGAAGACGATGATCGCGAGCGTGAACGTGATGTACGCCGCGCCGGTCTGCAGCGCGGAGTAGTGGAGCACCTGCTGCATGTACAGCGTCAGCAGGAAGAACTGCGAGAAGATCGCGGCGCCGGAGAGCAGAGCTGCGGCGTTCGAGCCCGAGAGCGTGCGCAGCCGGAAGATCCGGAGCGGCAGGAGCGGCGCCGGCGAGCGGAGCTCCACGACGATGAACGAGGCGATCAGCGCCGCGGACGCCGCGATCAAGCCGGCGGTGGTTGCGGTCGCCCAGCCGTGCTGGCTCGCGCGCGTGAGCGCATAGACGAGCAGCATCAGGCCGCCCGTGATGGTGGAGGCGCCGGCGATGTCGAAGTGGCGATGGTCGAGCGCTGCGCGGCTCTCGCGCAGGAGAATGGGCGCGAGGACGAGCACGAGCGCGCCGACGGGGACGTTCACGAAGAAGATCCACGACCAGCTGAAGGCGCTCGTCAGCGCGCCGCCGAGCAGCACTCCTGCTGCAGCGCCGCTGCCGGAGACCGCTCCCCAGATGCCGAGCGCGAGGTTTCGCTCGCGTCCCTCCTTGAAGGTCGTCATCAGGATCGACAGCGCCGCCGGTGCGAGCAGCGCCGCGCCGAGGCCCTGCAGGGCGCGGAACGTGATCAGCGATGCCTCCGACCAGGCGAGCCCATCGAGGAGCGAGCTGACCGTGAAGAGCGTCAGCCCGGCCATGAACAGGCGTCTGCGTCCGAGCAGGTCGGCCATGCGGCCGCCGAGCAGCAGGACGCCGCCGAAGAGGATGGAGTAGGCCGTGATCACCCACTGCAGGCTCTCCTGGCTGAAGTGGAGGTCGGTCTTGATCGTCGGCAGCGCGACGTTGACGATCGCGATGTCGAGAACGACCATGAACTGCGCCGCCACCAGGACTGCGAGGCCGAACCAGCGCTTCCGGTCGGCCGCGCCGTCTTCCGTCGTGTTTACAATCATCGTTCTACTCATTCGATGTCCCCTTGAATCGTTGTGTGGTTCCACGATACACACAACCAACGATCCTTCGCTACACTTATTCCGCAATGAACCCTGAGATCTCCCCGAACTGCCTCCCGCTCGAGATGCTCGCGCGCCCGGCAGTCCTCCTGGCCCGGGTCGGCATCGCCGTGAAGATGGAGACGATGGACCGCTTCGAGGAGGCCGGGTTCAACGCGTACCACTACGGCGTCCTCGCCCTCCTCGACGAGGGCGCACGCGAGACGCAGGCCACCATCGCGGACGCGCTCGGGGTCGACCGGAGCATGCTCGTCGGCCTCCTCGACCAGTTGGAGGAGCGAGGGATGATCGAGCGCCGCCGCGATCCGAACGATCGTCGCCGCCAGATGGTCAGCCTCACCGCGGCCGGCAAGCGGCAACTCGCCTCGTTCCGGAAGATGGTCCAGAAGATCGAAGATGCGTTCCTCGCCCCGCTGGACGAGGACGAGCGCGCAACGCTGCACGACCTGCTCCTGCGGGTCGCGGCAGAGCGCGACAGCCGCTTCGCGCCCGTTCAGCTCGCCTAACATCGCCTCCCGATTTGTGTTCGTCCGCCGGAACCGGCAGGGTTCACGGCATGAGCGGGTTGCTCGAGCGCGTCTCCGTTCCGCGTCTGCTCGAGGCGACGGCGCTTCTCGTCTACGCCGTCGTCTTCGTGCTTCTCGTCGAGTACGGCCGCCCCGGGCTCGGGCTCTCGCAGGGCTTCTACCTCGCCATCGTCCTCTTCGCGCTCGCCGGCGGACCAGTGAGCGGCGTTGCGGCGGGCGTGCTCGCGACGCTGCTTTGCGCGATCGCTTCGGCGATCCACGGCACCTTTTTCGGGGAATCGCTCGAGCCGCTCGGCATCCGCCTTGCGGCGTACACGCTCGCCGGCTTTGCGGTCGGCTACTTCGCGCGCCGCGGCCGCCAGATGCTGGCGGAGTCGCTGCACGTGCTCGACGACGTGCTCAGGATTGCGCGGAGGGACGTCGCGACGGGCGTGCTCGCACCCGAGGGGTTTTCCGCACGCATCGCGCACCGCGTCGACCGGTCGGAGCCGTTCGCCGTGCTCGTGGGCGAGCTGACGACGTCCTCAGACGCGGCGCAGCGCGAGGAGCTGCGCACGCTTGCGGCCGCACTCGACGGCGACAGCGAGGTCGCGCGCGTCGGCCCGTTGCGCGTCGCGGTCGTGACCGCGGCCCGTTCCTCAGAGGATGCGGCGCGAATCGCCACCGAGCTGGAGCACTTCCTCGGCGGCATGACGTTCGGGTGGGCGTCTCATCCGCACGACGGCGACGAGCCGCTCGCGCTCTTCGGCGCGGCGAGCGAACGGCTGGTGGAAGCCGCCGTCGCCCTCGAATCGACGGGGTAGGCTCGCGGGCGTGGCGCTCGCGCTCATCTTCGACCTCGACGGCACGCTCATCGACACGGTGTACGCGCACGTGTTTGCGTGGCAGCGTGCGCTGGCCGAGGCGGAGATGCCGATCGACGGGTGGCGCATCCATCGCCGGATCGGCATGAGCGGCGGCCTGTTCGCGCGCGCCGTCGCGCGCGAGGTGGGGCGGGAGCTGACGGACGCCGAGACGGAGGAGATCCAGCGCCGGCACGGCGAGATCTTCCGCGGCCTCCTGCCCGAGCGGCGCCCGCTTCCGGGTGCCGTCGAGCTGCTCGCGGAGCTCCGGCGGCGGGGGATCGTGCACGGGATCGCGACGTCCGGGCGCCGTCCGGAGATCGACGCGTCGCTCGAGGCACTCGGCGTCGGCGAGGAGACGGTCGTGATCGAACGCGGCAACGTCGCGCGCGCAAAGCCGGCACCGGATCTCTTCCTCAAGTGCCAGGAGGCGCTCGGCGTGCAGCCGGTCGACTGCTACGTCGTCGGCGACGCCGTCTGGGATTTGCTCGCAGCACGGCGCGCGCGCATGCTCAGCATCGGGCTCCTGAGCGGCGGCTACGGCGCGGACGAGCTGCTCGCCGCCGGCGCGTTCCGCGTGTACGAAGACTCGGCCGAGTTGCACCGTTCGCTGGACGAGCTCGGTTTCGAGTAAGGCAGGCCGGTACTTAGTACCCGAACGAAAGCGTCACGGACTCTCGACGTAGCGGCGAAGCGCTGCCTCCGGGTTGTTGTCCGGCCAATCGAAGTACCGAAGCAGGCGTGCCGGATCGACGAACGTGGCGAGCGGAGCCAAGCCCACCGTCCCGGCGTAGCTGCTCCATGGCCAGTCGCCGGGCTTCTCGCAGAGGCCGGCCTCCACGGGATTGTTCGCGACGTATTTGAACCTGTACGCGAGGTCGGCGTCGTCGGAGATCCGACGCGCGCCATAAGGCGCGAACTGGAGATGTCCGCGAAGTCCGTATCGCCGATTGAAGTTCCGAGCGTAGGGGAGGTTCAAGGAGTGCATCGCCTTGGGGAGCATCCCATCGTCGACATCGACGATCAGGTGGTAATGCGACGTCATGAGGCAGTAGGCGAGACAGGTCCATCCGAGCTTTCCCGCAACGCGAGCAAGCCCGCGGAGAAACTCCATCCTGTCCTCGTCTTTCCGGTAGAGGTCGCGAGTCACCCAGACGCAGTGCGTGTAGATGTGGAAGAGCCCCGCCGTGATGTCTCGTGGCCGCCGCGGCACCCCAGAACCATCGACCGTCAGGTGTGCCGCGAGCGTCACGATTCCGTCACACCTTCGTACCGGTACTAAGTACCGGCCTTTCTGCGGTGCACCGCTCGCTGGACGAGCTCGGCTTCGACTAGACCGATGAGTTTCCGGCGGCGCCGACGTCATAGACGTCGATGGCCGTAGAATTCGCCGCGGTGGAAGGGTCGGTCGCAGTCACGCCCGCGTTCGGGGAGCTCGAGCAGCACCGCTCGGAGCTCACCGCGTACTGCTACCGCATGCTCGGCTCGCCGTTCGACGCCGAGGACGCCGTCCAGGACACGCTCGTCCGCGCATGGCGGAACATCGACCGCTTCGAAGGCCGCGCCGCGTTGAAGTCGTGGCTCTACAAGATCGCCACCAACGTCTGCCTCGACATGCTCAAGGCCGGCCAGCGCCGCGCGCGCCCGATGGATCTCGGCCCGGCCCAGGAGCCGCTCTTCGAGAACTTGAACGTGCCCACCGAAGTGACGTGGGTCGAGCCGATGCCGGATCCCGCCGACGCGGCCGTCGAGCATGAGACCATCCGGCTCGCGTTCGTCGCCGCGCTTCAGCACCTGCCGCCGCGCCAGCGCGCCGCGCTCATCCTGTGCGAGGTGCTGCGCTGGCAGGCGACGGAGGCGGCGGAGCTGCTCGACACGTCGGTCGCATCCGTGAATAGCGCGCTCCAGCGCGCACGCGCGACGCTCGCGGACGCGAACGTGCGCGAGGTGGACACGGCTGACGTCGACGCCGTGCTGCTCGAGCGCTACGTGGCCGCGTTCGAGGCGTACGACATCGACCTGCTCACGGAGCTGCTGCGCGAGGACGCGATCCAGTCCATGCCGCCGTTTGACCTGTGGCTCGCCGGCCGCGACGACATCTTCACGTGGTGGTTCGGCCCCGGAATCGCCTGCCAGGGCTCGCGCGTCGTCCCGGTGCGCACGGCCAATTGCTCACCGGCGTTCGGCCAGTACAAGATCGACCCCGAAGGTGGGTACACGCCGTGGGCGCTGCAGGTGCTGGAAACCTCAGGGGGGCGCATCTCGGAGCTGACCTTCTTCCTCGAAACCGAGCGGCTCTTCCCGCTCTTCGGGCTCCCAGAGCACCTCGAGTAGCCCGGCGAGCTCGAGCAGCTCGACCAGCTCCTCCGTGGGCATGATGCGCACCTCGAAGCCGAGGCGCTTGCCCGCGAGCCGCAGGCGCGCGAGCGCGTCGACCGTCCCGAGATCGATGGCCATCTCAGTACAGACGGCTCCCGCAGGCCGAATTCATCGGCTACCGTGATGGGACGATGGCTGGGAAAGAAGAGAAAATCGAGCTCGAGGGCGAAGTGATGGAGTCGTTCAAGAGCGGCATGCATCGCATCGCGCTCGACAACGGCCACGAGACCCTCGGCTACACCTCCGGTCGCATGCGCCGCTACCGCATCAGGATCAACCCGGGCGACCGCATCAAGGTCGAGCTCTCCCCGTACGACCTGACGCGCGGCCGCATCGTCTACCGCGAGCGTTAAGCCTCGTCGAGCTTCAGCGCTGCCGAGTTGATGCAGTAGCGCAGCCCGGTCGGGTGTGGCCCGTCGGGAAAGACGTGCCCGAGGTGGCCGCCGCAGTTCGCGCACAGCACCTCCGTACGGACCATGCCGTGGCTCGCGTCCGTCTCCTCCTCGACTGCGTCCTCGCCGGCAGGGGCGGAGAAGGCAGGCCAGCCGCAGCCGGAGTCGTACTTCGCGTCCGACTCGAAGAGCTGCGCGCCGCAGCCTGCGCACACGTACGTGCCCGGCTCGAAGACGTGATCGTACTCGCCGGTGAATGGCGCCTCGGTGCCCTTCTGGCGCAGCACGTGGAACTGCTCCGGCGTCAGCTCCTCGCGCCACCGCTCGTCTGACTTCTCGATCTTCGGCATGCTGCAACTATGCCGACCGGGACTGAAGCTCCGCGCAAGCGGGTCATCTTCGCTGCGCTCATGCTGGTCGTGCTGCTCGCGGCGCTCGACCAGACGATCGTGTCGACCGCGCTGCCCACGATCGTCGGCGACCTCGGCGGCCTGTCGCACCTGTCGTGGGTGGTGACCGCGTACCTGCTCACGTCGACGGTGTCAGGACCGCTGTACGGCAAGTTCGGCGACCTGTACGGGCGCAAGATCGTCATCCAGGCCGCGATCGTCATCTTCCTCGTCGGCTCTGCGCTCTGCGGCATCGCGCAGAACATGACCGAGCTCATCCTCTTCCGCGCGCTGCAGGGCCTCGGCGCAGGCGGCCTCGTCGTCGTCGCGATCGCGGTGATCGGGGACATCATCCCGCCGCGCGATCGCGGCCGGTACCAGGGACTCTTCGGCGCAGTCTTCGGCGTCGCAACCGTCATCGGCCCGCTCATAGGCGGGTTCTTCGTCGACAACCTCTCGTGGCGCTGGATCTTCTACGTCAACCTGCCCATCGGCGTGCTCGCGTTCGTCGTCATCGGCGCGACGTTCCATGCGCCGGCCGAGCGCGTGCAGCATGCGATCGACTATCTCGGCGCGGCCCTCCTCGCCGGCGGGCTCGCCGCGGTCGTCCTGTGCACAAGCCTCGGCGGGACGACGTACGGGTGGGGATCGCCGATCATCGTCGCGCTCGGGGTCGGCGGCGTCGTCCTCCTCGTGCTGTTCCCGTTCGCGGAACGGCGGGCGAGCGAGCCGATCCTGCCGCTGTCCCTCTTCCGGAATCGCATCTTCGTCGTCAGCTCTGCTGTGGGGTTCATCATCGGCGTCGCGCTCTTCGGCTCGATCACGTTCCTCCCGCTATTCCTGCAGATCGTCCGCGGACGCAACCCGACGAGCTCCGGACTGCAGCTCACGCCGATGATGGCCGGACTCCTCTTCACGTCCATCGTCGGCGGTCAGATCATCTCGCGGACCGGCCGCTACCGCCCGTTTCCGATCGCCGGCACCGCCATAGCCGCGGCCGGCATGGCGCTGCTGACGCAGTTGAACGTCCACACGTCGACCGTGGCGACCTCGCTGTACATGCTCGTGATCGGTCTCGGCCTCGGCATGGTCATGCAGGTGCTCGTGCTCGCGGTCCAGAACGCCGTGCCGATCAATGTGATGGGCGTCGCCACTTCGGGATCGATCATGTTCCGGCAGATCGGCGGCTCCGTCGGCATCGCGGCGTTCGGAGCGATCTTCGCGAACCAGCTGCGGAAGAATCTCGCCAAGACCTTGCCGGCCGGTGTGCACGGGCCCTCGTCGGCGACGCCCTCCGCGGTGAAGGCGCTGCCGCCCCATGTGCACGCCTTGTACGTTCACGCCTTCTCGAACTCGCTCCATCCGATGTTCCTCGTGGGCGCCATCGTCTCCGGCCTCGCGTTCGTCCTCAGCTGGTTCCTCCGGGAAGTGCCGTTGCGCAAGACGACCGAGCAAGTCGTCACTGCGTGAACGAATTCGACCTGCTCGACTGGAAGCGGCACATCTTCGAGCTGTACGCGGAGGTGCGCGCCTCCGAGGCGCGCGCCGGCTGGGAGCGCTGGAAGACGGTGCGCGCGGAGCTCTTCCGCGACCATCCGCAATCGCCCTCCCCGGGCTACACCGGCCTCGCGTACTACGACTACGACCCGGCGCTCCGCTTCCTCGGGGCCGTCGAGCCGGCCGAAGAGGAAACGATCGAGATCGACGGCTTTCCCTTCCGGCGGTTCGCCGTCGTCCGCTTCGAGCTCGGGGCGCTCGACCTCTACTGGCTCGAGGGCTACGGCGGTGGGGCGTTCCTGCCGTTCGCCGACGCCACGCGGGGAACGGAGACCTATGGCGCCGGCCGCTACCTCCTCGACACGGTCAAGGGATCGGACCTCGGCGGCGAGGATGGGCGGCTCGTCCTCGACTTCAACTTCGCCTACAACCCGT
>DATKQT010000007.1:0-48822 GCA_035532535.1 Gaiellaceae bacterium
TCAGGCCGTGTCGAACGCGCGGGCCGCGGCCTCCTGCTCGGCGCGGACGAGAACCGCGCGGTTGAGCGCGTTCACGATCGCGCGCAATGACGCGGTGACGATGCTCGCGTGGACGGCGACGCCCCAGACGGGGTCGCCGTCGACGTCCGCTTCGACGTAGGCCGCCGCCATCGCATCCTCGCCGACGCTCGTGGCGTGCTCGTGGTAGTCGAGGACGTGCACCGCGTGTCCCGTCCCTTGCGCGAGCGCGTGCACGAGCGCGGCGATCGGCCCGTTCCCCTCGCCGGCGAGCTCCAGCGGCTCGTCGCCGTCGAGGAGCCGCGCGGTGAGCCGGTCGCCGAGCTCACTCGCCTCGTGCAGATAGCCCGCGAGCTCGTACGGCGCGTTCACCTCGAGGTACGCCGACCGGAAGAGGTGGTAGATCTCGTCCGCCGAAAGCTCGCCTCCCTCCGCATCGGTGACGGCCTGCACCTTCTGCGCCAGCTCGACCTGCAGCCCGCGCGGGAGGTCGAGCCCGTACCGGTCTTCGAGCAAGTAGGCGACGCCACCCTTTCCCGACTGCGAGTTGACGCGGATGATCGCCTCGTACGTGCGGCCGACGTCGCGCGGGTCGATCGGCAGGTACGGGACATCCCAGACGGCGTCGTCGGCCTGCTGCTGCTGCGCGTGCATGCCCTTCTTGATCGCGTCCTGATGCGAGCCGGAGAACGCCGTGTAGACGAGCTCTCCCGACCACGGGTGGCGAGGGTGAACAGGCAGTTCGTTGCACTCCTCGACAATGCGCCTCGCTTCGTCGAGCTGGGAGAGGTCGAGGCCCGGGTCGACGCCCTGCGTCAGCAGGTTGAGCGCGAGCGTGACGAGGTCGACGTTTCCTGTGCGCTCGCCGTTGCCGAACAGCGTGCCCTCGACGCGCTGCGCCCCGGCCATCAGCCCGAGCTCCGCGGTCGCGACCGCCGTGCCGCGGTCGTTATGCGGGTGGACGGAGATGATGGCGGCGTCGCGGCGCGTGAAGTTGCGGGTGAACCACTCGATGCGGTCGGCATACACATTTGGGGGGAAGTGCTCGACGGTCGTCGGCAGGTTGACGATCATCGGCGCCTCGCGGCTCGGCCCCCATGCGTCCGCGACGGCCTCGCAGATCTCGAGCGCGAAGTCGAGCTCGGTGTGGTGGAAGCTCTCCGGCGAGTACTCGAAGCGGACGGCGTCGTCTGCGAGACTGCGGCACATCTCCGCGCCGCGCACCGCCAGCTCGGTGATCCCCGCCTTGTCGAGCCGGAAGACGACGCGACGCTGCGCGACCGATGTCGAGTTGTACAGGTGCACAATCGCCCGGCGAGCGCCCGCGATTGACTCGAACGTCCGCTCGATCAGCTCCGGCCGCGCTTGCGTGAGCACGGCGATCGTGACGCCGTCGGGGATGAGCTCCTCCTCGACGAGCATGCGCACGAAGTCGAAGTCGGCCTTCGAAGCGGCGGGAAAGCCCACCTCGATCTCTGTGAAGCCGAGCTCGAGCAGCAGCGCGAAGAACCGGCGCTTGCGGTGCGTGTCCATGGGGTTGACGAGCGCCTGGTTGCCGTCGCGCAGGTCGGTTGAGCACCAGATCGGTGCGGACGTCAGGACGACGTCCGGCCAGGTCCGGTCGGGAAGGTCGACGGTCGCATAGGGCGCGTATTTGTGAAATGGCATCGGCACGGTGGTCTCCTGAAGACGCAGGTGTCCTGCAGAGCGGTAGACGGGTATGTGCGCAGGCAGGCTTCCCCTAGCGGGGAAGGAGGAGGCCGGTCAGGAGGGCCGTCGACTCGAGCACATGTGGAACGCTATGCCCCCGGGCGCCGGAATGGGACGGAAAAGGGGACAACCGCTCAGGCGTGGGACTGCTCGTATGCCGCGATCGCCGCTTCCTCGCGGAGTGTCAGGCCGATCTCGTCCAGCCCCTCGAGCAGGCACTCGCGCGAGAAATCGTCCAGCTCGAACGGATGGCCGCCTGCCGTGCGCGCCTCGAGGTCGACGGTCAGCTCCTCGCCGGCGCGCGCGCGATCCATCAGGTCGCGCACCTGCTCCGCGGGGAGCTCGACCGGCAGCAGGCCGATCTTGAGCGAGTTCTGCCGGAAGATGTCGCCGTACGACGGCGCGACGATCGCCTCGAACCCGTAGTCCTCGAGCGCCCACGGCGCATGCTCGCGCGACGAGCCGCAGCCGAAGTTCCGGCCCGCGACGAGGATCTTTCCGCGCTGATGGTTCAGCTCGAACTCGGGATCCTTCCGCCAGTCGAAGAAGAGGAACTCGCCGAAGCCGCTGCGCTCGATCCGCTTCAGGAACTGCTTCGGGATGATCTGGTCGGTGTCGACGTCCGGCCGGTCGAGCACGACCGCCGTCGACGTGACGGAACGGAACGCTTTCATGCCGGCACCGCGAAGTGACCCTCGAGCGCTGTTGCGGCGGCGACCTCCGGGCTGACGAGGTGCGTGCGCCCGCCGGCTCCCTGGCGGCCCTCGAAGTTCCGGTTCGACGTGGACGCGCACCGCTCGCCGGGCGCGAGCACGTCGGGGTTCATCCCCAGGCACATCGAGCAGCCGGCGCGCCGCCACTCGAAGCCGGCGGCGGTGAACACCTGGTCGAGGCCCTCGGCCTCGGCCTGCACCTTCACCCGCGCGGAGCCCGGAACGACCATGGCGCGCACAGAGGGATGCACGTGGCGCCCCTGCACGACCGCGGCAGCCGCGCGCAGATCCTCGATGCGCGAGTTCGTGCACGAGCCGATGAACACGCGATCGACCGTGATCTCCCGGATCGGCGTCCCGGGCGTCAGCGCCATGTAGGCGAGCGCGCGCTCGGCCGCCTCGTCGGCGGGCTCGGGCACGACGTCGTCGATCGACGCGACCATCCCGGGGTTCGTCCCCCACGTCACCTGCGGCTTGACCATCGCGACGTCGATCACGACCTCGCGGTCGAACACCGCGTCCGGGTCGCTCGGCAGGTCGCGCCAGCGCTCGTCGATCTCGACGCCGCGCTCGCGGAGATAGGTAAACGTCGTCTCGTCCGGGGCGATCATCCCGGCGCGCGCGCCCGCCTCGATCGACATGTTGCAGACCGTCATGCGTCCTTCCATTGACAGCGACTCGATCGCGGGGCCGGCGTACTCGATCACGTGGCCGACGCCGCCGTCGACGCCGATCTCGCCGATGGCGGCGAGCACGAGATCCTTCGCCGTCACGCCGGGTCCACGCTCGCCCTCGAAGAGGACGCGCAGCGTGCGCGGCTTGCGCTGCGAGAGCGTCTGCGTCGCGAGCACGTGCTCAACCTCCGAGGTGCCGATGCCGAACGCGAGCGCACCGAATGCGCCGTGCGTCGATGTGTGGGAGTCGCCACAGACGATCGTCTTGCCAGGCTGTGTCAGCCCGAGCTCCGGGCCGATGACGTGGACGATGCCCTCGCGGCCGCTGCCGGTGGCGTGCAGCGGGACTCCGAACTCGGCGCAGTTCGTCGCCAGTGCGTCCAGCTGCTGCTGGGACAGCGGATCAGCCGGTGTGTCGTCGCCGGTGGCGACGTTGTGGTCCATCGTCGCGACCGTCAGATCCGGCCGGCGCACCTTCCGGCCGGCCAGACGCAGGCCCTCGAACGCCTGCGGCGAGGTCACCTCATGCACGAGGTGGAGGTCGACGTAGAGGAGATCGGGCCGGCCCTCGTCGTGCGTGACGACGTGACTGTCCCAGACCTTCTCGAACAGCGTGCGGCCCATGGTTCGAGGCTAGCCCATTGCCGTCCCGGCTCCGAGCGATTGTGCGGTTTTGCAGGAAGGTTCGCCGTAGGCTGGGCCGGTGGAAGCCGTCCGCCGCGACGTTCGCCTGCTCGGCGACCTCCTGGGCCGCGTCCTCGTGGAGCAGGAGGACGAGACGCTTCTCGCCGACGTCGAGCACGTGCGCGCGCTCGCGCGCTCGGCGAGGCAGGGAACGCGCCGGGATGAGCTCCGCGACGCCGTCGAGGCGCTGCCGCTGGCACGGCAAGCCAGCGTCCTGCGCGCGTTCGCGCTCTACTTCCAGCTCGCCAACGTCGCCGAGCAGCACAACCGCATCCGGCGCCGTCGCGCGTACGCGCGTGAGGAACGGATGGGGCGCGAGTCGCTTGCGGCCGCGTTCGCGGAGCTGGGCGATGCACCCGCCGCGGACGTCTCGCTCAAGCTCGTGCTCACCGCGCACCCGACCGAGGCAGCGCGCCGCACCGTGCTGGCCGCGCATCTGCGCATCGCCGCGCTCCTCGCCGCGCTCGACGAGGGCGACGACGTCGCGGACGCGCTTGCGGGCGAGATCACGATGCTGTGGCAGGCGGACGAGGTGCGCACGCGGCGGCCGCAGGTCGTGGACGAGATCCGCAACGGCCACTGGTTCTTCGAGCAGAGCCTCATCGACGCGGCCGAGCGGCTGCTCGCCGAGTATCGGCGGCGTCTCCCGGATGCGCCGGTGCCGCTCCGGTTCGGCAGCTGGATCGGGGGCGACGCCGACGGCAATCCGCAGACGAACGTCGAGACGCTCGCGGAGGCGCGCGACCGGGCGACGAGCCTGCTCCTGCAGCGCTACAGCTCCGACGTCCGCGCGCTCGCGGCCGAGCTCGGCGTGTCGTCGCGGCTGACGCCGGTCTCCGAGGAGCTGCTGCGGTCCATCGCAGCCGACGAGGCGGAGCTGCCGGACTACACGGTCGAGATCGGCGACCAGAACCTCGACGAGCCCTATCGCCGCAAGCTCAGCTTCGTCTGGCGGCGGCTCCAGGACGGCGCGTATGACGCGTTCGCCGAGGATCTCGACGTCGTCGACCGCAGTTTGCACGCGAACCGCGGCGAGCGCGTCGCCGACGGCGCCCTCGCGGCCCTGCGCCGGCGCGTCGAGCTCTTCGGCTTCGTGCTCGCCGACGTCGAAGTGCGCGTCCACGCACGTGATGCAGTCGATCCGGACGAGCGCGTCCGTGCGCTCCTTGCCGCCGCGGGGGAGACGGTGATCGTCTCGGGCGTGTCGTCGGCGGAAGATGTGCGCCGCGTCCAGGAGTTGACGCCGGCGCAGAACGTCGTCCCGCTCTTCGAGTCGATCGAGGCGCTGCGTGTGGCCCCGCAGATCTACGAGGAGCTGCTCTGCCGCGAGGTGATGGTCGGCTACTCCGACTCGGCGAAGGACGCCGGCTATCTCGCTGCGCAGTGGGAGATCCGCTCCGCGCTCGTCGCGCTCGCCGAGGTCGCATGGAGGCGTGGCACCGAGCTGACCGTGTTCCACGGTCGCGGCGGCAGCGCCGGCCGCGGCGGCGGCCCGACCTACGACGCGATCCTCGCGCAGCCGCAGGGCGTTCCGCCCGGCCGGCTGAAGATCACGGAGCAGGGCGAGACGATCGCGTTCAAGTACGGGCTTCCGGAGCTCGCGCACCGCAACCTCGAGGCCGCCCTCGCTGCGACGTTGCTCGCCGCGAGCCGTGCCGAGGACGACGTCGACACGACACTCGTCGCCGCGCTCGCCGACCGGTCGCGAGCCGCGTATCGCGAGCTCGTCGACGACCCGCGCCTCGTCGCCTTCTTCCGGTCATTCACACCGGTTGACGAGCTCGCGCTGCTCAACATCGGCTCGCGCCCGTCGCGTCGCCCGGAGGGAGCCGAGTATCTCGCGTCGCTGCGCGCGATCCCATGGGTGTTCGCGTGGACGCAGAACCGCTCCTTGCTCCCGGCCTGGTACGGGTGTGGCACGGCGTTCGCGTCAGCCGATGCCGGGGAGCTGCGCGCGCTCTACGGCGCCTGGCCGTTCTTCCGCACGCTCGTCCAGAACCTCGAGATGACGCTCGCAAAGTCGAGCATGGAGATCGCGGCCGAGTACCTCGAGCTGGTCGACGAGCCGAGCCTGTGGGAGCCGATCGCCGCCGAGCACGCGCGCACCGTCGCGGCCGTGCTCGAGATCGTCGAAGCCGACGAGCTGCTCGCACGGCATCCGGTCGTCCAGCGCTCGATCGGGCTGCGCAATCCGTACGTCGACCCGATCAACGCCATCCAGGTCTCGCTCCTCCGCCGCTACCGCGCCGGCGACGAGGACGCTGCGCCGCCGCTCCTGCGCTCGATCGCCGGAATCGCCGCCGGGTTGCGCAACACCGGGTAACCGAACAACCTCTCGACCAACGCTTTACTTTCGATAGTAACGTCGCGGGATGGACTGGCCGGCCGTCTACGAGCGCAATTCGGTCGAGCGGATCAAGCGCGACAAGCCGCCTCTCGGCATCCGCGAGGAGCTGCCCGCGCTCGTCGCTCAGGGCTACGAGGCCATGGCCGAAGAGGACGTCGTGCGCCTCCAGTGGTGGGGCCTCTACCACGACAAGCCGAAGATCGGGACGTTCATGTTGCGCGTGAAGATCCCGGCCGGGATCCTCTCGCCCGCGAAGCTGCGCCGTATCGGCGAGGTCGCGAACCGCTACGGCCGCGGCGACGCCGAGCTGACGACGCGCCAGTGCATCCAGATCCACTGGCTCGAGCTGAGTGCACTCGCCGACGTCTTCGCCGACCTCGAGGACGCCGGCATCACGAGCGCCGGCGGCTGCGGCGACACCGTGCGCAACATCACCGGCTGCCCCGTCTCGGGCCTCCTCGCCGATGAGCTCTTCGACTCGACGCCCGTCATCGATGCGGCAACGGACGAGTTCTACGGCAACCCGGCGTGGGCGAACCTGCCGCGCAAGCACAAGTACTCGATCGCGAGCTGCCCCGACCGCTGCAACGCGCCCGAGATCAACTGCGTCTCGCTCGTCGGCGTCGTGCACGAAGGACGCGAGGGCTACGGCGTGCTCGTCGGCGGCGGGCTCGCCTCGGTTCCGCGCATCGCGCGCGACCTCGGCATCTTCGTCCCGAAGGAGGACGCGATCGAGATCCTCGGCGCCGTCACCTCCGTGTGGAGCGAGGATCTGAAGTACCGCATGTCGCGCGTGAAGGCGCGCCTGAAGTTCATGGTCGACGACCTCGGCCCCGACGGCGTCCTCGAACGCGTCGAGACGAAGCTCGGACGAACGCTCGAACGTCTCACCTTGCCGCCGATCACAGCGCAGCCCTCCGCGCACATTGGCGTGCATGCCCAGCGCCAGGACGGGCTCTCCACCATCGGAGTGCCCGTCCGCCTGGGTCTTGCTCCCGGGGACCAGCTCATCGCGGTCGCGGACCTCGCCGACGAGCTCGGCGGTGACATCCGTCTCACACGGCAGCAAAACCTCATCGTCACCGGCGTCCCGAACGAGCGCGTCGACGAGACCCTCGCCCGCCTTGCCGAGCTCGGCCTACCGCTCGAGACGAACGAGATCTGGGCCAACTCCATCGCCTGCACCGGGGAGCCGCACTGCAACTTCTCCGTCGGCGAGACGAAGACGCGCCTCGAGACCCTCGTCGAGCACCTGGAGTCGACATTCGGCCCGCAGGTCGGCGACTTGCGCTTGCACCTCGACGGCTGCCCGCACGCATGCGCGCAGCACTGGGTCGGCGATCTCGGCTTCCAGGCGACGACGGGCAAGGATGAGGACGGCAACCGCGTCTCGGCCTACGACATCTTCGTGCGCGGCTCGCTCGGCCCGCAGCCCGCGATCGGCGGCTCGCTCTTCCGCCGCATCCCGAGCGAGCGGCTCGAGCCCGCGGTCGAGGGCCTCGTGCGCGGCTGGATCGACAGTCGCGATGAAGGCGAGACGTTCACCGACTTCCAGCGCCGGCTCTCCGACGACGAGCTCGGCGCGCTTGCCGGCCTCGAGCCGACGCGCAAGCGGGTGGCGGCGTGACGATCCTCCTCGACGAGCTGGACGCAGGTGAGCTCGCGATCCGCTTCGAGGGCGAGGAGCCGCAGGCGCTGCTCGAGTGGGCGATCGGCGAGTTCGGCTCCGACATCGCCATCTCGACCGCGTTCCAGATCGACGGTTCCGTGCTCATCGACATGGCGTACGCGATCGACCCGAGTGTGCGCGTCTTCTCCGTCGACACCGGGCGGCTGCCGGCCGAGACGCTCGAGTTCGCCGACACGCTGCGTGCGCGCTATCCCGGCATTCAGCTCGAGATCCTCGAGCCGGACCCGGAGCACGTCGAGCGGCTCGTCCAGCTGAAGGGGCCGAACCTCTTCCGCGACTCGGTCGAGAACCGGCTGCTCTGCTGCAACGTGCGCAAGGTCATCCCGTTGACGAAGCACCTCGACGGTCTCGACGCCTGGATCACCGGCCTGCGCCGCGACCAGTGGGCGACGCGCACGAACATCCGCAAGGTCGAGATCGACCACGACCACGGCGCGATCGTGAAGCTCAATCCTCTCGCCGAATGGAGTGGTCGCGATGTCTGGACATACCTGCGCGAGAACGACGTCCCGATCCACCCGCTGTACGCGCGCGGGTTCACCTCGATCGGCTGCGCCCCCTGCACGCGTGCGACCGAGGCGGGTGAGGACGAGCGCGCGGGCCGCTGGTGGTGGGAGGCGAACGCGCCGAAGGAGTGCGGCATGCACTGCTCGATCGAGCACGGCGGCTTCGAGCACGAGCTGCACGCGATCGTCGGGAAGCACGCATGATCGCGCTCCGCGGCGAGGCTGCCGAGGTCGCGCTCGGCGAGGCGCAGGCGGTACTCGCCTTCGTCCAGGACGAGGAGCGGCGCGGCCGCCTCGCTGACCTCGTCGCCGCCGTGCAGGAAGGCGAGCTCGGCGACGACGAGGCGCAGGCGCTCGAGGAGTTGATCGAGCTCGGCCTCACCACGGGGCGCATCCGCGGCGTCTACGGGCCCGAGGGCGAGCAGGCCGCGCTGAAGACGTTCCGCCGGCTGCCCGGCGGCCGCGAGCTCGCGGACAGTGCGCGCGAGGTGAGCTCGGCGCTCGAGGCGCTCGAAGGGAAGAGGGTCGAGCGCGTGTCCGTGCAGTCCTCCGGCCCAGGCGCGTTCCTCGTCTCCATCGCCGTCGACGGGCTCGAGCTGTCGGTGAAGCTCGACCGCGCAGGCGCGCGCATCCACTCCATCGGCGTATGACGCAACACTACGTCGCGTGCCTCGACCTGACCGGGCGCCGCTGCCTCGTCGTCGGTCGCTCGGATGCGAAGGTTCGTGCGCTGCAGGCGGCCGGCGCCGAGGTCGTCTCCGTCGACCGCTACGAGCCGGAGCTGCTCGACGACGTCTGGCTCGTCGTGGTCGTCGACGTCGAGCAGGGCGAGCGCGTCTTTGCGGACGCGAGCGCACGGCAGATCTTCTGTAACGTCGAGGACGTTCCCGAGCTGTGCACGTTCATCCTGCCGGCGTTGCACCGGCGCGGCGACATCACGCTCGCGGTGTCGACCGGCGGCGCGTCCCCGGCGCTCGCGCAATGGCTCCGCGACCGCTTCGCGGCGCAGATCGGCTTCGAGCACGAGCAGCTCGCGCGCGAGCTGCGCCGCGTGCGGCCGTGGGTGAAGAAGACGTTCGATTCTTACGAGGAGCGTCGTGACTTCTTCCGCAACGCCGTTGCGAGAGCGCTCGGATGACCGTGTGGCTCGTCGGCGCCGGCCCGGGCGATCGAGGGCTGATCACGGTGAAGGGTCTCGAGCGCGTGCGCGCGTGCGACGTGATCGTCTACGACCGCCTTGTCCCGCCCGAGCTCGTCGACGAGGCGCCACAGGACGCGCTCCGCATCGAGCGCGACCGGCTCGAGCAGGACGAGGTGAACGAGCTGCTCGTCGCGCTCGGCCGTCGCGGCGACGACGTCGTGCGGCTCAAGGGTGGGGACCCGTTCCTCTTCGGACGCGGCGGCGAGGAGGCGCTCGCGCTCGCGCACGCCGGCGTCCCCTTCGAGGTCGTCCCCGGCGTCTCGTCGCTCGCGTCCGTCCCCGCTTCGGCAGGCATCCCCGTCACGCACCGCGGCGTCGCCTCGGCCGTGACGGCGTTCGCAGCGCACGACGTCGAGGGTCTCGACGCGCAGGCGCTCGCGCACACTCCGGGCACGCTCGTCGCCTTCATGGGCCTCGCGGGCCTCGAGCGGCTCGTCGAGCGGCTCATCGAGCACGGCCGCCCCGCCGGCACGCCGGCCGCGGTCGTCTCCGCCGGCACGAGGCCCGACGAACGCGTCGTCACCGCGCCCCTCGGCGGCATCGCCCGCGCGGCGGAAGGACTGCCGACACCGGCCCTCGTCGTGATCGGCGAAGTGGTTGCGCTCCGCGCGTCGCTGCGCGCGGTGCGACGATCTGCGGCGTGACCGAGTTCCGCCGCGTCGACGCGCTCCCGCCATACGCCTTCGCCGAGGTGGAGCGGCTCAAGCTCGAGCTGCGCCGCGCCGGCGAGGACGTCATCGACCTCGGCTTCGGCAATCCCGATGTCCCGCCGCCGGAGATCGCGGTCGAGAAGCTGCGCGAGGCTGCGCTCATCCCGCGCAACCACCGGTACTCGTCGAGCCGCGGGCTGCCGAACCTGCGCGCGGCGATCTGCGAACTCTACCGTGACCGCTACGGGGTGGAGCTCGACCCCGAAACCGAGGCGACGATGGCGCTGGGTTCGAAGGAAGGGCTCGTCCATCTCCTCTGGGTGCTGCTCGGGCCGGGCGACGCCGCGCTCGTGCCGAGCCCGAGCTATCCGATCCACCTGTTCGCGCCGGGATTCGCGGGCGCGACCGTCCACCGTGTTCCCGCGCTCGACTACGTCGCCGGCGTCCAGGAGGCATGGGAGGCGGCGGAGCCACGACCGCGCGTGCTGCTCGCATCGTTCCCGCACAACCCGACGACGGCGTGCGTCGAACCGGCCGACATGCAACGCCTCGTCGACTTCGCGCGCGAGCACGGGCTGGTGCTCGTGCACGACTTCGCGTACGCGGACCTCGCATTCGACGGCTACCGGCCGCCGTCGATCTTCGAGGCGGAGGGCGCGCGCGAGGTCGCCGTCGAGCTGTACTCGCTCACGAAGGGCTTCTCGCTCGCCGGCTGGCGCATCGCGTTCGTGCTCGGCCGCGCCGACGTCGTCGGCGCGCTCGCGCGGTTGAAGTCGTATCTCGACTACGGGAGCTTCCAGCCGCTCCAGATCGCTGCCACGGTTGCGCTCCGCGAGGCGAGCGACCAGCCCGCCGAGGCGGCGGCTGTGTACAAAGGGCGTCGGAACGCGCTGTGCGACGGTCTGACGCGCGTGGGCTGGGAGGTGGAGCGGCCCCGCGCGACGATGTTCGTGTGGGCGCCGATCCCGACCGGCGAGCCGTCGCAGGCGTTCGCTCTGCGCCTCCTCCGGGAGGCCCGCGTCGCCGTCAGCCCGGGTAGCGGCTTCGGCGCCGACGGTGAAGGTTTCGTCAGATTCGCGCTCGTGGAGAACGAGCAGCGCATTGCACAGGCCGTGCGTGGCATCCGCCGCGCGATTTGCTAGCGTCAGGGGCGTTCGAGGCGACGCTGCCTTCGTGAGTCTTTCGACCGAAGGAGGCGTGCATGAAGATCCTCATTGCCGAAGACGAGACGCTGATCCGTCTCGACCTGCGCGCGATTCTCGAGCGGCACGGCTTCACCGTGTGCGCCGAGGCGCGTGACGGACTGGAGGCGGTGGAGCTGGCGCGGTCGACCCAGCCAGACGCCGCGCTGCTCGACGTCCGCATGCCGAACCTCGACGGAATCGAGGCTGCGCGGCGCATCTACGCGGAGCGTCCGCTCCCGATCGTCATGCTGACCGCGTTTCGCGATCGCGCCACGGTCGACAAGGCGGTCGCGGCCGGCGTCTTCGGGTACCTCCTGAAGCCGTTTCGCGAGGGTGACGTCGCGCCTGCGCTGCGCGCCGCCGCCGCTCGGCACGCGGAACTGCTCGCCGCGCGCCGGCGAGTCGGCACGGAGCAGCCCAAGCGCATCGACGTGGATCTCCCGTCGTCGAGCGGCCACGCGTGGCCCGTGCGCATCGAGCGGGCGGACGACGGCTCGCTCGACGTCCGCGTGGTGCAGCCATGAGGGTGTTGATCGCCGAGGACGAGACGCTCATTCGCCTCGACCTGAAAGGGATGCTCGAGAGCGCAGGCCTCGAGGTGTGCGCCGAGGCGCGCGACGGCGTCGAGGCAGTCGAGCTGGCCGACTCGACGGAGCCGGATCTCGCCGTGCTCGACGTGAAGATGCCGCGTCTCGACGGGATCGAGGCGGCGCGCCGCATTCTCGACGAGCGGCTGATGCCGATCGTGATCGTGAGCGCTTTCACGGAGAAGAGCCTCGTGCGGCGCGCGGCCGAGGCGGGCGTCTACGGCTATCTGGCGAAGCCGTTCCGCGAGGAGGATCTCCTGCCTGCGATCGCCACTGCGAGGGCACGCTTCGACCAGCTCTCGGCCGTACGCGAGCAGGTCGACTCGCTCGCCGAGGCGCTCGCCGCCCGCAAGGCGATCGAACGTGCGAAAGGCCTCCTCATGCAGAACCAGGGGTTGACCGAGCAGGATGCGTTTGCGCGGCTCCGCCGTGCCAGCCAGACGTCCGGGCGGCCGATGCGGGTCATCGCGGAGGCGATCATCCAGACGCTCGGCGCGTAACCCCTGCGTTTCTGACCCTCCGGATCGGTGATGATGTCCCCGAGGTGGGTCGGTTCGTGCGTGCACTGCTCCTGGCCGCGACGATTGCGCTCGTCACGGGCGGAAGCATTGCGCGCGCAGCGGCTCCGCCGACGCTGACGATCGAGGTGATCGGCCAGGGCACGGTCACCGGGACCGGAATCAATTGCGGCGCCGGAAGCCTCTCCTGCTATACGGCGTACGGCTCGACGCAAACTCCCACGTTGACGCCGACTGCCGCGTCCGGTTGGACGTTCGACCATTGGGACGACGGCTGCGGCGCTTCGCCCTGTGCCCCGGTCGTCAGTGGACCGGTCACGGTCACGGCGGTCTTCGCGAGCATCGCACCGACTGTGCAAACGGCGGCGTACGGGGTATCGCTCGCCGGGAACGGTGCCGTCACGAATGGTTCGGTCGCCAATCCGATCCATTGCGCGCAGGGTGCCGTGGCCGCGACGGAGTGCAGCCTGACCGTTGTCCAGGGCTCGACGCTGACGGTGGTCGAGCAGCCCGACCCGGACTCGTTCTTCGCCGGGTGGAACGGGTCGTGCGCAGGCACCGGACCGAGTTGCGTTGCCTACGTTACCGCAAACACCTATGTCGGCGCCGGCTTCGTCTCGAACGCGTCGCACACGCTCACAGTGCAGGTGAGTGGTAACGGGAGCGTCAACGGCGCCGGCATCTCGTGTGGACAAGGCTCGACGTGCGACGCACAAGAGTCCCCGAACGCGAAGGTGACGCTGACCGCGACGCCTGCGAACGGCTACGGTCTCACCGCATGGAGCGGCGCGTGCACGGGCTCGCAGCTGACGTGCACCGTCCAGATGGACAACGACCGGTCGGTGACGGCGACATTTGCGTCCCTCGTGCAGCTCACAGTCACAGTCAGCGGGAACGGCACGGTGTCGGGTGGTGGCATCACTTGCGGGCCGGGCCCGCAGACGTGCACGGGCTCGGAGCTCCCGAATGCGAGCGTCGCGCTCACCGCCTCCCCGAGCGCTGGCGCCAGCGTGTTCTGGTCGGGGTGTTCGACCTCGTCCGGCCCGAACTGCACCGCACTCATCGGGACGTCCGCGGTTTCGGTGACCGCCACCTTCACCGGTGGGGCGCCGCCGCCGGTAGCGACAGACGCGCTGAGCGTCACGGTCCATGGAGACGGCGCAGTCACGAGCACGGCGGGAGCCGCGTCGATCTACTGCACCTCTGCCGGCGGAGGCGAATGTAGCGCCAATGTCACCGCAGGCACCTCGCTCACGCTCGCCGCTCTGCCCGCGTCCGGCACAGCGGGCGACTTCTTGGGCTGGACCGGTGACTGCTCCTCCTTCACGTCGACGACGTGCACCCTGACGATGAACAGCTCGAAGAGCGTCGGTGCGACCTTCGCGGGTGGCAGCACGACGTATCAGCTCAGCGCGCAGGTGACGGGAGATGGATCGATTTCGGGTGCGGGCCTCAAATGCACTGCGAGCGGCGGATCGACCTGCACCGGTCCACAGCCGGCGAGCGCGAGCGTGACGATCACGGCGAGTCCTTCCTTCGGCGCGACGTTCACCGGCTGGAGCGGCGCTTGCTCCGGGACGACGGCCACGTGCACGATCTCTATGACCACCACGAAGAGCGTCACCGCCACCTTCGCCGCCGCGTCGGCGACGAACGAACTGCTCTCGCTCAAGGTCTCCGGCGCCGGCGCGGTGACTGCAGCCGGTCTGGAGTGCGCAAGCACCGGCAAGGCGAAGACGTGCTCCCAGGACTATCCGCGCGGGACGTTCGTGACGCTCTCTGCGGTGGCCGCCAAGGGCTCGATCTTCGCGGGCTGGAGCGGCGCGTCCTCGGGCCGGAAGGGGACGTGCGTCGTGACGATGACCGCGGCGCAGACCGTCTCGGCGAAGTTCTACCCGCTGCTTCAGGGACGGAAGCCGCCGATCATCGCCAAGGTCGCCGCCGGTCATCGCATCACGCTTTCGTTCACGGCGCACGAAAGCGGCGCGTTGAAGGTCGTCGAGGAACGGTCGGCGAAGCGGTTTGCCGTCCATCGACTCGACGTTCGCGCCGGCGCGCGGAGGATCGTGATCACCGTTGCCCGGCCCGGCCGCTACGTGTTCACGGCGACGCTCACGGGCAAGCTCGGCGTGTCCGCGCTCCGCTGGACGGTGTCTGTCTAGTAGAGAACCAGCCGATCGCGGTGTACGGCTTCGACGCCGCGCGGCCGGCCGCGCAGCTCCGATGCACCCGCGCCGGCAATGCCCTTGCCGAGCACAGTTCCGTCGGTTGAGACGAGCTCGACCGCGTCGCCTTCGTCGAACTCGCCGTCGCACGCGACGACGCCGACCGCGAGGAGACTGCGGCCGCCGATGAGAATTGCATCACGGGCGCCGTCGTCCAGCACGAGCTTCCCGGCTGCCGGCTTCGCGTGCCGCAACCACAGCTTGAATGCGCTCGCCTGTCTCGCCGCAGCGGCGAACGCCGTGCCGCGCGCCTCGCCGGCCGCGATCGCGCGCACGACGCCGGGCCCGCGCCCCGATGCGATCACCGTCGGGATGCCGGCGGCGGCTGCGAGGCGCGCCGCGGTCACCTTGCTCGCCATCCCGCCGCGGCCGAGTGCGCTGCCCGGGCCGAGTGACGCGTCGTCGACGGCGTCGCCGCTCGTGAGCAACTCCGCGCTCGCGCTGTAGACGCCGTCCACCTCCGTGAGCAGCACGAGCAGCCGTGCGCCGAGCAAGACCGCCACCTGCGCGGCGAGCGCGTCGTTGTCGCCGAACGTGATCTCGTCGGTCGCCGTCGCGTCGTTCTCGTTCACGACCGGGACTGCCCCGAGCTTCAGCAGCGCGTTGAGGGCGTTACGCACGTTCAGGTACGTCGCGCGCTCGGCGAGGTCGCCGGCGGAGAGCAGGATCTGTGCGACGCGCAGTCCGTGCTTGCGAAACGCGGCCTCCCATGCAAGCTGCAGCCGCACCTGGCCGGCGGCCGACGCCGCCTGGAGCTGCGGCGTCGAGCGCGGCCGCTGCGTCATGCCGAGCAGCGGCAGGCCGAGCGCGATCGCGCCGGAGGAGACGATGCACACGGGCTCGGAGATCTCGGCCACGTCGGCCGCACGCGCCGCGAGGACGGAGCGTCGGATGCGCCCGGCGCCGTCGGTGACGAGCGACGAGCCGAGCTTGACGACAACGGTCACCGGTGTTGCGTGCCGTCGCCGACGACGCGGTACTGGCGGAGGCAGAGATCGCGGTACGTGACCGGCCCGCGCGGGCCGGGAACGCGGTCGACGCTGATCCCCGTCTCCGGCGTGCCGAGCAGCTCGAAGCCGTCGGCGAAGCGCGTCGGCGCGTTCCAGAACGCAGCTGTGCCGCGATAGCCGTCGAGGAAGCGCTCGGCAGCATCGCTGTCCTCGGTCACGATCGCGGCGGCGAGGCCCGACGTCTCCTCGTTCGCGGCTCGGAGTGCTTCGTCGACGCCGTTCACGCCACGGAGCGTGATGGTCTTCACCCGTCCGGGCTCCGACGCCCATTCGCGTTCCGGCGGCAGCGCGTCCTCGACGGCGATCCCCAGCTCGGCGCAGACGGCGGCGATCGCCTGTGCGAGCTCCGGCGTGTCGGCGAGGGCGAGGTTGAGCCGGTTGCAGACGCCGAGCCGGTCGAGGCTCGCGCGCACGAGCTGCTCGAGCTTCGCCGGGTCGGCTGCGGTGTGCGCGTAGAGGACGCCGCCTCCTTCCGCGTGCGCGAGCGCACGCACCCCGTGCTCCGCCGCGCGACGCGCGAGCGCGGCGGTCGACGCGCCGCTCCCGCGGAGGATGACGAGCGGGATCAGCCCCGGCAGAGACACGAGCGCCTCGGCGCCGTCGTGACCGGGTGTGCGCACGAGCCCGACCGCTTCGCCCAGCGCGGGGCGGAGCACGGTGTCGACCAGCTCCGTCACCGTGCAGAGCGCGGCCGATCCGGTGCGCAGCACGACGGCGTTCCCGCTCTTCAGCACCTGCGTGGCGATGTCGACCGCGACGTTTGGCCGCGCCTCGAAGTTCGCGCCGACGACGCCGACGGGGATGAGCCGCTCCGTCACGCCGAGCCCGTTCGCGAGCGTCCACGTGCGGACGTCGCGCTCGAGCGGCGGGAGCGCGCGCGTCGCGCGCACGCCGTCCGCGATCGCATCGAGCCGCCCTTCGTCGAGCCGCAGCCGGTCGCGCGCTCCCTCGTCGACGTCGGAAGCTTCGAGGTCAGCGGCGTTCGCGGCGAGGATTCCCTCTGCGCGCTCGGACAGCAGCTCGACGACGCGGTCGAGCCCCGCGTCGACGTGTGCCTCTGTCAGCTGCGCGAGCGCCTCGCGGGCCGCCCGCGCTTCGCGCTCGACGATCTCCATCGCGCAACTGTACGTCCGTCCGTCGCCGAGGTTGACCGGTTTTTGCGGCCACGTCGACCGGATGCCCGTGTATCGTCCCGCGCACGCGGTCGGCAAAGAAGCCCCGCGGAGGCAGTGTCGCCTCAGGACCTCATCGGGTCCTGGGGCTTTTTTTGTTGGCGGAAAGAGGGGAGAGGTCGATGCTGTTCCTGCTGTACCCGACATGGCTGAATCCGGGCGACAACGCCTGGCAGCTCACGGCAGCAACGTTCGTGGGCTTGATGAGCGTCCCCGGCCTCGTCGTCCTGTACGGCGGCGTGATGCAGAAGCGCTGGTCGGTGAACGCGATGATGCTCGCCTTCATCGCCTTCGCGCTCGTGCTCGTGGAGTGGGTGCTCTACGGGTACAAGATGGGCTTCGGCAACCCGTGGCACGGCCTGTCGCATTCGGGCTTCTTCGGGAACTTCATCGGCCAGCCAGGGAACGTGCTCGGGCACAAGTCGCTGCAAGGGCAGGGCAACATCCCGCTCGTCGGGAAGACGGACTTCCCGCAGTCGTCCCTCGTGTACTTCCAGTTCGTGTTCGCGGGGATCACACCGATCCTCATGCTCGGCTCTGTTCTCGGCCGCGTGAACTTCAAGGCGTGGATCCCGTTCGTCGTGTTGTGGGGATCGTGCGTGTACACGATCAACGCGTTCCTGCTCTGGGGCGGCGGCTACTTCGCGCACAAGGGTGCCGTCGACTTCAGCGGCGGCTACGTCATCCATCTGTCGGCGGGCGTCTCCGGCTTCGTCGCCGCCTGGGTGATCGGCCCACGCCTCGCAAGGGACCGCGAGATCGACGCGCCGAACAACCTCGCCATGGTCGCCATCGGCGCCGGCCTCCTCTGGCTGGGCTGGAACGGCTTCAACGGCGGCGACCCGTACAACGCCGGCGCTGACGCTGCGTCCGCCGTGCTGAATACGAACCTCGCCACTGCGGTCGCGTTCCTCGTGTGGATCGGGTGCGACTACGCGACGAAGCGGAAGCCGTCGCTCATCGGTAGCGTGAACGGCATGATCGTCGGCCTCGTGGCGATCACGCCGGCGGCCGGCTTCGTCAACGGCTGGGGCGCGATGATCATCGGCGCAGCGGCGGCCGTGCTCGTGTACGTCGCGTACAACTACCTCGCGCTGCTCCGGCCGTTCCGGAGCGTCGACGACACGCTCGGCGTCGTGTACACGCACGGGTTCGCAGGCCTCTTCGGCGGCCTGCTCACGGGCCTGCTCGCCGACTCGGCGATGCAGATCGTCCCGGGCGTCTCCGTCACGGGCGGCCTGCACCTGTTGAAGTGGCAGGCGATAGCCGGCGCGTGGGTGATCGTCTTCTCGGGTGTGGCGACGTTCATCCTCCTCAAGCTCGTCGGCGTTTTCGTGCCGTTGCGCATGAGCGACGCGGACATGGAGATGGGCGATCTCGCCGTCCACGGCCACGAGGTGTATCCCTCCGACATCCCGTCGCTCGCATACCCGTCCGGGATTCCTGCGGGTGCACTGGCCACGATCACGAGCGAAGCTGCGCCGGCGACGTGACGACCGTCATCGTCTCGTACGACGGGACCGACAACGATCGCGACGCGCTCGCCCTCGGCCGGGTTCTGGCCGGGGCGGGCGCGTCGCTCGAGCTCGCGTACGTCAGCCACCGGAGCGAGCCGGAGCCGGACTCGCCGACCGACGTCCCGTTCCACGTCGTCGACAATCCGTCGACGGCGGAGGGATTGCGCGAGCTCGCGCTCGCGCGCGGGGCGGAGCTGATCGTCTTCGGCTCCGAGTACCGCACCGCGCCGGGCCACGTCGACCCGCAGGCGACGGCCAAGCGGCTGCTCGACGGCGGCCCCGTCGCGCTCGCGCTCGCGCCGTCGGGCTACGCGGACGCGAATCACAAGCCGATCGCGACGATCCGAGCGGTCAGCGAGGACGGAGATCCGACGACGCGCGAGACCGCGGATGCGCTCGCGCAGAAGCTCGGAGCGGAGGTGGTCGACGGTCCAGGGCACAGCCCAGACCTGGTCGTCGTCGGCTCGAAGCCCGGAACGGTGAACGGCCGCGTCACCATCAGCGCCGCCGCCGACTACCTCATCGAGCTGACGGGCTGTCCGGTCCTCGTCCTTCCGCGCGGAGTGGCGGTCCGCTTCTAGGGATGCCTGCAGAGAGCGAGCGCCTCCGGCGGCGCGTCAGGCGCCGTGATATCTGGTTCATCGGCGCCGTCGCCGCGCTGGTGGTGGCGCTCGCTCCCGTCGCCGTCGTCTTGAGCGAGCGCGGCCATCAAGCGCCGCCGGCCGGCTGCAAGACCGTCGTTCGCGCCGGCTTCATGGGCGGCGAGACCCACGTCGTCTGTACCTCGCCCTAAACGCCGAGCGCGTACGTGAAGAGGAAGGCGTAGGCCGAGCATCCTCCTCCGGAGTCGCGCTAGAGGTGCTTGGCGACGGCCTTCGCCAGCACGATGACGTCGGCCTTCATCTTGACCGGCGTGATCGGGTGGGCATTCGCGTCGAGGAAGACCCCTTGCGCGTTGGCGACGGTATTGCCCTTCAGCATCTCGATCGACCCGGTGTTCGCGGTGTAGAACGCGCCGTTGCCGATCCCGGATGAGCCCCCCGACCCGGCCGAGCATCGCCGGACGATACCGCGGCGGATTAGAGAGAACTACCCCCGCGCGAGTGACGCAGACGGGCTCGCCGGGAGTCGCCCTGCACGACGAAGGCGACGTCGATCGCGTGCGCTTCGCCTTCGCCCTCCTGTGCCTGTCGCTCGAAGGTGACGGCCGCGCCCTTGCAGCGCGGCGGGGGCTCGTGTCCCGGAAGGAACCCGCTGCTTTCGACGTACAGCCGCTCGTCGGCGTCCGACTGGATGTAGCCGTACCCCTTGTCGACGTTGAACCAGAGCATCGAGCCTTCCATGTTCAGCCCACCTTCACGACGAAGAGTGCAATGGCGACGTACTGACAAGCCAGCGCGACAAGGGTCAGCGCGTGGAAAACCTCGTGGTAGCCGAAGACCGTTGGGATGGGATCGGGCCGACGGCGTGCATAGACGATCGCACCGAGCGTGTAGGCGACGCCGCCCGCAGCGATGAGCGCGACCGCCGCGAGCCCCGCGCTGTGCGCGAGCTGCGGCATCGCGGCAATGCCGACCCAACCGAGTGTGATCCCGAAGACGGCCGACAGCCATTTCGGCGCGCCGACCCAACAGATCTTCGTGAGGATCGCGGCCGCCGCACCCGCCCACACGACGCCGAGCACGGTGCGCTGGATGCTTCCGTGCAGGCTCAGCAAGCCGACGGGGGTGTACGTCCCGGCAATGAGGATGTAGATGCCTGCGTGGTCGACGCGCCGCATGCGCGGACGTGCACGCGGGCTCCACGTGATGCGGTGGTAGAGCGCGCTCGCCCCGAGCATGGTTGCCGCCGAGGCTGCGAAGACCGCCGCAGCCACGAGTCGCCTGCCGTCCGTCGCGCTGACGAAAACCGCGCCGACGACGACCGCGACGACGAAGCCGGCGGCGTGCAGGACGCCGCGCAGCTTTGGCCTCACACGTGGCGCATCAGCGGTGATATCCATACGCCCCGCTCCTCTCTGCAGCTCTGGCAGTCGAAGAGGATGGGCTGCCTCGTCGGCGACCGCGCAAAACCCTCGCGCGCCCCAACATTGTCGCATACGAACGGCCTGAGCCGATCGGCGCTACCATTGAGAGCTCAAGCCGCCGAGGCTCTGGCATCTCCTTTGCGACTCCCGCAGGTACCGCGGTTGAAAGGAGCAGGGTGTCCAGACGGCGATGGCTGACCGGAACGGTGTTCGCGGCCGTGACGGTGACGGCCTGCGCCCTCGTGGGGCAGCGGCTGACCGGCTCGAGCTGGCCGCTCGCGCACGCGAGCGCCGTGTACGTCGTCTTTGCCGGGGTCTGCTACTTCGCGAGCTTCATCCTCCGGGCACGCGGCTGGCATCGCCTGTTCCCGTGCGAGCAGCAACCCGATCAGGCTCGCTGCCTCGCATCGGTCGGCGCCGCGGCTGCGAGCGGAGCCGTGCTGCCGTTCCGCCTCGACTACCTGATCAAGATCGGGACGCTGCGCAGGCTTCGCGGAGTCCGGATCGGCCTCGAGGCAATCGCACTCTCCATCATCTCGCTCGGGATGGTGGATGCAGTCGCCATGCTGCCGCTCTCGGTCTCTGCGACCGTGACGAGCTCGGCGAGCTTCCGCGGGCCGCTGCTCATCGTCGTCTTCTTCGGCCTGGGCTGCACCGGGTTGCTCATCGGCAGCGCGTGGCTCGTGCGCCTGCCGCTGCTGCGGCGTAGCCGTCGCCTGCGCACCGTTTCCGAGCATGTCTCCGCCCACCGAACGCGTCAGGGCAGGCGAAGCGCAGCCATTGCCGGCGTCTACCTGTTTCTGTGCTGGACGACCAGAGCCGTCGGGAGCGCGCTGCTTCTGACCGCCCTCGGCTTCGCGTTCTCTCCGACGATCGCCCTGTGCGTCCTCTGCCTCAGCGCTGCCGCGGGCGTGATCCCGATCACGGCCGGGGGCGCCATCGTCAACGCGGGCGCCACGGCCGGCATTCTCTTCGCACTTGGGGTCGGCAAGGATATCGCGATCAACTTCTCGCTCGCGTCGGCGCTGTTGCTGATCACGAGCGCGACCGCCGCAGGGCTCTGCGGAGCCGGCGTCTCGCTCGCGCGGCGGCGTCCCGTGATCCTGGGCCACTAGCGTGTTCTCTGCCTTCAGGCAGCGGTATACGCGTCGCTGGAGTTGCCCGCACTGCAGCAAGTGGCTGCGGCTCTATCCCGCTTCGACCTCATGCCCGCGCTGCGGCCGACAGATCTACGAGTCGACCGACCGCCGGCGCCGCTACTGAACGAGGCCCGAAGCCTGGTACCCTGGTGGGTACTACTAGAGCGAGTACCGGATGCGCACGACGCGCCTTCCCTGCCCGTTCCTGAGCAGTGGAGGAGGTGTTTTTTCTATGGCAACCGGAACCGTCAAGTGGTTCAACGCCGACAAGGGGTACGGATTCATCACCCCCGATGAAGGCGGTAAGGACTTGTTCGTTCACCACAGCGCGATCGTCGGCGAGGGCTACAAGTCTCTCGCTGAGAACGCGAAGGTGCAGTTCGAGGCCGCCGAGGGCGCAAAAGGCCCCGAGGCGAAGAGCGTCGAGCTCGTCGCCGGCTAGCACCGATTCGAGCTGCGGGGCCGCGCGGCCCCGCAGCTCTTTCCATTCTGCGACTGAGGAG
Source organism: Gaiellaceae bacterium (assembly GCA_035532535.1). Taxonomy (GTDB): domain Bacteria; phylum Actinomycetota; class Thermoleophilia; order Gaiellales; family Gaiellaceae; genus Palsa-739. The sequence continues at coordinate 22,075 of DATKQT010000007.1, forward strand.
GCGCATGGCTTCCAGGAGACCCGAAACGATGGCCAAGCGAGCCCGTGAGCTTGCAGTGAAGGAAAAGCGCGAGCGGAAGAAGGCTCGCAAGGAGTCACAGCGCGACAATCCGACCGAGGGCACGACGATCGAGACGGATACGCGCCCGAACCTCAACGATCCGCAGGTCGGCGCATGATGACGTCGGCGTCCGCGTCGGCCGCGCCGCGCGTCGAAGTCACGATCGCCCGCAATACCGTTCCGCTCACACAGGACGAGATCAGCCGGCTCCTGGTGGCGTTGGAAGGCATCGGCTCGGCCGCGGCGACCTCGATTGCCGAAGAGATCTCCGTACTCCGGCATGCCGGGGTACGCATGCAGCTGCTTCCGAGCGAGCGCGAGCTCGTCGCTCTGCGCGGCGCGCTCCTCGTCGCCGATCACAGGCCGCGGCCCGCTTCCGGGCTGACGCGGCTGCGCTTGCTCTGCGACACCCGCTGAACTCCGGGCGCCGGCGCCTCCCGGCCGCTCCAGCTTGGTAAGGGTTGTCCTGCGCCGCTTTCGCGGGGATGTACGCGTGCTTTTCGTGACACGGATGCTCGCCGTTTTCATGCTTGCCCCGCAGCTGCCGGCGCGTTCCTAACGCGTAGAGCACTGCACGGACCCGCAGCCGAGCGGCGCTGCGTCCTCGTCTGGCTGTCGGATGCGGATCCGTCACCCGATCGGGTGGCCGCCGGGCCGGAATGTCGTATATCGGTCGCGCAGGCCCGGGTCGATTCTCAGGTGAGGAGACTGCGGAGTGAACACCAACAGCGGAGCGGCGATTCTTGTGGCTGACGACAACGACGAGTTGCGTGAGCTGATTGGCGACGCGTTGCGCGATCGGGGCTGCCGGGTGGTCGAGGCGGCGTCCGGCGACGAGGCGCTCGCTCTCGCCGGGGAACGGTTTGCGCTTGTCGTCGCGGACATCGTCATGCCCCCCGAGGGAGGAATTGCGCTCGTGGATGCGCTCCGGCAGCGCATCGCAGGCTTGAAGGTTCTCTTCATCTCGGGATATGGCGCCCTGCCGGGTGGCGGCGGCGCAGACCCGGTCTTGAGCAAGCCATTCACCGCCGACGAGCTCGTGAGTCGGATCGCCGCGCTCGCGCCGGAGGTGTTTTCGTCGTGAACGCCATGACGATTCCCGTGGCGCTCGTCGAGGAAGCTGACCTCAATGCAGATCTGCTCGCCGAGAATGTGCGGCTGCTGCAGCTCGACGAGCTGAAAGACGAACTGATCGCGACGGTCTCGCACGAGCTGCGTACGCCGCTGACATCGATCGTGGGGTATCTGGAGCTTCTCCAAGCGCCGGATGCAGGGCCGCTGACCGACCAGCAAGCTCAGTTCTTGGGAGTCATCCGCCGGAGCGCGGAACGCCTGCTGTCGCTGGTCTCCGACTTGCTCCTGATGGCGCAGGTGGAGTCGGGCGGGATGCGGCTCGAGCGTGAAAGCGTCGACGTCGCGACGATCGCGCGGGACTGTCTTGCCGCCGTCGGGCCGAGCGCGGCGTCGCGCTCGATCGCCATGGAGCTCATGGCCGACGCCGCGACCGTGTTCGGTGACAGGCGCCTGTTGGGCGAAGTCGTCGACAATCTCCTATCGAACGCGGTCAAGTTCACGCCGGAGGGCGGCTCGATCGCCGTTCGTGTCGGCCGCCTGGACGACCGAGTGCTGCTCACGGTTCGCGACAGCGGAATCGGCATTCCGGCCGACGAGCAGAAGGACCTCTTCGCCCGTTTCTATCGCACCCGCGATGCCGCGCGCCGCGCCGTGCCGGGCAGCGGCCTCGGACTCTCGATCGTCAAGGCGATCGTCGACGCGCATGGCGGCGAGGTCACGGTGGAAAGCGCCGTGTCCGAAGGGTCGACGTTCCGCGTGGTGCTTCCCGCGAACCATTCACTCCCTGCAGAAGAAAGGAGTTCGTGATGTCCAACGCCCGCCCACTCGTGCTCGTCGCAGACGATGACGAGGACATCCTCCAGCTCGTCGTCCTTCGGCTCGGCCGAAGCGGCTACGACGTCATCTCGGCGACGGATGGCGAGGCCGCGGTCGAGCTCGCCAAGGCCCGCTGTCCCGACCTGATGGTCATCGACGTCGCAATGCCGCGCGTGGACGGCCTCGAGATCACTCGCATACTTCGCGCGAGGGATGAGACCGCATCGATCCCGATTCTGCTGCTGACGGCGCGTACGCGCGACGTCGATGTCGAGCTCGGGCTCTCCGCGGGAGCCGACGACTACGTCACGAAGCCATTCAGTCCCGAGCTTCTCGCGCAACGGGTTGCAGCGCTCTTGCAAATCGCCGCGCAGAAGGCCCAGCCGGTGCAGGCGTTGCGGGCGGTGGCGTGGCAATGACCGCAACGGCGCCGGCGACGGCGGAGCTGGCCCGTGCGCGCGGACTCGCGCAGCGGAGCCAGCTCCCTTGGGTTGACCTAGACGCCGAGACGATCGATCCGCGTGCGGTGGCGCGGCTTCCGTTCGAGCTGATGGCGCGCAACCTCGCGGTACCGATCGGATTCTCCGGTGAGACCGTGCGTGTCGCGATCGCCGACCCCGCCGCGTGCGACCTCGTCGCTCGCGAGATTCCGGCGAGTCTGGAGTTCGTGGTGGCGCCGCGCGACTCGCTCATGCATCTCCTCGACTCCCTCCGCCAGACGCAGCGGACTCGGACGCTTGTTGCCCTGCCGGCCGGCGAGGTCGGCCCCGAGCTCGAGATGGCGCTTCTCACGGGGGCAGCCGAAGCGGGGACGACCGACCTGCATTACGTCCCGACAGAGCTCGGGCTTTCCGTCCGCGCTCGTATCGACGGCCTCCTGCGCGAGATCGGACTCATTCCCGGCGCCGACGCTGCGGGCGCGGTGGCGCGGCTGAAGGTGAAGTCGCAACTCGACATCACCGAACACAGGCGCGCACAGGAGGGGCGGATGCGCATCGCCACGAGCTCCGGTCGCGAGTTCGACATCCGCCTCACAGTCATCCCGACGATCGCAGGTGAAGGAGCCGCATTACGCCTGCTCGAGCACACGGCCCGGCCACCGTCGTTGACGGAGGTCGGCCTCTCTGCCGACCTGCAGTTGCAGCTCGAGCGTCTGGTCAACCGTCGCCGCGGGGCGCTGCTCGTCACCGGTCCGACCGGCTCGGGGAAGTCGACCACCATCTACGCGGCGCTCAACGACATCGCGGACCCTTCGCTCGACATCGTGACGGTCGAAGATCCGGTCGAATACCGTTTCGACGGGGTCTACCAGGTTGAGGTCAATCCAGCGATCGGCGTCACGTTCGAGTCGACGCTCCGCACGTTCCTGCGAACCGACCCGGACGTCATCGCCGTCGGGGAGATGCGCGATCTCGACACTGCAGCGATGACGCTCAAGGCGGCCCTCGCGGGCACGTTCGTCCTCTCGACGCTGCACACCTATGACGCGCCCGGCGCGATCACTCGCCTGCTCGACATCGGCGTGGAGCCCTACGTCACGGCCGCAACTCTGACAGCCGTCCTCGCTCAGCGCCTGGTTCGAAGGCTGTGCATCTACTGTCGCGTTCGCCGGCCGGCGACGACGCTCGAGCGTGCGGAGCTCGGCCTCGACGACGGCGAGCACCATCTCTTCTCCGCAACCGGATGCCCGCACTGCGACCGCGGCTATCGCGGCCAGCTCGCCGTCCACCAGCTCATGACCATGACCGATGAGCTACGCCAGCTTGCGCTCGAGCGGGCAGGGCACGCACAACTACGCGACGTCGCGCTCTCACAGGGGATGCGCTCGCTGCTCGACGACGGCGTCGCGAAGGCGCTCGCCGGGCTCACCACGCTCGACGAGCTCAAACGCGTCGTCTCCGTCGAAGACGCCGCCACCATGGCAACGTGAACGCGCATGAGCTCGCGACGGTTGAACGCTCATCGTCGGAGCTCGCTTCCCTCGCGCAACAGAAGTTCAGGATGGTGTTCGACGCCGCCGGTATCGGCATCTCCATCGGCGCGGGCGGCATGCTCACCGAGACGAATGCCGCCTACCAACGGCTCCTTGGCTACACGGCCGAGGAGCTCTCCCGCATGCACTACAGCGACATCACGCATCCCGACGATCGCGACCTCGACAACCAAGATATTGCGCAGCTCGCGGCAGGTGAGAAGCCGTCCTTCACCGTCGAGAAACGCCTTCTGCACCGGAGCGGAGCCACGATCTGGGCGCGCGTCACCGTCACCCCGGCCCCCGACGGCAGCTTCGGCATCGGGCTCATCGAAGACATCACCGACCGGCGCGAGCTGCTTGCCCGCACCGTCGAGGCCGCCGAGGCCGAACGCATGTCATTGGCTGCCGATCTGCACGATGGGCCGATTCAATATCTCACGGTGGCAGCACTCAAGCTCGATCGCCTGGTGAACAAGCTCGTACGAGCCGGTCACGAGGAGGCAGCCGTCGAGGCGCGACAAGTCCGTGACGAGGTATCCGCGGAGATGAGCTCGCTGCGCGAGATGATGACGGAGCTTCGGCCGCCGGTCATGGACGAGCGAGGCCTCGACGTCGCGGTTCACGACACGCTCCAGACCGTGCTCGCTGACACGAAGACGCGCTACACCGTCGACTCCAACCTCGACGGCGTCCGTCTCGCGCCCGAGCTCGAGACGGCGATCTACCGGCTCATCCGCGAGGCCGCGACCAACATTCGCAAGCACGCCACCGCCGAGCATGCCTCGATCAGCCTCGACACGCGCGCCGAAACCATCGATGTGACCATTGCCGATGACGGCTCCGGCTTCGACACGAACCAGAACAACGGCGGCCATGTCGGGCTCATCACCATGAAAGAGCGCGTAGAAAGCCTCGGCGGAACGCTCCGCATCGAGACGGCGATGAACGAAGGAACACGCCTCCACGCATCGTTCCCCCGCGACACGACACGATCCTGAACATGGAACCCCTCGAACATCCCGCAGATCAGCCAGGCCCTGAAGCTCCGCGCGCGTTGCGAATCGTCATCGTCGACGACGAGCCCCGGATCTGCGCAGCTCTCGCCGACGTCTTGATCGACTTCGGATTCGACATCGTGGCCCGCGGCGCGGACGGCAACGACGCGGTTGCGCTCGCGGCATCGCTCGATCCGGACTGCATCGTCCTCGACATCCGTATGCCGAACCTCGACGGTATCGAGGCCGCCCGCAGGATCCGGAACGCCGGAAGTCGCCCGCGAATCGTCATGCTTTCTGCATACGACGGCGGAGGTTTCCAGCGCGATGCGATCGAAGCCGGTGCCGACACCGTGCTCGTCAAGGGCTCCGCCCTTGCCGACCTGATCGACGCCATCAGCCGCTAGCGGGTCGCTAGTGCACGACGAGCACGGATGCCGCGGAGTGCTTGACGACGGCGGCGGCGACGCTGCCGAGTAGGTGTCCGGTGAGCCCGCTGCGACGATGGGAGCCGAGCACGATCAGGCTCGCCCCGCGCTCCTCGGCCGTCTCGACGATCCCTTGCCAGGTCGGCGCCGCCTCGACCGCCGCGCTCTGTGACCGGAACCCGGCCTTCTCCGCGAGCGATGCTCCGTGCGCGGCAGTCTCCTCCGCCGCCTTCTTCACATCCTGCGCCTGGGTGGCGTCGAAGTGACGCTCGTTCACAGGGACGAATCCGACATCCGCGGTCTGCCAAACGGTGAGGACGAGGGCGTCTCGTCCCGGCGCGAGCTGCTGCGCGGCTTGCTCGATCGCGAGCGTCGCGAGCTCGGAGCCGTCGTAGGCGAAGAGAACAGGTCCGGATGCCATGTCAGACCCTTTCGGCGGCCGGGGGCGCGAGGGGAACGGTCGATCGAACGCTTGCCAGCAGCGGTGGCGAGTCCCACGCCGGAGCCGAGCCCGCGAGGAAGCGCTCGAGGTCGGGTGTCTGCGGGCGGGCGCCGCTGAGGGCGTAGATCGCGACGGCCACAGCGGCCCCGCCGAGGGCGAGCCCGAGCCCGATCCACAGCGCGATGCCGGTGCCGGCATCGAGGTTGCCGGTGGCGTTCGCAGCGAGGTGGACGAAGATCGGCGCGACCATGAACGCCGCCACTGCTCGCAGGAGCTCGACGATCGCGAACACCCGCTGAAGGTTGGCGGAGGGCAGCGAGAAGCCGGCGACGAAGAGCGCGGGTGCGACCGTGGCGCCGAGGCCGATCCCCGTCAGCCCCGAGCCGAGGAGGGTCAGCGCCTGGCTGGAGGGCACTTCGATCCGGAAGACGGCGATCCCGGCGGCGAGGAAGATCATGCCGATCAGTGGGAGGTAGTGCATCGCCCGTCTCCTGATGACGGCCCCGAGTGCAACCGCGGTGATGACCGCGCCGCCGACTTCCGGCAGGTAGAGCAGCCCGATGTGCACCGGGCTGTAGCGCCCGGCGAGGACGCCTGCGGTGAGGACGGTCGCGGACACGGATGCCGCAGCCGCGAACAGCGCCAGCGTGATTCCTGCGACCGGAATCGAGCTCGTGAGCATCGTGCGGATCGTCAGGAGCGGCTGCTTGGCGCGGTACTGGTAGATGACGAGGACCACGATCGTCGCCAGGCCGCCGAGGAGCGGCAGAATCGTCTCCAGGTTCAGAAAGCCATGGCTCGTGAGCTCCGAGGCGCCGAAGAACGCGGCCACACAGCCGACCGTCGCCAGCGCGATCGCCCGCAGGTCGCGCGGCGAGTCGGGATTGGCGGGCGGCGCGTCATCGAAGGTCAAGACGGCCAACACGAGTGCCGCAGCCGAGATCGCGGCGACGATCCAGAACAGCGGTCGCCAGGCATGCGACTCCGCCTGCAGGCCGCCGATGAACGGACCGAGCGCGACCGCGCCGAAGATGCACACGTTCATGATCACGGCGGTGTCACGGAGCTTGTGCGCCGGGAAACCGATCGCGAGGGGCGGAACGGCGGCGATCAGCAACAGGCTGGTGCAGAGACCCTGGATCACGTGGCCGGCGATGAACATCTCCGCGTTCTGCGCGGCTGCCGTCAGCACCGATCCGACGAGGAGGAACACCGCGTAGACGACCAGCATCCTGCGCTGCGGCAGGTGCTGGGCGAACTGCACGGCGAGCACCGTGCCGACCGCGTAGGCGGCGTTGCCAAGGCCGGAGCCGAGGCTCATCGTCTGCATGCTCATGTGCAGCTGCCTGCCGATGATCGGTGTCAGCGGCCCGAGCGCCGCAGAGAGCGCCAGGTAAGGGATCAGCGCGAGCATGACCATGGCGGCGACGGCGGGATACCGGCCGGCCAGCGGGCCCTGGCGCAGGTCTGCGCCTCGGCGCAATGTCAGGCTCTGAGCTACTTGCATGCCGACCCCTTCCTTCGAGCGAACGCTTGCAGTAAAGTGGAGGCGACCTCCAGAACATCCGGAAGCAACCTCCGGATAGAATACGGAGGAGACCTCCGCTTGTCAAATCAGTTGAGCCAGACCGAGATCCAGCCCCAGCGCGCCATGCGAGCCGACGCGCGCGTCAACCACGACAAGCTCGTGGCGGCCGCCCGCGCGCTCTTCACCGACAAGAGCACCTCGGCACCGCTCGAGGAGGTGGCCGAGCGGGCCGGACTCGGGATCGGCACGCTCTACCGGCACTTCCCCACGCGCCAGGCACTCCTCGAGGCCGTCTACGTGGGCGAGGTCGAAGCCATGGCGCGCGCCGCGGAGGATCTTGCAGATCTCCCGCCCTGGGATGCCCTATCCCAGTGGCTGCACCAGTACGTCGGCTTTGCGGCGACCAAACGTGCACTGAACGAGGCGCTGATGGAGACCGATCCGAGCTCCACCGCCCTGCTCACGTGTCGGACCGCGCTCCTGGTTGCCGGTACCGCACTCGTCGAACGTGCACAGCGCGCGGGGGTCGTGCGCGCCGACACGAATTTCACGGACGTCGTGCGGATGGTCGGCGCGATCGCGCTCGTGCCCACGGAGGATCCCGAGCAGAAGGAACGTCTGCTCGAGCTCGCGCTCGACGGCCTCCGGTATCACGCACACGACTAGATCGAACATTCCACTCTCGATCCTCGACCTGGCGCCGATCCGCAAGGGAGAGACGTCAGGCGACAGCTTCGCGGCAAGTGTCGTTCTGGCTCAGCGGGCAGAGGAGTTGGGCTACCGGCGCGTCTGGTACGCCGAGCATCACAACATGTCCACGATCGCCTCTTCGGCGACCAGTGTGCTCATCGCGCACATCGCGGCGCACACGCGCGAGATCCGCCTCGGAGCCGGCGGGATCATGCTCCCGAACCACTCGCCGCTCGTGATCGCCGAGCAGTTCGGCACGCTCGAGTCGCTGCATCCCGGGCGCATCGATCTCGGTCTCGGGCGCGCGCCCGGCTCGGATCAGAACACGCTACGGGCTTTGCGCCGCGGTGCGGAATCGGCTGACAGCTTCCCCGAGGACGTCCTCGAGCTGCAGGGGTACCTCACCGGAGAGACGCGCATTCCGGGAGTGAATGCCACGCCGGGCAAGGGGACGAATGTCCCGCTCTACATCCTCGGCTCGTCGATGTTCGGCGCGGGCCTGGCCGCTGCGCTTGGGCTCCCCTATGCGTTCGCCTCCCACTTCGCGCCGGACCTGCTGCGACAGGCTGTCGAGAGCTACCGACGCGATTTTCGTCCGTCCGTGCAGCTGGATCGGCCGTATGTCATCGCCGGCGTCAACGTCGTCGTCGCGGAGACGGCCGACGATGCCCAGGAGCAGTTCCGCGCCGCCATGCGCAACCGGGTGACGTTCTTGCTCGGCCGCGGGCAGACCTTCTCCGACGCCGAGGCGGACGAGATCCTCGCCTCGCCCGCCGGTCAGCACGTTCGGCAGATGGTGACGTACGCCGCGGTCGGGACGCCGGCCGAAGTCGGCGACTACCTCGCGGACTTCGCCAAGCACGCCGACGCGGATGAGCTCATCACCGCGCACCAGTCGCCGACTGCGGCCGGCCGTTTGCGTTCGGTTGAACTGTTGACGAGCGCCGGTTAGTGTCCGTGCCGGTGGCGGCCGCCGGGCATTCCGTAGCTGGAGTTGCGTCTCTTGACGCGGAGGCGCCGGTCGAGATCTTGCCGGTCAAGGCGCTGCCCGTCGTTGCGGTGATCCTCGCTGCCGTGATCGCTGCGATCGGCACGAACTCGCGTTGGGCACTCGACTTCTTCCACGTCGCCGGCGGCGGGATCTGGACGGCTCTCGACCTCTTCCTCGGGTTTGTGCTCGGCCCGATCCTTGGCCGGCTGTCCATCCCTGCTCGGGTCGAGTTGACCAAGAGGCTGATGCCGAAGCTCGTACTGATCATTCCCGTGCTCGTCACGATGACGCTCGCTGCCGGATTCCAGCTCGCGCGCTACAACGGAATGCTCGATACCTCCTTCCCGCGCCATGCCTGGGTCGTCGCGTCGTTCGCAGTCGTGGGCGTGATGGCTGTGATCGCGATCGGTCTGCTGGAGCCGGCGAACATCGCCGTCCTGTTCGAGCTACGAAAGCCGCAACCGAACCCCGCGGTGATCGAGAAGCTCATGCGCCGGTTCATCTTCACGGCGGGAATCACCGGAGCAATGCAGATCGGGACGTTGATCATCATGACGAGGCTTGCGAGCTGATGGTCGCGCCGGAGCAAAAGGCATGGGCCGATCGGAAGGTGCCGCCGGTGACGGGGCTCTGGATGCTCTCGCTCGCGCTGATCGCCGGTGGAGTGAGCTATCTCGCCGCCTACCTCCCGAAGCGCGCGCCGCTCGGCCCCGCCGTCGGTTTGCTGGCAGCATCCGGCATCGTCCTTGCCCTCGGTGTCGTCCTCCTGGCGCGCCAGCGTGAGTTCGCGTGGCAGCGGTTCCGTCAGGTGGCCGGATGGACATTCCTTGCCTACATCGTGATCGCGGGGATGATCGAGTACGCATTCATCTACGACCACACGCACGGGGCGGTGCTCGTCGTGATGACGTTGATGCTCGTCGTCTTCATGCTTGCCCCGCCGCTCCTCGTCGGCTTCACCGTCGCTCGCTTCCAGCACACCTCCTAACGCGGAGGCAGGCCGGGGGGCTCGTGACCTCGGGCACGGGCACTGCATGCACGGATCGGTGCTTGCGCCTGACCGATATTTCGGTCAGGGTTGCAACATTATGAACCGAATCGACGTGGCGGTCGTGGGTGCGGGCGTGACCGGACTTGCGGTCGCGCGTGAGCTCGAGTCGCGGGGGGTCGCCGTCGCCGTCGTCGAGCGTGAGGGAATCGGCGCAGGGGCATCGGGCGTGCAGCCGGGCGGTGTGCGCCAGCAGTGGGGCACGCGCGTCGCGTGCCGACTCGCGCGTGAGTCCGTCGAGTTCTGGCGCGAGGTCGACACGCGGCTCGACGCGCGGGTGACGCTCTCGTTCAGCTCGTGCGGGTATCTCTTCGCTGCTCAGAAGGAGGCGACGCTCGCGCGTCTCGCCGCCAACGTCGCGTTGCAGAACGAGGAGGGCATCCCGTCGCGGATCGTCCGCTCCCAGGAGGTCGCGGAGCTCGTTCCGGGGCTCGACCCCGAGGCGGTGGTCGGCGGAGCGTGGTGTGGGGAGGACGGCTACTTCGACCGTCCTCAGGCAGTCGTCGAGGCGTTCGCCGCCGGCTTGGAAGTCGAGCACGCGACGGTCGATGCGATCGTCCGCGACGGCGCCGGCTGGACTGTCGGTCCGTTCACTGCCGACGCAGTCGTGGTCGCCGCCGGCGTCGACACAGCACGGCTCGCCGCGCCGCTCGGCGTCGAGCTCCCCATAGCGGCCGAGGAGCGATACCTGTTCTTCAGCGATCCCATCCGTGAGCGCCTGCTCGAGCCTCTCGTCGTCGTGCCCGAACGCGGCTTCGCCGCGAAGCAGCTCGCGGACGGACGCGTGCTCGCGAGCGACCTGACGGCACGCGGCAACGAACAGGAGGGACGCGAGCGCTGGCGGGCAACGATTCGGAGCGCGAGCAATGCGCTACTGCCGCAGCTCGAGCACGTGTCGTACCCGTTGCTCGTGCGGGGCATCTACGACGTGACGCCGGATCACCAGCCGATCCTGGGGCAGATCGCCGAAGGGATCTTCGTCGCGGCCGGCTTCAGCGGGCACGGATTCATGATCGCGCCGGCGGTCGCACGTATCATCGCCGACGCGGTGGCAGGTCTCGACGACCCGGTGCTGGACGTCCTCGGAGTCGAGCGATTCGCGGCGGGGAGGCTCGTGCCGGAGCCGCAGCTCGTCTGACGTGTTCCTGCAGCTCGTCGCCAACGGACTCGTCACCGGCTCGGTGTACGCCATCGCAGCCGTGGGCGTCTCGCTCGTGTACGGGCTCCTCCGGCTCGTCAACTTCGCGTACGGAGACTTCATGGCCTTCGGCGCGTTCGTCGCCTTCGCCGTGAACGGGCCGCTGCACCAGTCGATGATCGTCGCCGCGCTCGCGGGCATGGCGGCGACCGCTGCGCTCTCACTCGTGCTCGACGTGGTCCTGTGGAAGCCGATGCGTGTGCGACGGGCGGGCTTCATGAGCCTCTTTCTCGCGTCGATCGGGCTCGCGCTCGTGCTTCGCCAGTCGCTGCTGCTCGCCGCCGGTTCAGCGCCGCGGAGCTACACCGTGAACCCGTACCGGGTCTTCGTCCTCGGCAGCGTCCGTCTGTCGGACGCGCAGGTGATCGCGATCGCAACGGCCGCAGTGACGATCGTGCTCGTCGGGCTGTTCCTCGCGCTGACGACGTGGGGGCGCGTGCTGCGGGCGATGGCGGACGACCGCGCGCTCGCGGCGGTCGCGGGGATCGACGTCGCCGGCGCGACGCGAATGGCGTGGCTGATCTCCGGGCTCCTCGCCGGGTTGGCGGGTGTGCTCGCCGCGATGGTCGAGTATTCCTTCGACCCGAACTTCGGCTTCCAGCTCCTGCTGCCGGTGTTCGCCGCCGTCGTGCTCGGGGGTATCGGCAGCGCCTACGGCGCGCTTCTCGGCGGTCTCGCCCTCGGGCTCGCGCAGGAGGTGTCGACCTGGTCCGGCTTCGCCGGCGGCGTCAATCCTGTGTACAAGCCCGTGGTCGCCTTCGGTGTGCTCGCGGTCGCGCTCCTCATCCGCCCGCAGGGCTTCTTCGGACAGGCGAGGGCCGGATGAGCGTCCTCTTCAGCGGCGGCTTCTGGGCATTCGTCTGCGTCGTCGCCGGCATCTACACGATCCTCGCGCTCGGTCTCCAGGTGCAGTTCGGCTTCGCCGGGCTCCTCAACTTCGGCCAGGTCGGGTTCATGGCGATCGGCGCGTACACGATGGCGATCCTCGTCGTGAAGGAAGGCTGGAGCACGTGGCTCGCCGCGCCGCTCGCCATCGCAGCCGCCGCCGCCGGCGGGCTCCTCCTCGGGCTACCGACGCTGCGTCTCCGCGCGGACTACTTCGCGATCGTGACGATCGCCTTCAGCGAGATCATCCGATACGTCGCGACGAACGACACGTCGCTGACGGGAGGGTCGCAGGGCACGATCGCGCTCGGCGCCGTCGGGACCGCGAGCGAGTACAACAGCGGCTGGAGCAGCTTCCAGACGCACGTCGGGCATGCGCTCGGCATCTCGACCGGGGACACGACGATGCTCGTCATCGTGTGGGTGGTCGCCATCATCCTGCTGACGCTCTCCTGGTTCGCGTTGCGGACGCCATGGGGGCGAGTGCTGCGTGCGATCCGCGACGACGAGGACGCAGCCGCCTCGCTCGGCAAGAACGTCTTCGCGTACAAGCTGCAGGCACTCGCGCTCGGCGCGGCGCTCGCGGGCATCGCCGGGCTGTTCTATGCGTGGGAGTTCTCGTTCTTCAGCCCCGACGACTTCCAGCCGCTGCTGACCTTCTTCGCCTGGATGATCCTGCTGCTCGGCGGGCTCGGGCGCGTCTGGTCGGTTCCGGTCGGGGCGCTCGTCTTCGGCTTCATCTTCGCCGGGACGCGTTTCCTGAACTTCCCCCCCTTCACCTGGGTCGCATCGGACGAGCGCGCCTACATCCGCCTGATCATCATCGGCCTGATCATCATCGTGCTCGTCGTCCTGCGCCCGCAGGGGCTTCTCGGCAAGCGGCGGGAGATGGTGCTCGAGTGAGCGCGCTGCTCGAGGTCGAGGACGTCGTGCGCACCTTCGGCGCCGTGCGCGCGGTCGACGGCGCCACGTTCGCCGTGGAAGAGCATTCCATCACCGGTCTCATCGGGCCGAACGGCGCCGGAAAGTCGACGTTGTTCGCGACGATCGCGGGCTCGCTGAAGCCGACCTCCGGGCGAATCGTGTTCGCCGGTACGCGGATCGACGGCCGGCCGGCCCATCGCGTCGCGCGCGCCGGGGTCGTTCGCACGTATCAGGCCGCCCGGGTGCTCACCCGGATGAGCGTGCTGGAGAACTTGCTCCTCGCGACGAGGGCGCACCCTGGAGAGCAGCTGACGGGCGTTCTGTTCCGGCCGCGTGCTGCGCGCGCGCATGAGCAACGTGGGCTCGAACGTGCGCAGGAGCTGCTCGCGCTCGTCGGTCTCGAGTCGTACATACACGAGTACGCCGGCACGCTCTCGGGCGGTCAGCGCAAGCTGCTCGACCTGGCGCGGGTGCTCATGGTCGAGCCGACCCTCGTGCTCCTCGACGAGCCGATGGCGGGCGTTGCGCCGACCCTGCGCGTGCAGCTGCTCGAGCACATCCTCGCCGTGCGCCGTGACCGTGGCCTCACGTTCCTGATCGTCGAGCACGACCTCGACTTCGTCATGCAGGCCGCCGACCGTGTCGTCGTCATGAATCAAGGCCGCGTCCTCACCGCCGGGACGCCCGACGAGGTGCGCGCGAACGATCAGGTGGTCGATGCCTATCTCGGGACGACGCGGTGAGCGCGCCGCTGCTCGAGGTGGCCTCGCTCGAGGCCGGCTACGACGACGCGCTCATCGTCCGAGGCGTCGACCTCGTCGCCTCCGCCGACCAGATCGTCGCGATCGTCGGCCCGAACGGTGCAGGGAAGTCGACGCTGCTCAAGGCTGTGTACGGCATGTTGCGTCCGCGGGGCGGGTCGGTTCGCTTCGAGGGCGAGGACGTCACCGGCGAGCGTTCCGACAAGCTGACGCGCCGCGGCATGAACTTCGTCCCGCAAGTCGAGAACGTCTTCCCGACGCTGACGATCGCGGAGAACCTTCACGTGGGAGCGCTCGTGCTGCCACGCGGCGAGCGGCAGCGTGAGATCGACCGTGTGCTCGACGTCTTCCCACTCCTCGTCGACCGGCGCCGGCAGCGGGCCGGATCGCTCTCGGGCGGCGAACGGAAGCTCGTCGCGCTGGCCCGCGCGCTCGTCACGCGTCCGCGGCTCCTCCTACTCGACGAGCCGTCGGCCGGTCTCTCACCGATCGCAATCGACCTCGTGTTCGACAAGCTCGTGGAGATCCGATCGCTCGGGATCGCGATCGTCATGGTCGAGCAGAACGCGCGCCGCGCCCTCGCGCTCGCCGACACGGGCTACGTCCTCGACACCGGCAAGAACGCCTACACCGGCCCCGGTCGGCAGCTGCTCGACGATCCCAGGGTGGTCGAGCTCTATCTCGGTGGGTCGGGCACGATCGCGTCGAGCTCGAACTCGACGAGCACGCCTTCCGGGATGAACCCGGCGACGTAGTACGAGGTGTTCGCCGGATCGATGCCGGCGAATGCCTCGCGGTGCGCCTGCACCGCGGCTTGCCAGTCGCAGCCCGCTGCGAGCAGCATGCGCGTCCGGATCACGTCTTCCGGCGTCGCCCCGAGCTCGGCCGCGGCGCCGAGCGCCTTCTCGATCGCGACCCGCATCTGCGCGTACGCGTCGCCTGCGTGGAGGACCGCACCGTCGTCCATCGGCGCCGTGCCGCTGACTGCGACGTGCTTGCCGATGCGGACGGCGCGGGAGTAGGCGGCGGCTTCTTCGAAGCCGCCGCCGTCCCGCAGAGTCACGCGTGTCACTTGCCCTTGAACGTGAATGTCTTCAGCGTGCTGAAGTTGCTGTTCCCGTCGTAACGCCAGATCTCGTACACAGCCGAGCTGATGTCGCCGTTGGCGGCGAAGTCGACCGGGCTGAAGGCACCCTCGTAGTTGACGTCCTTGTGCTTGCTCAGCAGCGAGATGGCAGTGCCGAGCTGCTTGAACGTCACCTTGGCGCCGGGAGGCCCGGAGACGGACACGAGATTCGCCCCGATCTTCGCCGGCGACGCGGAGCACGCCTTCATCGCGGCCAGGAAGGCGACGTTCGCGGCGTCGAAGGCGGTGCCTTCGAAGCCGGTGTACGGCTGCGCGCCCTTGACGTCGGCGTTCCACAGGGAGTGGAATGCCGCGCCTGCCGGGCCGCCTGCCGCGCTGGCCGCTGTGCCGGAGAGGCCGAGCACGGGCTGGCCGATCTTGTCCAGCGTCGGGGCGTCCTTGAGCGCCTCGGTCATGAGCGTCTTCGTCGGGTCCCACGTACCGGTGCGGATGAGCGCCGGCGCGAATTTCAGGAACGTCTCCGGGAAGTCGATGATGACCCAACCGGCGGGATTCCCCGAAACGAGCTGTCCGGCCTCGGTGTCGAACGTCGGCTGGTCGGGGTTCCAGGAGATGTTGACGCCGACTTTCCCGCCGAGCGACTTCCACTGTGTGACGAAGAGCTGCTCGAGTGCGGTGCCGAACGCGTCGTTGCGCGCGCCGACGTTGACGGTCGCGCCCTTGCCGAACTTCTGCAGTGCGGCCTCTGCGAGCACCCTTCCCTGCAGGTTGTCGGACGGATACGTGCGGAAGACCCAGCCCTTGCCGCCCTTGAGCGCCGTCAGCTGCGGTGCGCTGGCCGTCGGCGAGATGAGGACGACGTGATCCGGGATCGTCACGGACTGCGCCATCGGGATCGTGGCGCCCGACGCCATCTCCCCGATGATCACGTCGACGTGCTCACCGACTTCCTTCTTCGCGGCTTCGACCGCCGCGGCCGCCTGCGTTTGCCCGTCCTGTGAGTCGACGAGCACGACCTTGATCTGCTTCGACAGGCCTGCCTTCTTCAGCGCCGCGTTCTGGAGCGTGATCGCGAGCTTGACGGCTTTGTCCATATTTCCGCCGTAGGCGGAGAGGCCGCCCGTGAACGGCAGGACGTCGCCGATTCGCAGGGTGAACGAGCAGCTCGACTTCGCGGCGTTCGCCGTCGACGCCGACATGGCCACTCCGCCGGCGATCCCGACAACGACGAGCGTGGCTGCTGCCCGCCTGGCCCTTCTCGACGTGAGCACTGGGACTCCCTCCTCTCGCTCGTGCGGCCCCCGCTGCGGCGGCGGCCAGAATGTTGCAACACTGACCGATATTTCGCGCAAAGGCAAGGACCGGGTTATGCTCGCCCGATGGAGGCCAAGCCGGCAGTCGCGGCTCCCGACGTGGGCGCCGTCATCAGGCGGCTGCGGACGCAGCGAGGCATCTCCGTCCGGGCGCTCGCCGCCGCCGCCGGGCTCTCTCCCTCCTTCCTCGGGGCGGTCGAGCGGGGGAGCTCCGACATCGCGCTCGGACGGCTCGCCCTTGTTGCGCAGGCCCTCGACCACGACGTCGCCTCGCTCCTCGGATACTCGCTCCGGCAGGCGACCCCGCGTTTTGTCGCGCCGGCCCGGGAAGGCGCCCGCGGCGACGGCGTCCGGTTCTCTGCCTTTCGGATCCCCGGCTCGCAGCTCGAGCTCCTCGTCGCGTCGTTCGCGCCGCACTCCGGCTTCGACGACTCGATCACCCACGCAGGCATCGACGTCGCCTACGTCGCGCAGGGCGAGCTCGTGCTCGTGGTCAACGACGCCGAGTACGAGCTGCGGGAGGGCCAGTGCGTCGTCTGGCCGTCGTCCCACCCGCACACGATGCGCAACGATTCCGACGCGACGGCCATCGTCGTCGGCTTTGCGACCGAGATCGTCCATTGACGACCCAGCCCGACGTTGTTGTCATCGGCGGTGGATTGATCGGGCTCCTGACCGCCGTCGAATTGGCGGAACGCGGCACGCGCGTCGCAGTCCTGGAAAAGGACGACCTCGGCTTCGAGCAGTCCGGGCGCTCGGTTGCCGCAATCAATCTTCCCGGCGGGGAGCCGAATCCTGCATCGTCCCTGCTTCGTGTCTCCGCAGAGCAATGGTCGACGTTTGAGGAACGGTGGGGACACGGCATCGATCTCAATGCAGAGGGCTGGTACATCGTGATCGCGGACGACCGCGATCGCGAATGGCTCGAGGTAGAGCGAGCGACATGGCAGGCAACTGCCGGGTACCCGGGCAGCGAACTGTTGGACGCCGCCGCGGCGCGCGAACGCTTCCCGCAGTTCGAAGGAGAGTTCGTCGCCGTCGACGTGCGTCACGGTGGGCATGTCGACGCGTTGATGGTCATAAACGCTCTCCGGCAGATCGCGCAGCAGCGCGACATCGAGATTCGGTGTGGCGAAATGGTGACCGGCTTCGAGACGGCCGGCGACCGCATCACCGGCGTCAAGACGCGGGGCGGCCTGCTCCATTCCCAAGACGTCGTGATCGCTGCAGGCCTCTGGTCGCCGGATCTTTGCCGCCAGCTTGGCTTCCACATCCCGATGCAGCGCGTTCGCGCTCCGGCCGTGGAGACCGGGCCCATGCCTCCCGGCACGATTCCCGGCTTCGTTCGCGGTTCCACGTTCGGTGCGAAGCAGAACCGCAACGGCACGATCCGGATCACCGGCGGGTACCGGTACTCGGCGATGCTGCACGACCTCAGCCTGCACGACTTTCGAGACGTCAGGATCTGGGCTCCTGCACTGTGGCAGAACCGAAAGGACGTCTCCTTCCGACTCGACCCGAAGGGCCTGAAGCTCGAGCTCGCGGCGAAGGTTGCGACGATGCGCGCCCAGAACGGCGAAGTTGTGTTCCCGCAGCGATACGAACCGCCCGCCGATCCGCGCGACCGGCTCTACCAACTCGCCCAGCTGGCACGGCTCGTCCCGCAGCTCGGGGATGCCCGTGTCCATCGGTCCTTCTCCGGGGTCATGGACCTGCTTCCGGACCTGCAGCCCGTGCTCGGGCGCATTCCCGGCGCGGCGAACGCGTACGTTGCGAGCGGCTTCAGCGGTCACGGCTACATGAACGGGCCTGGGGCATGTCAGGCCATCGCCGAGCTGATCACGACCGGCACCAGTTCGATCGATCTCCACGACTACAGGCCGGAGCGGCTCCAAGGCCCGTTGAAGATGCGGGAGCAGATCTTCTGATGAGCGACGGGATGGTCTACGCCAAGAGCACTGACCCGAAGCGGGCGATCCTGCTCGGCGCGATGACCTCCGCGTACTACGACATCGTCGCCGACGAGGATCGCGAGCGGGTCATCGGCCGCTTCCGGAGACTCATGGAGGAATGGCAAGAGCTCGGCGCGCGTGTGGTCGCGACCCTCGACGACGACCTCTTCATGGTCGGCGAGCCGGGGTCATCGCGATTCACGTTCTATTTGATGTTCGACGTCGACGACCCCCAAGTCGTCGTCGAGATGATCCAGCGGACTCGAGAGTCTGCCGACGGAATACGGATGGATAGGTACGTCCGCTTCGAGGCGCACGTCGGCCGGCCGTTCTTCCTCCTGGAAGGTCCAGGGGCCGAGAAAGGCGGTTGACGGCAAGGGGCGAGCAGATCCGTGGAAGGCGGCTCTACCTCGTGACGCCGGCGGGGCCGAGGAGGTTGATGCGCACGCGTTCGAGATGGACGCAGGTCGCCTCGAGCGCTGCGTCGACTTCGCGCCTCCGGAGAGCCTCGACGATGCGGAGATGGTCCGCGATGTACAAGGCTCGCCGTTCGCGCGAGTCGTGACTGCGCTTGAGGTTCCCCCAGACCGGCCCGTGGCGGCCCGCTTCGATGGACGCGTACATCCGCAGGAGCAGGCGGTTGTGGGCGGCGACCACGATCGTATGGTGGAACGCGTCGTCCCAGTGCTCGAACTCCTCCGCGCTGCCGGCGGCCTCGCCGCCGCGCAGGCAGCGGTCGAGCTCGACGAAGTCGCGGGGGGTGGCGTGGGTGACGACAAGGGGGATGACCTGCGGCTCGAAGAGCTCCCGTGCCGCCATGACGTCGGCGGGGCCGACGTCATCGGCGTGGTCGACGGCCGACAGGCGGAGGAAGGTGCCACGACCGACCTCGCGCGAGACGCGGCCGTCCGCCTCGAGGTAGGAGAGCGCCTGCCGAACGGCGGCGCGGCTGACCCCGAGGCTCCGCGCGAGCTCCCGCTCGGTCGGAAGGCGCGCGCCGGGCGGCGCGTCCTGCTCGGCGTGCGCGGCGAGGATCAGATCGGCGAGATCCCGGCCACGTGCACCGCTCGATCCCGCGACCGTGGTGAGGTTGCTCTCGACCATGTCAACCAATCACAACCAATGAGTGCACAATTCTAACCTGATCGCTGCCTCGAGCGCCAGCATTCGAAGAAAACAACTGCTTGACACATCAGAGCGCGATGTCGTATGGTCGCCCATTCCGAACATTCGGCGACCAAAAGGTGCGTCCGGTCAGGGGCGCGCCGGGGATTCGGGCAACGACATTCGTTACCGGCGGACGGTGGAGGAGGTTCCGATGCGTGTGCGGAAGATCCTGGTTGTGGCGGTCGTATGCGGCCTGGCCGCATGCGCGATGGCCGCCGCTGCCACAGCACAAGGGCGTCATGCGGCTGGCGGGAAGCTCACCGTGGCGGGCGTGATCGCGCTCACCGGCTCGAGCGACTTCGAGGGGCAGAACCAGGTCGGGGGGCTCTACCCGGCGCTCTACGCCATCAACAGGGCCGGCGGGGTCCTTGGCAACCAGCTCGTGTTCAAGGGCGTCGACACCAGAGGGGATCCTGCCGACGCGCTCCCAGCGGTCCAGCAGATGCTCGCCACGACCTCCAATCTCATCGCGGTCGCCGGACCGGACACGTCGTCCGCGCCGACGATCGTGCCCGTCTTGAACTCGGCGAAGATCCCGATGATGGCGGTCGCCGGCGAGTCGGTCTACGACCGGAACACGGCCCAGTACTTCTGGCGGCTGTTCCCGCCGGACGCGGCGAACGGCACCGCGATGGCGCTGTGGGCGAAGCGGAAGGGGTATACGAAGGTGGCGGCGGTATTCGGCACCGACAGCGGCTCGCAGGGCGACCGGCCAGGCGTCATCGCGAGCATGAAGGCGCTCCACATGACGCTCGTGTCGAGCATCGACCTCACGCCTTCGCAGCCGACCTACCTGTCGTCGGTCCGGAAGGTGATCGCGTCCCACCCGCAGGTGATCATGACCGAGTCGGACGCGACGACCGCCGGCACGTTCTTCGGTGAGCTGAAGCAGCTCGGCGGCCTCGTGCCGATCATCGGCACCGAGGCGACGTTCACGTCGCCGTGGCTGACGGCCGTGAAGGGAGCGATCGGCAGCGACTTCGTCAAGGACTACACGGGCCTCATCACGGCGCCCTCGAAGCCCACGCCGGCGGTGAACGCGTACAAACAGGCCGTGACGGCGGTGAAGAAGCAGGAGCCATCGCCGTGGCAGTCGTATCTCTCCAATCCGTTCTCGATCACGTACTACGACGGCATGGTCGCTGTCGCGCTCGCGATGGTCGCGTCGAACAGCACGAAGCCGTCGGTCTTCAACAGCGCCATCCCGTCGGTCACGAACCCGGGGAAGGGGAAGGTGGTCGTCTACACCTTCGCCGCGGGGAAGGCAGCGCTCGCCGCCGGCAAGCACATCCAGTACGTCGGCGCCACAGGCCTGATCGACTTCGACAAGTACCACAACTCGTTCGGGAATCAGGAGGCCGTCAAGAGCACGAACGCTCTCAAGCCGGTCTCGCTCGGAGTCGTGACCGCGCAGCAGATCCAGGCGGTGCCCGTCAAGGGCGCATAGGAAGTGCATGTGGAGCACATTCGTATCGGCGATCGGTTTCGGCGTCGTCCTGGCGTCGATCATCGCCGTGGCCGCGATGGGCTTCACGATCCAGTTCGGTCTCACGAACGTGCTGAACCTGAGCTTCGGCGCGGTGATGACCGTCGCTGCATTCGCGGCCTATCTCGCGAATAGGCACGGCGTCGGCGGCTGGTCCGGCCTCGTGGTCGGAGGAGCCGCCGGCGCTGTGTTCACGCTCGCGCTCGGTCGCGGCATCTTCAAGCCCTACGCACGCCGGGGCGCGCAGCTGTTCGAGATGATGATGGTCACGCTCGGGCTATCGCTGATCGTCAACTACTCGGTCCAGGCGATATCGCACAACAACATCTACCAGTTCGCGGTGCTGCAGAGCACGCCGCTGCAGTTCGGCTCGATCCTCATCACGCACACGCAGCTGATCATCGTCTTCATCTCCATCGGCGTGCTCGTCGTTCTGCAGGCGCTCCTGCGGGGGACGAAGATCGGCAAGGCTCTCCGCGCGATGGCCGCGGATCCTGACCTCGCCCGGGCGTCCGGCATCCGTACGGGGCGGATCGTCGTGATCACCTGGCTGCTGAGCGGCTTTCTCTGCGGGCTCGCCGGCGTCGTGTACGTCGTCAACGCGCAGAGTGTCGGATACACCACCGGCCAGCTCTTCCTGCCGCTCGTCATCGCGGCCGCCATCCTCGGGGGGGCGGGATCGCCGGTCGGTGCCGTGATCGCGTCACTCATCATGGGCATCGTCACGGAAGAGGTGGCCGCGTTCGGATCGGAGGCGTACAGCACCGTCGCCGGCTTCGGCATCCTCGTGCTCGTTCTGCTGAGCCGCCCCGGCACGGTTCGCGGTGGCCAGGCCGGCCACACACAGCTCACGCTCTGACGATGACGGCGTGGTCGTACTACATCGCGACGCTCACCGTCTACTTCGGTGTCGACGTCCTGGCTGCGCTCGCGTTGAACCTCCAGTTCGGCTTCGCCGGCGTGGTGAACTTCGGCTTCATCGTCTTCCAGTCGATCGGTGCGTACATCGCGGCCGTTGTCGTGCTCGGCCCAAGCTCGGGGACGTTCCAGCAATACGTCTTCGGCGCGCGACTGCCGTTCGGTGTGGCCCTGCTTCTCGCGACCGTCGCCGGGGCGGTGCTGTCTCTCGCCGTCGGGCTCTTCTCCCTGCGCAACATCCGCCGTGACTACCAGGCGGCGATCCTGCTCATCATCTCCTTGATCGCGACGCAGGTCGTGCAGGGTTACGTCCCGCTCTTCAACGGCTCGAATGGCGTGACCGGCGTTCCGCGCCCGTTCTCGTCGTTGCCTCTCTCGCTTCAGGGCTACCAGTGGGCGTACGCGGGCTGGGTGCTTGTGTTTTGCGTCGTGGCGTACGCAGTCGTGACGTGGCTCTCCCGCTCCCCGTGGGGTCGTGCGCTGCGGGCGATGCGGGACCAGGAGGACGCAGCCGCATCGCTCGGACTCAACGTCGCTGCCCTGCGGCTCCAGGTGTTCGTCATCGGCGGGGCGCTCGCCGGACTGAGCGGCGGCCTGCTCGTCGAGTACATCGGCGCTTGGTCGCCGGACGCCTGGGGGTACGCGGAGACGTTCGTGATCTTCACCGCGATGTTCGTCGGAGGTGTCGGGAACTACCGCGGCGTCGTCCTCGGCGTTCTGCTCGTTCCGATCCTCTTCCTCGAGCTCCCTCGCTTCCTGCCGCAGGTCGGCTATCCCGGCTTGATGGACTCTGTCGAGTGGATCGCCATCGGCGCGATCTGGATGCTGTGTCTCTACCTCCGGCCGCAGGGCATCGTGCCGGAGCGGAGGAGCCTTGCCCGGCGCCGGAGCGCGGCCGAACAAGGTGAGCCCGCATGACCCTCCTCGTCGCCCGCGACCTCGTCGTCACCTACGGCGGCGTCCGCGCCGTGAACGGCGTCTCGCTCGATCTCGCGCCCGGCGAGTCGCTCGGGCTGATCGGTCCGAACGGCGCAGGCAAGTCCTCGCTTCTCGCCGCGCTCGGAGGCCAGACGCGCCTCGCCGGCGGCTCGATCGTGCTCGACGGCCACGAGATCGGCCGTCTTCCCGTGTACCGGCGCGCACGGATGGGCATCACGCGCACGTTCCAGATGACGAGCGAGTTCGCCCGAATGACGGTCTTCGAGAACCTCGTCACCGCGGGCCACGGCGCTCACGGCGCGTCACTCGGGCGGGTCGTCCTCCGGCGGCATGAGACGCGTCAGTCGGAGCGCGAGGTCGCGAGCCGCGCGTGGTCGGTGCTCGACCGGTTCGAGATGGCGCACGCTGCGGATCTGTACGGCTCCGAGCTGAGCGGTGGGCAGCGGCGCCTTGTCGAGATCATGCGCTGCCTCATGCGCGAGCCGAGGGTGCTCCTGCTCGACGAGCCGATGGTCGGCGTCGCACCGCACCTCGTCGAGAAGCTCCTGGCCGATCTTCGATCCATTCGGGACGACGGGATCGCGCTCGTCGTCGTCGAGCACGCGCTCGAGGTCGTGCAGGAGCTCTGCGAGCGGGTCGTCGTCATGGCGCTCGGACGGCCGATCTCGTCGGGGACGTTTGACGCCGTGGTCGCCGATCCGGACGTCCAGGCGGCGTATGTCGGCTAGGCGGACAGGGGCGCCCTTCTTGGGCGTCACGGGCCTCACGGCCGGCTACGGCAAGGTTCCCGTCGTCCGCGAGGTCTCGCTCGAGGTGTCCCTCGGCGAGATCGTCCTCGTCATGGGCCCGAATGGCGCCGGCAAGAGCACGCTCGTGAAGGCGATCACCGGCCAGCTTCCGCTGCAGGCGGGTGCGATCTCGCTCGAGGGTGCCGATGTCACGCGGCTGCGGGAGGAGGACCGAATCGCGCGCGGGATCGGGTACGTCCCGCAGACGCGGGACGTGTTCGCGCCTCTGACCGTCATGGAAAACCTGCAGATGGGCGGTTTCCGGCTGAAGTCGCGCGAGGTCGCCGCCCACGTCGCGGAGGCGTTCGACCTCTTCCCGGCGCTCGAGCCGCTCGCGCGCCGCACCGCAAAGACGTTGAGCGGCGGCGAGCGGAAGATGGTGGCGATCGCGCGTGCGCTCATGGCCGATCCGCGGCTGCTGATCCTCGACGAGCCGACATCCAATCTCGCGCCGCAGGTCGCCGCGAGCGTGCTCGAGCGTGTCGTCGCCCGTCTCGCGGAAACCGGGCGGGCGGTCCTCCTGATCGAGCAGCGCGTCTCGCTCGCGCTCCAGGTCGCTTCGTGGGGCTACGTCCTGACCGACGGCAGGGTGCGCCTCGAAGGCAGTGCCGAGGAGCTGCGGTCGAAGCACGATCTGGGTGCGCTCTTCCTCGGCCGCGGCGGAGTGGAGATCGCCCAGACCGAGCACTCCGACGAGTGGCGCGCGGGGCGGAGCGCCTGACGTGCGGGTCGGCACCATCATCGAGGGCGGGCGCGAGGTTGTCGCCGTCCAGCGGGACGGGGCGTGGTTCCCCGTCAGGGGGCCGCGGAGGTCGGTCCTCGACCTGCTCGCAGGCGCCCCGCCGGACACAGACTCGGAGCCGCTGGCGAACCACCAACGGCCCGCCGTTCCGTTCCGCCCCGTGCGGAACATCATGTGCCTCGGCAAGAACTACCGCGCGCACGCGGTCGAGTTCGCGGCGTACCGCGCGGAAGCCGAGTCCGTGCCTGAGTACCCGATCGTGTTCACGAAGGCGCCGGAGTCGCTCTGCGGTGCGGAGGACGACATTGCGGTGCGGCGGGAAGTCGGTGCGGCACTCGACTACGAGGCCGAGCTCGGCGTCGTCATCGGGCGGGACACGGTGGCCGTCTCCGTCGGTGACGCTCTCTCGCGTGTTGCGGGCTACACCGTCGTGAACGATGTCACCGCGCGCGACGTGCAGGAGCGGCACCGGCAGTGGTTCCTCGGCAAGTCGCTGCCGCGGGCGACGCCGATCGGGCCGGCGATCGTCACGCCCGACGAGTTCGGCGATCTCGACGACCTGCGCATCACGTGCCACGTCAACGGTGAGCTGCGCCAGTCGGGGCGGCTCGGCGACATGATCTTCGGCGTCGCGGAGACGATCGCGATCATCTCGAACGTCGTTCCGCTGCAGCGCGGCGACATCATCTCCATGGGAACGCCGAGCGGAGTCGGCATCGGCTTCACCCCGCCGCGTTTCCTCGAGGATGGCGACACGGTCGAGTGCGCGATCGAGGGCATCGGCGAGCTCCATAACGTCGTTCGTTTCGTCGACTCGGGAGGGATGGATGAACCGTGAAGGACTGACGATCGAGGAGGTCGGCGCCGTCGTGCGCGTGCGGATCGACGCGGGGCCGGGAAACCTCTTCACCCCGGCGATGACCGCGCGGCTGGCCGGTCTGCTGAACGAGCCGCCCGACGGCGCCCACGTCGTCCATCTGTCCGCGTCGGGGTCCGAGTTCTGCATGGGCCGGGTGCCGTTCCGAGAGGGAGCGGGCCTGCTCCGCGAGGACGTCGCCGGCCTCGCCGGCGTCGTCGAGGCGCTCGAGCGCACACCTCTCGTGACGGTCGCCGAGGTGCAGGGCGATGCGGCCGGCTTCGGCGTCGGGCTCGTCGCTCTCAGCGACGTGGCGGTGGCGGTCGAGGACGCCTGCCTCTCGT
This sequence comes from Gaiellaceae bacterium, assembly GCA_035532535.1. Classification (GTDB taxonomy): domain Bacteria; phylum Actinomycetota; class Thermoleophilia; order Gaiellales; family Gaiellaceae; genus Palsa-739. The sequence continues at coordinate 47,482 of DATKQT010000007.1, forward strand.
TTCCGGAGGTGGACGCCGGCTTCGCGCCGGCGCTCGTGCTTGCTTGGCTCGGCGAGCTCGTCGGCCGTCGCCAGGCCTTCTGGCTGGCCGCGACCGGCGTGCGGCTCCCGGCGGGAGAGGCGCGTGACGCCGGTCTTCTGACGGACGTCGTTCGCGATCGCTCCGAGCTCGCTACGGCGACCGCGGCTGCGATCGAGCTGCTGTGCACGAAGCCGCAACGCGTTCACGCGCAGATCAAGGAGCTGCTCCGGCTGTACGCCGCCGTTCCTGCGGAGAGGCGCAGTGGCATCGCGTCCGACCGCCTCGCCTTCGGTGCGTTGCAGCGGGCCCTCGCGGAGACCGGTCGCTGAGCCTCCTCGAGGCGTGCGCGATCGTCGCGGCGGCGGTCGGCGCGGGCGTCGCCAACGCAATCGTCGGCAGCGGCACCCTCATAACGTTCCCGACGCTGATTGCGTTCGGTTACGCGCCCGTGCTCGCGAACGTGTCGAACACCACCGGCCTCGCGTTCGGCAACGCCGCGAGCATCGCAGCCTGGCGACGCGAGCTCGCGGGGCAGCGCGGGCGATCGATCCGGCTGGGCGCCGCGTCGGTCGCGGGCGGCCTCACCGGCGCGTTCCTCCTGTTCGAGCTGCCGGCGTCGGCCTTTCGCGCGATCGTGCCCGTCTTCATCGGCCTCGGCGTCGTGCTCGTCGTCGTGCAGCCGTTTGCAGCCCGCTATCTCGCGCGGCGCCGCCGCACGCCGTCCGATGAAGGCCACGGCCGGGCCGCTGCGGCCGGCCTCTTCGTCGCCGGGGTGTACGGCGGCTACTTCGGCGCCGGGCAGGGACTGGTCATCATCGCCGTGCTCGGCATCGCCGTCGTCGACACGCTCCATCGTCTGACGGCGCTGCGGAACGTCCTCGCGGGTGCGACGAATACCGTTGCGGCGATCGCGTTCGTCCTGGCGACGCACATCGCGTGGGGGGCTGTGCTCCTCATCGCGGCGGGATCGATCGTGGGAGGCTGGGCAGGCGTCCACGTCGGGCGGCGGCTGCCCCCGGTTGTCTACCGGGCCGTCATCGCGGCGGTCGGCCTCGTCGCACTCCTGCGGCTTACGGTCTAGCCGACCAGTCCGCGGCCAGCGCTTCCAGATCGCCGTTTCGTTGCCCAACGAGGCAGATCTGTGGATACAAAGCTGTCGCCTTGAGGGCACTTCTCGAACGGGAGCGACGGGACTCGAACCCGCGACCTCCGGCGTGACAGGCCGGCGTTCTAACCAGCTGAACTACGCCCCCGGGACGGCGCATTGTAGCCAGGCCCCGTCCAGCCCGTCCGCGACACTGCCTCGGTGAAGCCGAACGT
>DATKQT010000008.1:0-31139 GCA_035532535.1 Gaiellaceae bacterium
GTCGGCCGGAACCTGGCCGTAGACCCCACGCCACCCGGGCACGAGCAGCAGCTTGCCGCGCGTCCTGAACACGCAGCCGCCGCCCTGTTCGCCGTCATCCTTGCCGTCGCCGTTCGGGAAGACGGTGGTCTCAACGCGCGTGTTCTCGAACACCGCCTCGGGGTGGAACACCGCGAGGAAACGCCGCACGACCATGTCGTAGACGCGCTTGTCATCGTCCCCCATGCGGTCCACCATGTGCTCGGACTTGGTCGGGATGATCGCGTGGTGGTCGGTCACCTTACTGTCGTCGACCACCCGCGCGAGCGGCAGGACGTCGAGCGAGGTCACATACGCGGCGGCCTTCGCGTACTGACTGCGACCCAGCAGCAGCTCGGCCGTCGGCTTGATCTCCTCGATCATGTCTTTCGTCAGGGAGCGCGAGTTGGTGCGGGGATAGGTCAGCGCCTTGTGCTCCTCATACAGCCTTTGCGCCGCCGCCAGCGTGCGCCGCGCCGAGAAGCCATAGCGGGTGTTGGCGTCGCGCTGAAGGGTCGTCAGGTCGTACAGCATCGGCGCACGCTCGCGCTGTTCCTTGCGCTCGACCTTGGTGATCGTTCCCTGCTTGCCGCGACAGGCCCCCACGATCGCGAGCGCCTCCTGCTCGCTTGCGATGCGCGGCTTGGCGCCCATGTGGAAGCGCCCCTCATACACGCGCTCGCCCTCGTCCTCCGAGCCGCCCGTTCCACCGTCTTCGGACCCGCCTGCCGGCGGGCCGGCGTCGAACGTGGCGTCCACGATCCAGTAGGGCTCTGGCACGAACGCCTTTATCTCCTCCTCGCGGCGCGCGACGATCGCGAGCGTCGGGGTCTGCACGCGCCCGAGCGACACCGCTCCGTCGAAGGAGGAGCGCAGCCGGATCGTCGCGGCGCGCGTGGAGTTCATGCCGACGATCCAGTCCGCCTCCGAGCGCGACCGCGCGGCCTGCTCGAGCGACTGGAGCTGCTCGCCCGGCCGCAGCTTCTCGAAGCCTTCGCGGATCGCCTGCTTCGTCATCGACGAGATCCACAGGCGCTGCACGTGCTTCGGCGGGCCGTCCTTCTTCTTCAGCGACTCCGCGTACATCTCGTAGATGTAGGCGAAGATCAGCTCCCCCTCGCGCCCGGCGTCACAGGCGTTGATGAAGTCGGAGACGTCCTCGCGCTTCATCAGCTTCAGGATCAGATTGAGCTGCTTCTTGGATTTCGCGTCGCGCGGGACGAGGTGAAAATCCTCGGGGACGATCGGTAGGTCGGCCATCCTCCACTTCTTGAACTTCTCGTCGTACGTCTCGGGATCGGCGAGCTGCACGAGGTGCCCGACCGCCCACGTGATGACGTATTCCTCCGACTCCAGGAAGCCCTCGTCCTTCTCGAACTTGCCGGCCAGCGCGGACGAGAGGTCTCTCCCTACCGATGGTTTTTCTGCGACGACGAGCGTCTTGGCCATACATTCACCATAGCGTGAGGCCAACTCGCACCTACAGCGCGGTTGCCGCCCTGAGCTGGCCGATTCTGGTCGTGGTCTACCGACTGCGCGCGCGCGGGCGCGAGAACATTCCCTCCGAGGGCGGATTCGTCCTGGCGTGCAACCACATGTCCAGCTTCGACCCGTGGCCCCTCGGGCTGCCGCTCTGGCCGCAGCGCTTTCTGCGGTTCATGGCCAAGTCGGAGCTGTACTGGTTCCCGCTCACGCTCATCCTGAACGGGGCCGGCGCGTTCCCCGTCCGCCGCGGGCAGGCGGACACGGAGGCGATCGAGACCGCGGTCCAGCTCGCCCGAGCAGGGAACGTGGTGGCGATGTTCCCGGAGGGAACACGGCGGCGGAAGGGCCTCGTGAAACGCTTCGAGGCGCGGCCGCGCTCGGGTGCTGCGCGCATCGCGCTCGAAGCAGGCGTGCCGCTCGTGCCGGCCGCGGTCCGCGGCACCGATCATCTCCGCCGGCTCGCCGCGATCCGCGTCGCGTACGGGCCGCCCGTCGAGATCGACGACCTACGCGGGGCAGCCGACGTCCGCGAGGCGGCACTGGAGGCGACCGACCGGCTCATGGCGCGCATCGACGAGCTCGAGGCATCGCTCTGAGCACATTGCTCGTCGTCGACGGCGACTCGTTCGCGCACCGCGCCTACCACGGGCTCCCGAAATCGATCCGCCTGAACGCTGTCGTCGGCTTCACGAACATGCTCGTGCGCCTCTGGGAGGCGGAGCGGCCGGACGCGGTGCTCGTCGGCTGGGACACGCTCACCACACCGACGTACCGGCACGAGGCATTCGCCGCATATCAGTCCGGCCGCGTCTTCGAGGAGTCGCTGCTCGAACAGCTCGAGGTACTCCCCGACGTCGTCCGCGCGTGCGGCTTCGCCGCCGCAAAGGCCGAGGGTTACGAAGCGGACGACTTCCTCGCAGCGGCGGCGCACACGTGGCCCGGAGAGGTGCTCGTCGCGACGTCGGACCGCGACGCGTTCCAGCTCGTGTCCGACCGGGTGACCGTCCTCCAGCCGACGAAGGGCGTCAGCGAGATGGCGCGCATCGGGCCTGCCGGCGTGCAGGAGCGCTACGGCGTCGAGCCGGAGCAGGTGCCGGATCTCATCGCGCTCCGCGGCGACCCCTCGGACAAGCTCCCCGGCGCCCGCGGGATCGGGCCGAAGAAGGCGGCGGACGTGCTGCGAGAGTTCGGCTCACTCGAGGCGGCGCTCGCGGCGGGACGCTTCGCGACCGAAGCGGAGGACTTGCGCCTCTACCGGCGAATCGCGTCGATGGACGCCTCTGCTCCTCTTCCTCCCCTCGCAAATCAGTCACCTACCTGGCCGGAGGCGTCCACCTTCATCCGGAGCCTCGGACTCAACGCGCTGGCCGACCGGCTAGCGTCTCTCGCGTGAACCAATGGCTGACACGCCAGGCTGATGCACTCGGCGTCGGCCCGCTCACCGACGCGGAGCAGACGACGCTACTCGACCTCGCCCGCATCGCGGCGCACGAGAGCGGTGACCGAACGAACGCGCCGCTCCTCTGCTATCTGCTGGGCCGCGCCGGGGGAGAGCTCGACACGCTCGCCGAGATCGTCCGATCGACGTCCTGACGCATCCCGCGCTCGCGCACCTCCATCCCACCGGCCATCATCCGGAACGGCCGGAGCGGATCGCCGTCCTGCTCGAGTATCAGCACGTATGGAGCGAGGGGCGGCGGGCGACCGAGGACGAGCTCCGTCTTGTACACACGCGCGAGCACATCGAGCTCGTGCGGGCGGTCGAGGCTCCGACCTGGCTGGACGGCGACACCCTTGCGACCGCGACGACGTTCGAGGCCGCGTCCTTGGCAGCGGGCACCGCCGTCGAAGCGGCGCGGCGTGGCGCCTTCGCGCTCGTGCGGCCGCCCGGCCATCACGCGCTGCCGGATCGCGCCATGGGTTTCTGCATCTTCAACAACGTCGCGATCGCGGCGCGTGCATCGGGGCTCGAACGCGTTGCGATCGTCGATTTCGACGTCCACCACGGCAACGGCACGCAGGCGGTGTTCTGGGACGACGACAGCGTGCTCTTCATCTCGCTCCATCAGTGGCCGTTCTATCCCGGGAGCGGCGGCCCGGATGAGCAGCGCGAGACGACCGTGAACGTGCCGATGTCAGCGGGCTCGGGCGACGAGGAGTACCTGCACGCGTTCGAACATGTCGTCGAGCCAGCGCTCGCGCGCTTCGAACCCGAGCTCGTGCTCGTGTCCGCCGGCTTCGACGCGCACCAGGACGACGCGCTCGCCGGGATGAACGTGACCGCGGACGGCTTCCGCGAGATGGCCCGGCGATGCCGCGATGCGGCGCCGCGCGTCGCGGCCGTGCTCGAGGGCGGGTACAACCTCGAGACGCTGCCGGCTCTCGTCGACGCGGCCCTCGAAGGGCTCACCTCGCGGTGAGGATCGACAAGTGGCTCTGGGCGGCGCGGTTCTTCAAGACGCGCTCGCTCGCGACCGAGGCCGTCCTCGCCGGCCATGTCCAGGTAGGTGGCGCACGCGTGAAGCCGGCGCGTGAGGTGCGCGTCGGCGACACGCTGGAGATCCGGCGCGGCCAAGTCACCTCGACGGTGGTCGTGCGCGCGCTGGCGGAACGGCGCGGCCCGGCGAGCGAGGCCGCGACGCTCTACGAGGAGACGAAGGAGTCGCAGGAGGCGCGGGAACGGCAGCGGCTCGAGCGGCGCGATGCGCGTCCCCTCGGCGCCGACCTCGGAGCGCGGCCGACAAAGCAGGACCGCCGCCGCCTCGACGCGCTGCGGAAAGGCGAGCGCAGGTGCTAGGAGGGTGCGGTGGAATGGTGCTCGGCGCACCATCTGCGACACAGCCACTCTTTCGCCGCGCCCTCCTAGGCGGCGCGGGCGAGCGACAGCCGCTCGAGCGCCTCGCGACGCGAGGAGACGCCGAGCTTCTTCAGCAGGCTCTTCACGTGCGAGCGCACGGTGTGCTCGGAGATGTACAGCCGCCGCGCGATCTCGTCCGTGCCCAGGTGCTCGTCGAGCAGGAGGAGCACCTCGAGCTCGCGGGCGGACAGCTTTTGCGCGATCGCGTCGGGGACGCCGCCGACGTGGTCGGAGCCGGTACGCACGCGATCGAGCAGCCGGCGTGCGACGGCGCCGGAGAGCGCCGCCTCGCCGTGGACGACACCTTCGAGGAATTCAGCGATCCGCTCCGGCGGTTCTGTCTTCAACAGATAGCCGGCGGCTCCGGCGCGGACCGCCGCGAGCAGGTTGTCCTCCGTGCCGGACGCCGTCAGGACAACCACCTCGCTCCCGGGCGAAGCGTTGAGGATGCCGGGCAGAGCCGAGAGGCCGTCGATGCCGGGCATGGAGAGATCGAGCAGGACGAGATCCGGCTGGAGGCGGCCGGCCTCCTGGACGGCCTCCGCCCCGTCCGACGCCGTGCCGCAAACGTCGAAACCATGCGCGCCGAGCAGCGAGGCCAGGGCCTCACGGGTCAGCGGGTGGTCGTCGACGATGATGACGCGGGCGCTCATCTTGACCCCTTATCGGCAGCAGCGGTTCTGCCGACAAGGGGAAAGTGAAAGATCAGAACGACTTCGAGGCCTGGCTCCTCAGCGAGACGCTGCTCGCGGGCCTGCTGGGCGCGATCCTCGCGCTCTTCCTCACGCACCCGGGCATGCGGACACGGTTCAACCTGCCGGAGCTCAGGCTCGTGCTTGAGACCACGATGGCGCTCGCCGGGCTGCTCGTCGCCCTGCTCGCGGCCGCCCGCTTCTCGGCCGAGGGCCGGCGCGTCGACCTCCTGCTGGCGAGCGGCTTCCTCGTCACCTCTCTCTCGGCGGCCGGGTTCGGCATCGCGCCCCAGCTCGGCGGCCACACCACCCGGCCCTCGGAGGAATGGGCATACCTCATCGGCGGCATGCTCGGCGCCGCGCTCATCGCGATCGCGCCGTTCGCGCGCGGCCGCACGCGCCGGCGGGACTGGGCGATCGCCAACGCAGTCGCGGCCGCAGGCCTTGCGCTCTTCGTCGCATGGTCGCTCCTGCGTGACGCCGGCGACTCGCTCCCGCCCTTGAGCGTGCCCGCCGGCCAGACGCAGCCCTTCTACCTCACCGGCACGCTCGCATTACAGGCGCTGATCATGCTCGTCGCCGTCGTCGGGTGGGGCGAGCGCTTCCGCACCCACCACGAGGACATCTCCCGCTGGCTCGCCCTCGGGTTCACCCTGCTGCTCTTCGCCGCGCTACAGCTCGTGTTCCAGCCGCTCGTCGCAGGCAGATGGGTGTCACAGGGCGACTTCCTGCGCATGCTCGCCTACACCGTCATCCTCATCGGCGCGTGGCGCGCCATCCGCGCCGCGGAGTTCGGGCGGGCCGTCGCAGACGAACGCGCGCGCGTCGCGCGCGAGATCCACGACGGCCTCGCGCAATACCTCTTCGCGGTCTCGACGCACGCCTCCATGCTCGAGTCGGGTGCAGCTGTCGCGGATACGCTCCCGCGCCTGAAGGAAGCGGCACTGCTGGCGCAGCAGGAAGCTCGCTTCGCGATCCTCGCGCTGTCGTCCGCGAGCGGGACGGCGCCCTTCGACGCGGCCCTGCGCCGCTACGTCGAGGTCCTCACCGCCGACGGCGCGCTCGACGTGGAACTCGATGTCGACCCGGCGATGCATCTCGCGCCCGACGAGCAGATCGAGATCTTCCGCATCGTGCAGGAAGGGCTCGCGAACGTGCGCAAGCACGCGCAGGCGACGTGCGCGGAGGTCGTGATCGGCTGGCGTGACGGCGCGCGCTTCGTCTCGATCCACGACGACGGCGAGGGCTTCGACGGCGAAGAGAGCGTAGCCGGGCAGGGACTGAAGAACATGCGCGCTCGCGCAGCGTCGATCGACGGCGGCCTCTCGCTGCGGTCGATCCCCGGGCGGGGAACCGCGCTCGAGGTCGTGCTGCGCACGTAGGCTCGCGGGGTGAGCATCCCCACAGCCGAATTCGAGGAGCGGCGACAACGACTCCTCGAGCACGTCCGCGGCGCAGGACTGACCGGATACGTCCTCTTCGGCGCCGACTACATCCAATACTTCACGGGCTTCTGGTTCCTCTCCAACGAGCGTCCCGTCGTCTACGCGGAGAGCGTGGGCGGCGAGTCGACGATCTTCGTGCCGGAGTTCGAGACCGAGCGAGCCCGCGCCGAGACGGCGTTCGAGCGCATCGACGCGTACGCCGAGTACCCCGGCCTCGAACACCCGATGCGCCTGTTCGCGCGCGTCCTCGCCGACCTCGGCATCGAGCGCGCCGTCGGCGCAGATCAGGACGGGTACCCGGGCATCCTCGGGTACAAAGGCCCGCCGCTGAGCGAGGTCACAGGAGCTGCGGTCACGCCGCTCGGCGACGTCATCGAGGCGATGATGGCGCGCAAGAGCGAGAACGAGCTCGAGCTGATTCGCGAGAGCGGGCGCTGGTGCGCCCACGCGCACCGGCTGCTGCAGGAGTACACGCGGCCCGGCGTCACCGAGGCGGAGGCGAGCCTGCGCGCCGGGCAGGAGACGACGCTCGCGATGCTCGCAGAGCTCGGGGACGTGGGCGGGCTGTCGTCGTCGGCCGGGGTGTCAGCGGGCTACCGCGGGCAGATCGGCGTGCGCAGCTCGTGGGCCCACGCGGTCGCGCACGCGATCGAGTTCCGCGCGGGCGACATGCTCGTCAGCGAGACGAGCGCGCCGGTGTGGGGCTACAACGCCGAGCTCGAGCGCGGGATGATCATCGGCCCGCCGACCGACGAACAGCGGCGGCTTTTCGGGCACGTCGTCGCGGCGCAGGAGGCGGCGTTCGCGGCCATCCGGCCGGGTGCCACGTGCGCCGACGTCGACGGTGCAGTCATGCGCTACTTCGAGGACAACGACCTGCTCGAGTACTGGCGCCAGCACACGGGCCACGGGATCGGCCTGCGCAATCACGAGGCGCCGTTCCTCGACCTCGGCGACCACGCCGTGCTCCAGCCCGGGATGGTCTTCACCGTGGAGCCTGGCCTGTACGACTCGGCGCTCGGCGGCTTCCGTCACTCCGACACGGTCGTCGTCACCGAGCACGGAATGCAGACGCTGACGGACTACCCCCGCGACATCGAGAGTCTCACACTGCCGGTCTAGCTGCGATACGTGATCGTCTCGCGCGCGCCGGTCTCGCCGGAACGCACGATCGCATCGCAGATCTCGGAGGCGCGGTAGCCGTCCTCGAAGTCGGCGCCATACGGCGCGACGTCCGCATCTTCGGCAATCGCCCACAGCATGTGGTGCAGCTCGTGCACGAACGTGTCGCCCCAGCCGATGATGTGCCCGGGCGGCCACCAGTACTTCCAGAACGGGTGGTCGGTCTCGGAGACGAGCACCGTCTTGAAGCCGCGGGCGCGGTCGCCGTCGGCGCGGAAGACCTGGAGCTCGTTCAGCCGCTCCATGTCGAAGGCGAGCGATCCCTTCGTCCCGTTGATCTCCCACTGGAAGGCGTTGCGCCGGCCGTGGGCGAAGCGCGTCGCCTCGAGCGTGCCGATCGAGCCGTTGCCGAACTCGACCGCCGCCTCGACCGCGTCGTCCACCTCGCGCCCGGGCAGGAACGTATGCGCGAAGCCCGACACGGCCGCGATCTCGCCGTTGAGGAAACGCGCGAGATCGACGACGTGCGTCATCAGGTCGCCGAGCGCGCCCGAACCGGCTTCATCGGGGTTGAAGCGCCACGTGTCGAGCGACGGATCGTCGCCCCAGTCCTGGAGGTAGCGCCCGCGAAAGTGCCGCACCTCGCCGAGCTCGCCGGCCTCGATCATCTCCCGTGCAAGGCGCACGGCCGGCACGAAGCGGTAGTTGAACCCGCACATGTGCTTGACGCCGGTCGCGGCGACCTGCTGCCAGATCTCGTAGCTCTCGCCTGCGTCGCGGCCGAGCGGCTTCTCGCACACGACGTGCTTGCCCGCCCGCGCGGCGGCGATCGTCGGCTCGGCGTGCAGGGAGTTCGGACCGCCGTTGTCGAACAGGCCGACGCGCTCGTCGGCGATCAGGTCGCGCCAGTCGGTGGTCGCGTAGTCCCAGCCGTAGCGGAGCGCAGCCTCGCCGACCGCCTGCTCGTTCCGGCCGGCGATCCCGATCAGCAGCGGCTCGAGCGGCGGGGGCCACGTGATGTACGGGATCTTCCGGAACGCATTCGAGTGGGCCTTGCCCATGAACGCGTAGCCGAGCATCCCCACACCGATCTGCGCCATTTCGCGATAGTACGCGCGTGAGATCACGGGTGAAGTGGGGAATCGTCTCCACGGCGGACATCAACCGGAAGGTGATCCCGGGCGCGCACGCGTCGGAGAGGGTCGAGCTCGTCGCGGTCGCGAGCCGCGACCAGGCGAGGGCCGACGCATACGCGCGCAAGTGGGAGATTCCGCGGGCGTACGGCACCTACGAGGCACTGCTCGCGGACCCGGAGATCGAGGCGGTCTACATCTCGCTTCCGAACTCGATGCACGCCGAGTGGTCGATCAAAGCGCTCGAGGCGGGCAAGCACGTCTTGTGCGAGAAGCCGTTCACGCGGCATCCGGAGGAGGTCGACGCCGCGTTCGACACCGCGGAGCGCACCGGCCGCCTGCTGAGCGAGGCGTTCATGTACCGGCACAACCCGCAGACGAAATGGCTGACCGACCTTGTTGCGAGGGGCGCGATCGGGGAGTTGCGCGTCATCCGCGCCGCGTTCTCCTTCGGGCTCTACGAGTTGGACAACATCCGCCTGCGCACCGATGTCGACGGCGGCGCGCTGATGGACGTCGGTTGCTACTGCGTCAGCGGGTCGCGCCTCCTCGGCGGCGAGCCGGTCGCGGCGCACGGCGAAGCATGGGTGGGGCCGTCCGGCACCGACTGGACCTTCGGCGGGCTGCTGCGCTTCCCGAACGAGGTGCTCGCAACGTTCGATTGCGGCACGGCCCTGCCGAATCGGGACGAGCTGGAGGCGATCGGCAGTGAGGGATCGGTCTTCCTCGACGACCCCTGGCATTGCGTCAATCCGGTGATCGAGCTGCGCCGCGACGGGGACGTGGAACGAATCGAGCTCGAGCGAGAGGATTCATACCGCCTGGAGCTCGAGAACGTGAGCGACGCGATTCGCGGCGAGGCGGATCTCCTGCTCGGCCGCGAGGATGCCATGGGCCAGGCACGGACGCTCGAGTCGCTGCACGATGACGCACTCCGAGGCTAGAGAGCGCGCGGCCGCGATGCTGGCCGACGCCGGCATCGTGCTCACGCCTGCGGAGCGCGCGGCGATCGAGGTCACGGATCTCGGGCTCGGCCGACTCGAGGAGACCGGCCTGCAGATCGTCGTCTACGTGAACACGGACCGCGTGTGCGCGAAGGAGCTCGTCCTGTTCCCACACCAGATCTGTCCCGAGCACCGGCATCCGCCCGTCGGCGGCGAGCCTGGCAAGGAGGAGACGTTCCGCTGCCGTACGGGCGTCGTCCACCTGCACGTCGAAGGGTATGACGAGATCGTGTTACGGCCGGGCGAGCAATTCACCATTCCGCCGGACACGCTGCACTGGTTCCAGGCGGGAGACGACGGCGCGATCGTGTCGGAGTTCTCGACGCGCAGCACCGACGAGCACGACGTCTTCACCGATCCGCTGATCAGTCGCTGAGCGCGAGCGTCGCCTTCCCGCCGGCGAACGCGAGTGCCTCGTCGAAGCGGTCGAGCGGCACGCGCAACCCGATCAGCTGATCGAGCACACCCGGCCAGCGGCGGCGCATCTCGTCGAGCGCGGCGATGCCCGCGACCCAGTCCTCGCGCCGCGCGTTCACGCTGCCGAAGAGAACCCGGTTCTCGAGCACGGCATCGACGCCGATCGTGCGGCCGTCGAGCTCGACCTTCTGCTCGCGGCCGTCGATGCCGAGCAGGCACGCGACCCCGCTGCGACGGAGGAGCCCGAGCGCGTCGGCCATCAGCTGCGCGTTTCCGGCGCACTCGACGACGAGGTCGAAGCGACCGAGGTCGCCGCTCCCCGCGGGCACATATTCGGCGCCGGTTTCCTCGATGAGCGGCCTCGCCGGCTCGAGCGCCATGGTCACGACCGCGACGCCGTCGAGGCGGAGCAGGAAGGTGACGAGCGTGCCGATCGCTCCTGCTCCGATGACGAGCGCGCGCTGCAGCTCCCACGGCTGGCGGCCGCCGATCGCTCGCGCATGCCGCATTGCGCGCACGCAATCCGACAGCGGTTCGGCGAGCACGCCCACGCGCCGGAGGTCGCGTGGTATCGGGACGAGCTGCGCCGGGTCCTCGCCGACGAGCTCGCGGGCGAACCCGTGCAGGCGCGTGATCCCGCGCTCGCTGTAGTTGCCCGTCAAGCACGAGTCGGGCGATGCCTCCTCACACGCGAGGCAGTGGCCGCACGAGCGCCGCACCGTCGCCGAGACGAGATCGCCGCGCGAGAAGCCGTGACCGTCACGCTCGACGACACCGAGCGCCTCGTGCCCGAGCACGAGCAGCTCTTCCCCCTCGGGCGCGATGCCGAAGAGGCCGTGCACGATCTCGCGATCGGTCCCACACACCCCGACCTCGAGGACGCGCACTGGTACCTCGTCGATGCCGACCACGGTGTCGGGCATGTCCTCGACGCGCGCGCCGGCGCGCCCGGGCTCGACGACGAGCGCCTTCACGACAGGACGGCGCCCTCGGACGCCGGCCCGACGAGCGCGCGGTAGCGCGCGAACACGCCGGTCACGTCGGACAGAGGTTGCGTCCAACGGGCGAGCCGGTCTGCGAGCTCGGCGTCGTCGACCTCGAGGACGATCGTGCCCGCCTCGGCGTCGATGGCCACGACGTCGCCGTCGCGCACGACGGCGAGCGGGCCGCCGCGAAACGCCTCAGGCGAGACGTAGCCGACCATCAGTCCGCGGGTCGCGCCCGAGAAGCGCCCGTCGGTCACGAGCGCGACCGAGTCGCCGAGCCCGGCGCCGACGATCGAGGACGTGACGCTCAGCAGCTCGCGCATGCCCGGGCCACCGGCCGGACCTTCGTAGCGGACGACGAGCACGTCGCCGGGCAGGACGCCGCCGCCGCGAACTGCGTCCGCGCACGCCTCTTCGCTGTCGAACACGCGGGCAGGCCCGCGGTGCGCGCGCATGCCGCTGACCTTCACGAGGCTGCCGCCGGGAGCGAGGTTCCCGCGAAGCGCCCGGAGCGCGCCGCCCGCCTTGAACGGCTGCTCGACGGTGGAGAGCACCGCACCGTCCGGCGCAGGAGCGCCTTCTGTCCGCTCGGCGAGCGTCAAGCCGTCGACGGTCGGTGCGCCGCCGTCCACGTGCCCCGTGCGGATCAGCTCCCGCAGCAACGCGCCGGTCCCGCCGGCGCGATGAAAGTCCTCGGCGGTGAACCGGCCGGTCGGAAGGAGGCTCGCGATCACCGGCGTCCGTTCGCTCACCGCAGCGAGATCGTCGAGCGTCAACTGGACTCCGGCTTCCCGCGCGATCGCAAGCAGATGGAGTACGCCGTTCGTCGAGCCCCCGGTCGCTGCAATCCCGGCCATCGCGTGCAGGAGCGCGCGGCGGTCGAGGAAGCGGCGCGCCGTCACGGTCAGCCGGGCGGCGAGCTCACCCGCGCGCCGGGCCGCATCGCCCTTCGCGTCGGTCTCGTCGGCAGGGATCAACCCGTCGCCGATGACGGCAATCCCGAGGCAGTCGAGCGCGACCGCCATCGTGTTGGCGGTGAAGTGCCCTGCGCACGTTCCGGGGCCTGGGCACGCGATGCGCTCGAGCTCGTCCAACACGGGACGGGGGCCGGGGATCGCCTCCCAGACGTCCTGGATCGTCGTGCGGTTCGGGCCGGCGCGCATCGGGCCGCTGTAGAGCACCACCGCGGGCTTGTCCACGCGGGCGAGTGCCATCAGCGCCGCGGGCACCGTCTTGTCGCAGCCGACGAGGCACACGAGCGCGTCGAAGTCGTGCGCAGCCGTCATCAGCTCGATGGAGTCTGCGATCACCTCGCGCGAGATCAGCGACGCCCGCATCCCCGGCGTCGCCTGCGACTGGTTGTCGGAGACGGCGATCGTGTTGAAGACGAGCCCGACGCCACCGGCCGCGGTGACACCCTCGACGACGCGCTCGGCGAGCTCGCGCTGATTCAGGTTGCACGGCATCGTCCCCGTCCACGTCGACGCGATCCCGACGATCCGGCCGTCGAGCCGTGCCGGATCGATCCCCATCGCGCGGAAATGCGCGCGCGCGGGCGCGCGGACGGCACCGGCGGCGAGCTCCTCGCGGGCCCGGCGGGTCGCGTCGTCGCGCATCTCAGGCGGTCGCGTCGATGGCGGCCGCCGCGAGGCGCTCGTCCTCGGCGCCCGGGAGGCCGCTGACACCGACGGCGCCGACGCGCGTCTCGCCCTCGAAGACGGCGACGCCACCGAGGAAGAAGGTGAAGAACGGATCGAAGCTCGCCCGCTCGACCGCGTCGTCGCGCACCTTCTCCGCCAGCTCGCGGGTCGAACGGGCATCGCTGCGTGCGGCGGTGTATGCCTTGCGCTGCGCGTTCAGGCGCGTGTCGGGAGCGGCGCCGTCCATCGTGGCAGCAGCAACGAGCTCCCCGTGCGTGTCGGCGACGTAGACGGAGAGCGGGGCCGGAGCCGCGGCGACGACGTGCTCGACGATGCGACGGGCGCGATCGAGCCTCATCCCGCCATTGTCACCTATTTCCTTAGGACACTAGGATGGGTCAGGCTTTGAGCGCGACCGCGGCACCCATCCTGGAGATCCGCGGCAGGGCGTATCCGGTGCTCCTCCCGAAGCTCAGGGATCCGCGCCTGCACCTGGCGGCGACGATCACGTCGTTGCAGGTCATCGGCCAGATCGGCTTCCATTTCGAGGTCTCGATCGCCCAGATCCTCCTCGCGCTCGGGACGTGCGCCGTGCTCGAGGTCGCGATCGCCTTCCGGAGCCAGCACGTGATCCTGTGGCCGGCGAGCGCGATGCTGACCGGGAACGGCGTCGCGTTCGTCCTGCGCGTGCCGGGGACCGCGCACGGTGACTGGTGGACCCTGCGCGGCTGGTGGATCTTCGTCGGCACGGCCGCGATCTCGCTCCTCTCGAAGCACGTGATCAAGTGGCGAGGCGAGCACATCTTCAATCCGTCGAACATCGGACTCGTCGTCTGCTTCCTCGCGCTCGGCCGAAACCGCGCCGCGCCGCTCGACTTCTGGTGGGGGCCGACCTCGGCGTGGCTCGCGCTTGCGCTCGTCGTCATCGTCACCGGCGGCTTCGCCATCCTCCGCCGGCTTCATCTCCTGCGCGTCGCGCTCGGCTTCTGGGTGTCGTTCGCCGCGGGCATCGGAGTGCTCGCGCTGGCGGGTCACTCGATGACTGCGCGCTGGCACCTCGGGCCGATCACCGGCTTCCATCTCTGGTGGGTGCTGATCACGTCGCCGGAGGTGCTCGTGTTCCTCTTCTTCATGATCACCGACCCGAAGACGTCGCCCCGCTCGCCGCCGGCGCGGCTCGTGTACGCCGTCTCGCTCGGGCTGCTCTCGTCCGTGCTCATCGCGCCGACGACGACCGAGTTCGCCGCCAAGGTCGCGCTGCTCGGAGCACTCGCGATCGTGTGCCTGGCGATGCCGATGCTGCGGCTCGTCCCGTTCGCACTCGACCGGCGACGCTTACTCACCCTCGCTCCGGTCGCTGTCGCGCTTGCGGCAGTTGCGATCGTCCTCGCGAGCCCGCCGGCCGCGGCGAACGCGTTCCGAGCACTGCCGCCGGGCGCGCTGCCCCCGATCACGATCCTTCCGTCGCAGGGCGTGCAGACGAAGCTCGATCGCCACACCGCCGAGCTGATCGCCCACGATCTGCTCGCAGCGAAGCCGGCGGGCACGAGCGACCGTCTGCGGATCTTCCTCGTGCAGGGACGGGAACAAGGGCCGCCGACGGCCACCGCGCAGATCGCCGACGTCACGTACCACCTCCATCAGACCTCGAACGGTCACTGGGCGCTCCCTGCTGCCGCGGCGCCGACGCAGATCGCGGCCCCGGTGACCAGCGACGCGCTCGCGGGGACTCATCTCACGAACGTCGCCGCCTCCGTGGGGCTCGACTTCCGGCAGGGCTCATTCCGTTTCGGCCCGTCGAACGAGACACAGGCGATGATGGGCGGCGGCCTGTGCTGGCTGGACTACAACGGCGACGGGTGGCAGGACCTCTTCGTCGTCAACTCGTACTCGAGCGCGGACACCGCGCAGTGGAGCGCGCACGGCGGGCTTCCGCGCTCCGCGCTGTTCGAGAACGTGCACGGCAAGTTCCGCAACGTCACCGCTGCGTCGCACACCGGGCTGCAGGCGCAAGGCGACGGCTGCGCCGCCGCAGATCTCACGGGCAACGGGCGCCCCGATCTCGTCGTCTCGACGACGCGCGGCGTCGACGTCCTGTGGAACGACGGCAACGGCACCTTCACGACCAGGGCGCTACCGGCACACGGCTGGTACACCGGCGTCGCGGTCGCCGACGTCAACGGCGACGGCCTGCCCGACATCTTCGTCGCCGGCTACTCCGACACGAACGAGCCCGTGCCCAATTCGCTCGCCGGCTTCCCGACGAACGTCGCGGGCGTACGCGATCTGCTCTTCCTGAACGAGGGGCACAGACACTTCCGCGAGGTCGGCGTCCAGGCGGGGCTCGAGTCGGCGAACTTCCGGCACGGTCTCGGCGCGCAGTTCATCGACGTCAACGGCGACGGCCGCCCCGACTTGTACGTCGCGAACGACGAGGATCCGAACGACCTGTACGTGAACGTGCCCTGGCCGGGCGGCGCGAAGGCCGATCCCGCGGGCCTCGGCTTCCGCTTCGAAGACCGAGCGACCGCGGCGGGCGTCGCCGATCCGTTCGCGGGCATGGGCATCGCATCCGCGAACGGAAGGCTCGTGGTGACGAACTCGCGCGGCGAGCCGACCGCCGCGTTCCGGGAATACGGCTCGGCGTTCCTGAACGCGCGGCCCGAATTCGACGCCGCGCTCGGCACGGGCTTTGCCGGCTGGGGCGCCTCGTGGGTCGACCTCGCGAACTCCGGCAGCCCCGACCTCGTGCTCGCGGCCGGAGCGATCCCGGTGACGAAGCTCGCCGCCGATGCGGAGCCCGTCCGCGTGCTCGCGCCTCTCGGCGCGCGCTTCGGCACCGCATCCGGCGTGCTCCGGAACCTGCCGCTGAACGGCCGCGGCGTTGCCGCCGCCGACGTGAGCAACAACGGCCGTATCGACATCGCCATCAACACGATCGGCGGGAGGCTCGTGCTCCTCCGCGCAAGCGGTCCGAGCGGCAACTGGATCGACCTATCGCTGTCCCGGTTCGTGCCCGGCGCGGTCGTGACCCTGACGCTGCCGAACGGCGTTTCGCTCTCGCGCACGGTGCAGGCCGGAAGCAGCTACCTCTCGTCCGAGGACCCGCGCGTCCACCTGGGGCTCGGCGCTGCAACATCCGCCGTCGTCCACGTGCGCTACCCGTGGGGCGCGACGACCGAGACGAACGTGCGCCGCGTCGACCGCATCGTCCGAGTGGTCGTTCCGCCGCTCCGGACGCCGCTCGTCCAGTCCCCCACGGCCCCCTGCACTCCCGCGCAGCACAGCGGCTCGATCGCGACGGTATGGGACGAGACGGCCGTCGCGGTGCTGCGCGCCGGCGACGCGTCCGAGCCCGTGCAGGCCCGCGACCTGTACGACCTCGCGACCACGATGTCGTCCGCCGGCCCCTCACCGGTCGCGATCAGCTATGCCGCATACCAATTGCTGCTCTGGCGTGCGTCGTTCAACTCGAACCTCGCGTCGAGCTTCGCAATCCTGACGAAGCAGCTGCGCTCGTTGTGTCTCTCGCCGGACGCGCCCGCGAACCGGATCGCCGCAGCGGTCATCGCAGCGGGCGGCCGCGACGGGGCGCACGAGTCGATGCGCTACGCCGATCCGAGCTTCGTGTCGCAGAACGCTCCGCTGATCGTGAAGCAGTCTGGCTCGACGGTGCACGACCCGACGTTCTGGCAGCCGCTCAGCTTCTCGCGTACGGACGTCCAGAGCTTCGTCGACGCACAGTGGGGCGGCGTCCGCACGTTCGCGGGCCGCGTCCATGTCGGCAAGCCGCCGTTCGGGATTCCGTCCAGCCGCGCGTATAAACAGGCGGCGATCTCGGTCTTGCGCGCGACCTCGGGAGCGCGCGCGCCGCGCGTCGACACGTCGCCGCTCGCGTGGAACCGCATCGCCGCAGCGGCCGCGACCGGCAACCTCGCACAGGACCTCCGCCTCTACCGCACGCTGAACGGTGCACTCAACGACGCAGCCGTCTCCGCCTGGGCTGCGAAGCGCGCATACCAGGCGCCGCGCCCGATCTCGATGATCCGCTACCTCGCCTTCAACCGGCAGCTGCCGATCGTCGCCGGCGTGAGCAAGCTCGTCGGCAGCAACGTCGTCGTGCTCGAGCGCGGCCGCTGGGTTTCCGGCGCCGCGTGGACGCCGCCGGCCGCAACACCCGCCTCACCGGGCTGGGTCTCGGAAGGCAGCGCCTTCGCGTACGCGGCCGACAAAGTGCTGACCGCGCTCACGGGCCGATCGTTCGCGGCGCAGGCGGAGCGCATGAGCGCCGCCGGCCCCGCCGAGGGCATCGAGACGCCGGCCGACGCGGCAGCCGGGCGCGCGCTTGGCACGAAGGTCGGCGAGCTCGCGCTCGCGCGCAGGTAACGTCTCGGCCTCGTCGGGGTGCGGTCACCGGTTGCAGGCCCGGGATCGCAGCGTTTTTTGGGGTACCGGAGGTCACCGGACCGTAGGACCGCAACCGTTTCGTCGACTCGCGCGTTGTCTCGTCAATGTTGACCGACGCGCTCGACGACGACCACTCCGCCCCCGAGGCCGGGTGGCCGATGCCGACTCCCGAGGTTCGTCGCCTGCTCGAGCCCGTCCCGAGCTGGGGACCCCCGCCCGGCGACGACGAGCCCGACGCAGACTAGGGCCGCGAAGCGCGCTAGCGCCCGGAGCGCTTCTGCAGCCTGACGGCGAACGTGTCGAGCGTCACCGCGAAGAGCAGGACGAGGCCGGTGATGATGTAGATCCAGCCATTGGACACGTTCAACGTGTTCAGGCCGTTCTGGAGCGTCCCGATGAGGACCGCGCCGAGCAGCGCGCCGCGCACCTCGCCGCGGCCGCCGAAGAGGCTGACGCCGCCGATGACGGCGGACGCGATCGCATTCAGCAGCAGGTTCCCGGGCGGGAACGTGAGCGCGACCGAGTTCACCTGCGCGGCGAAGATGATGCCGCCGATTCCGGCCGTCGCCCCCGAGATCATGAAGACGAGCACACGGATGCGCGGAACGTTGATGCCCGCTCTGCGCGCTGCCTCGGCATTGCCTCCGACCGCATAGACGTGGCGGCCGAACGTCGTCCAGCGCGCGAGGAACGTCAGCAGGATCAGGAAGACGACGAGGATCACGCCTGCCAACGGCAGGCCGAGCGACGTGGTGATCACCTTGGCGTGGTTGGAGATCCCGACGATGCCGAACGAGGCAATTGCGAGGCCAATGGCGCGCACGACGAAGACGACCGGGTTCACCTGGGCGATCTGTGTCCCGCGCGCGGTGATCGCCTTGTAGAGGACGCTGATCGGATAGAGCGCCGTCACGATCGCGGCGATCACCCAGCCGAGCCAGTGGGAGAAGAAATAGCTGTCGGTGTAGTTGATCCAGCGGTCCTGGATGATGATCGTCCCGCGCTGCTCCAGCTTGTTCAGGATCACGCCCTGCCAGATGAGGAAGCCGCCGAGCGTGACGACGAACGACGGCACGCCGACATAGGCCACGATCGAGCCCTGGAAGCCGCCGATGAGCGCGCAGGCGACGACCGCGATCAGCATCGCGAGGATGCCGTTCATCTGCCAGCTGCTCCCCGGGAGCTGCAGCTCGGCGACGATGAGTGCGCCGATGCCGGCCAGGTAGCCGATCGAGAGATCGATCTCACCGAGGAGGAGCACGAACACGACGCCGTACGCGAGCATCGCCGTGCCTGCGCTCTCGGTGATCAGGTTCGCGAAGTTGGTGGCCGTGAAGAAGTTCGTCGCCGTGAGCCCGAAGATCGCGACGGTGATGACCAAGCCGACGATGATCGGCGCCGGCCCGAGGTTGCCCGTCCGGAGATTCAGCCAGGCGCGCGCGCGCAGCCCCGCGAGACCCCTGGGGAGATCCTCCTCCGGATCGACGGGCGGCCTGCGGTCCTGGCCGACGACGTCTGCGCTCGTCATTCCTCGACCGCCTTCGCCGGTGCACCGAAGGTGATGGCCTCGACGATCGCCTGCTGCGTCGTGTTCCGGCGCTCGAAGACGCCCACGCTCTTGCCGAGCCGCAGGACGGTGATCCGGTCCGCGGTCTCGAAGACGTCGTTGAGGTTGTGCGAGATGAGCACGACGGCGAGCCCCTGCTCGCCGAGCCGGCGCACGAGCGCCAGCACCTGCTCGGTCTGCGCCACGCCGAGGGCCGCGGTGGGCTCGTCGAGAATCACGAGCTTCGAGTTCCATTGCACTGCTTTCGCGACCGCAACCGACTGCCGCTGGCCTCCCGAGAGGGTCGCGACGGGCTGGCGCACAGACCTGATGGTCGTGACCGCGAGCGACTTGAGCGTCTTCGCGGTCTGCTGCTCCATCGTCGCCTCATTGAGGATCTGGAAGCGGTTGACCTCGCGCCCGAGATACATGTTCTGGACGACGTCGAGGTTGTCGCAGAGCGCGAGATCCTGGTACACGACCTCGATGCCGAGCCTCGCCGCGTCCTTCGGGCCGTGGATGTGCACCTCCTGGCCCTCGAAGAAGATCTGGCCGCCGTCGGCCTCGTGGGTCCCGGCGACGCATTTGACGAGCGTCGATTTGCCCGCGCCGTTGTCGCCGACGAGCGCCATGACCTCGCCCTTCCGCGCCTCGAAGTCGACCTCCGCGAGGGCCTGCACCGAGCCGAACGACTTGGTGATGTTCCGGAGCTCGAGGATCGGCGTGTCTGTCACAGGCTGAGCGTTCTTACCACAGGTAGAGGATGGAGGCGCCCGAGTTGGGCGCCTCCATCCTCGGGACTTCCTACTTGCAGTACTGCGCGTACGCGCCGATGCAGACCTCGCTCTTCTTGAGCCAGCCCTGCGTGAACAGCTGCTTGTAGTTCGACTTCGTGATCCACTTGACGGGAAGAGCGAGCGTCGGCTCCTTCTTCTTGCCATTCAGGCGGAACCCGTTCGTCTTCGGCGTCTGACCCTTGATGAGCGCGACCGCTGCAGCAGCGGCGGCGTTCGCCTCGTCCGGCACGTACTTGTAGACCGTGCCCGACTGCCAGCCGGCGAGGATGTACTGGATGCCCTGAGCGGTCGTGTCCTGGCCACTCAGCGCGACCGGCTTGAGATGCTTCGCCTTCAGGTCAGCAACCACGGCGCCGGCGATGTTGTCGTTCGCCGCCAGCACGCCCTGGATGTTGTTGTTCGTCTTGACGAGCATCTGGTTGAAGATGTTCGCCGCGTTGGTCGCATCCCAGTCGGGCACGAACTGCTGCGGGCCCTTCTTGAACGCGCCGCTCTTGAAGAGCGGGTTGAACACGGCGTCGTTGCCGCTCTTGAACCAGAACGCGTTCTGGTCGGTCTGGCCGCCCCACAGCTCGGCGACGACCGCGTTCTTGCTGTAGGTGCCATTCGCCTTCATGCCGGCGATGACGCCCTTGGCCTGCGCCTCGCCGACGGCCTTGCCGTCGAAGGTGACGTAGACGTCTGCGCTACCGCCGGTGACCTGGCGGTCGTAGTCGATCGCGTGTCCGCCCTTCGAGGTGAAGAGCTTCTCGATCGACGCGGCAGAGCCGTTGTCGAGCGCCGTCTCGATGACCACCGTCGCGCCGGCCGCCAGGCACGCCTGTGCCTGTGCCTTCTGCTTCAGCGGGTCGTTGAGCGCGTTGTTGATCGAGTAGGTCACGCCGGCAGCCTTCAGCGCCTTCGCAATGTCAGGCGCATCGAACTGCACCCACCGCACGGACGACTTCGTGTCCGGGAGGAGAACGCAGACCTGGTAGCTCTTCGTCGGCTTCGCGGTTGCGGCCGACACGAGGACGGTTGCGATCCCTGCGCAAAGCGCAACGACCATGCCCGACCTGAGAACAATCTTTTTCACCCTAAATGCCTCCTTCGTGCCTCTGATTGCACTTCGAGACCGCCGTATGGCGTCTCCTGGATGAGCCGCTCCGTCGCATGCCCAGGAGAATGTCCAGTCCCTCCACCCGTCGTCCGTCGTCGTCCGCCGGAGCGCGCCAATACTACTCTCCTAGGGGAATAGTTCAAGCGAAACCGGACGTCAGCCGACCGGATACTGCTCGCGGCTCGAGCTGCCCTCGAAGCGGCTCTTCGTCGTCAGGTAGCGCGAGACATTCGCGCGAGTGACGAAGTGGAGGCCGGTGTTCGTGTCCGCCGGAGCGACGAGGCCGGTGCTGTAGCGATAGAGGAAGAGCTGGAGCACCGGCAGGAAGCCCTGCAAATACGGCTGTTGGTCGATCGTGAAGTCGAGCTCGCGGTCGTGGATGGCCCGCAGCGTGGCCGGTAGGAGGTCGTAGCCGCCGGCCTTGACGCCGCGCTCGTGCAGCCCGTGCTTGCGCATGACCGCGGCCACACCCGCGGTCGAGCCCGCATCCACCGCGAACAGGCCGCGCAGGCCGCGGTTCGCTTTGTACGTGGCCTCGATCTTCGTGAGCTCGCGGCCGACGTCGACCCCGCTGGCGACGACGTGCGCCGTGATCGGGCTTCCGGAGTCGCGGATGGCGTCGAGGGCGCCGTCGATCCGCGGCTGGATGTTCTGCTGCCGCGGCGTCGCGATGAACAGATAGACGTCTCCGCGGTCGACGAGCCTGACGAGCCTCGCGCCGAGCTCGAGGCCGGACTGGTAGTTGTCCTGCCCGTAATACGCCAGGCGGGTGTTTCCCTTTCCGCCGTCCGCGTTGTACGAGACGACCGGGATCCCGCGCGCGAGCGCGAGCGCCGTCGGCCCGTTGAAGGCCTGCGGGTCGACGATCGACACGGCGATGCCGTCCGCCTGCGTCGCGACCGCGTGGCGCATCGCCTTGACCATCTCGCCGACGTCGCTGCTCGTCGAGCCCGTCCACTCGACACTCGTGCCGAGGAGAGCCGCTGCGTCGTAGCTGCCGTCTTTCGCAGGAACGAAGAAGGGATTCGTGAGCGCGTGATTGACGAACACGAAGCGCCACGTCGGGTGCGGCTGCGGAAAGTCGACGGTGAGCGCCTTCCGGACGCCGTCCGGGATCGCGCCGACCCCGGCCGCACCGGCGGCGAGCCGCAGCAGCGCGGCGCGATCCAGCGGCTCCGTCACGTCGGCGTCCGCCGGACGAGCCAGACCGCGATGAGGACGACGAGCGCGGCGAGCCCGACGAAGAGGCCGGCTTCGATGAATTGGAACGTCCAGAACCGGCCGGCCGGCTGGTACGAGATCAGACGCTTCCAGCCGAGCGTGAGGATGTACGTGTGCGGGTCGATCCCGGCCTGCGTCGCGTGCACGACGGCGAGGTCCTCGCGCCCCGCCGAGATCTGGCGGCCGCCGCCGTCGACGAGCGTGTTGCTCAGCACCCAGTCCCCCGGCTGGAGGCCGGTGTCGGTTGCGAGCACGACCCGGTGCAGCGGGGTGAGGAAGTGCGGGCGGACGAACTCGAGGACGAGGAACCGCGTCGCGGCGAACGCGACGAGGGTCGACGTCATCGCAGCGACTGTGCGCCGGAAGACGAGGCCGGCGAGCACGCCGAGCGCGAGCGCGTAGAGCGCGTATGCGGGCACGACGAGCCCTTCGACGTCGAAGCTGCTCGGTCCGATGCGGCCCTCGAGCGTGTCGAACGGGCCGCGCCACCACATGACGACCGCGCTTGCGGCGGCACCCGCGAGCAGCGTCGCGGCCGCGAGGAGCACGGTCTTCGAGAGCAGCCAGCGGCGGCGCGTGACCCCCTGCGTCCACGCGAACCGGTACGTGCCCTGCTCGAGTTCGCGGGCGAGGAGCGGCGCCCCGACGAAGAGCCCCGCGAGGACCGGAAGCACGGCGAGCACGCGTGCGGCCGTGACCCAGCCGGCGAACTCACCCTCGAAGTGCGGGACGATGATGTCGCACCCGGTCCGCGCCGCCGGCGGGAGGCAGGCCGAGAGCGAGTCGCGGTGGAACGCTGCCTGGATCGGCAGGCGCGTGCCGAACGCGGCGGCGGCGAGCGCGAGCAGCAGGCCGGCGGTAGCGACGAGCTGCGACCGGTGCTGCCGCCACGTCACCCATGCCATCGGAGCGGGACCTTCTCGGGCGTGCGCGGGGTGGGCAGGCGCTCGGGCGCCATATACGCGAGCAGCAGCTCCTCGAGGCTGACGGGCTCGACCGTCCACGACGGGTCGACGATCGGGCCGTCGACGACGGTGAGGAGGGTGAGCTGCCGGCCGCTGTGCCGCTCGCGGACGACCTCGCGCACACCACGGATCGCGCCGAGCGGCCGGCGCGGACCGGTCAGGAGCCGGTGCGACTCGAGCAGCTCCTCGACGTTGCCCTCGAGGCGGACGCCGCCGCCGGCGAGCAGGACGATGTGGTCGCAGACACGCTCGATGTCGGCGACGACGTGCGACGCGACGACGACGGTGGCCGACGTCGCCGCAACGCCGTCCATCAGCAGCTGCAGGAGCTCCCGGCCGGCGAGCGGGTCGAGGCTCGCGAACGGCTCGTCGAGCAGGACGAGCTGCGGGCGCTTGCCGAGCACGAGCGCGAGCGCGAGCCGTGCGCGCTCGCCTTCCGACAGCGCGGCGACCTTTGTCTTCGAGTCGATTCGGGTGAGCAGCTCGGTCGCGACCTCGTCATCCCAGATCGAGTTGGTGCAGCGCGTGTACTCGATCGTGTCGGCGACGCTGAATGAGCGATAGAGCGGCGCCCCCTGCGGGACGTACCCGACCTCGGCGAGGACGCGCGGGTCGCGCAGCGGGTCGCGGCCGAGGACGGAGATCGCGCCTTCCGTCGGCGCCAGCAAGCCGGTGGCGAGCGCGAGCAGCGTCGACTTGCCGGCCCCGTTCGGCCCCGCGAGCCCGACGATCGCGCCCTGCGGAATCTCGAGGGTCAGCCCGCGCAGGCCCCACTCGCGACGGAAGCGCTTTCCCAGGCCGTGCGCGACGAGCGGCGACGGGCTCATGCCACGCGACGCGCCAGAGACTCCCGGAGCGTTGCTGAGATGAGCGCGCGAATGCTCTCCTCGTCGAGCCCGGCCGTGGCCGCCGACTCGAGCCAGCGCTCGAGCGCCGCCCTGAGCTCATCGTGGTGCCGGAGCGACGCCGGCGCGAGCGTGCTTGCGACGAAGGTGCCGCGGCCCTGGCGGGCGACGACGAGGCCTTCGCGCTCGAGGTCGCGGTACGCCTTTGCGACGGTGTTCGGGTTGATTGCGAGGTCGGCGACGACCTCGCGCACGGTCGGCAGCTGGTCTCCGACGTCGATCGTGCCGAGGCGGAGCGCCTCCTTCACCTGTTGCACGATCTGGAGATACGTCGCAACTCCGGAGCGCGGGTCGAGGTGGAACTCGATCACCGGCGCATCGTAGTACGCTCGCACCGTGAAGACGAGTCTCGGCATCTGGGCCTTCGGCGGCATGGCCACCCGGTTCAACCCCGGCGGGTACAAGCCGGAGCTGGTCGGAGTCCCGACCGCGACCAAGGTGCGGACCGCGGTCGAGGGCTTGGGCGACCTGATGGACGATTACGAGTTCCACTATCCGCAGGAGCTGTCGCCGGCCAACCTGGACGAGGTTCGCGACGCGCTGGACGGGCACGGGATCTACTGCGTCGCGAGCGGGCTCCATCTGGATCCACGGTTCGGGAAGGGCGCGTTCTGCTCCCCCGACGATGCGCTGCGCGCCGATGCGCTCCGGCTGACGCGGGAGGCGATCGATCTGGCGGCCGAGGTGGGGGCGCACATGATCATCTGGCCCGGGATCGAGGGGTACAACTACCCGTTCCAGACGCCCTACAAGGAGTCGTGGGCGCGCTTCATCGACGGCGTCGGCGAGTCGGCCGCGTACGCGCGCGACAAGGGCGTGACCGTCTTCCTCGAGCACAAGAACTCCGAGCCGGCGATGAAGATCCTCATGCGGAACATCGGGATGACGCTGCACGTGATCCACACGCTGCGGACGCGTGGGATCGACAACGTGCTCGTGAACATGGACTGGCAGCACCTGATCATGAACGGCGAGAACCTGGCCGAGTACGCGGCCCTGCTGGCCGCGGACGGGCTGCTCGGCCATCAGCATGCGAACTCCGGCTGGGGCACGTTCGACGACGACAACATGGTCGGAGCGACCGCGTTCATGGAGACGCTCGAGCTCGCGATCGAGCTGCGCCGCGCCGGCTACGGCGACAACGGTGAACGGCTCGGCTTCGACCTGTACCCGTACACCGAAGACGCCGTCGGCGCCGTCAAGCGCTCCGTCCTGCAATGGAACTTCATCGACGGCATCGCCGCCAAGGTCGACGGAGCCGAGCTACGAGCCGCCCAGCAGGACAAAGACGCGGTGCGCGCGTACGAGCTCGTCTACGCCGCACTCGGTGCCTGACGCTCTTGTAGGTCTCGATGTCGGCACCTCCGGCGTCAAAGGCGTCGCCATCGACGCGGACGGACGCGTGCTTGCGACCGCGACGGCGGACTATCCGCTCTCGCGTCCGCATCCCGGCTGGTCGGAGCAGGACCCAGAGGACTGGTGGCGTGCCGCCGAGGACTGTCTCGCGCGGCTGCCCGAAGGGCCTGTCGGCTTCTCGGGACAGATGCACGGCCTCGTCATCCTCGGCGCCGACGGAAGCGTGCTGCGGCCGGCGATCCTCTGGAACGACCAACGCACCGCCGTCGAGGCGGCGGAGATCGAGGAGCGAGTCGGCCTCGCGCGACTGATCGAGCTGACGGGCAACCGCGCGCTGACGGGGTTCACGGCGCCGAAGCTCCTCTGGCTCCGCCGCCACGAGCCGGAGGTGTATGCGCGGATCCGGCACATCCTCCTTCCGAAGGACTACGTGCGCTACCGGCTCACGGGCGAGCTCGCGATCGACGCCGCGGATGCGTCCGGGACCGTGCTGTTCGACGTCCGCCGGCGCGCGTGGTCGGAGGAGGTGTGTGCCGCGCTCGACATCCCGGTCGAGTGGCTGCCGGAGTCGCACGAGTCGACCGAGATCGCGGGCGCCGGCGACCAAGCCGCGGCGGCGCTCGGCGTCGGGATCGCGCGACCGGGACCGGTGTCGGTCGTGCTCGGGACGTCGGGCGTCGTCTTCGCCGCGCTGCCGTCGTACACGCACGATCCGCAGGCACGGCTGCACGTCTTCTGCCACGCCGTTCCGAACACGTGGCACGCAATGGGCGTGATGCTCAGCGCAGCGGGGTCGGCCGCCTGGCTGCGCGGCGTGCTCGGCGCCGGCCTCGCCGAGTTGGACGCGGAAGCGGAAGGCTGGGAGCCGGGCGCCGAAGGGTTGCTCTTCGCTCCCTACCTCGCCGGCGAGCGCACCCCTCATCCCGATCCGGACGCGCGCGGCGCGTTCACCGGGCTCTCCGCGCGACACGATCGCGGCGCGCTCTGGCGCGCCATGCTCGAAGGCGTCGCCTTCGGCCTGCGCGACTCGCTCGAGCTCCTCCGCGAGCTGGGCGCACAACCGGAGTCGGCCCGCATCTCCGGCGGCGGTGCACGGAGCGAGCTCTGGCTCCGCATCGTCGCGTCGGTGCTCGGCCTGCCGCTCGAGCTGACCGAGTCGGAAGAGGGCTCCGCCTTCGGCGCGGCGCTCCTTGCCGGCGTGCGCGCACGCGTCTTCGCCGACGCAGACGACGCGGTCGCGCGTTGTGTGCGCACCCGCCGTCGCATCGAGCCCGAATGGGACTACGACGCCGGCTACGCGCGTTTTCGGAAGCTCTACCCCGCGCTCAGCGCTGTCGCATCGCCGTGATGGCGTAGCCGCCGTCGAGCATCGCCGGGGCGCGCGCCTGCAGGCGATCCCACTCGGGGACGTCCCAGCCGAACGAGTCGGCGAGGCGGACGATCATGCTGAACATCGAGCAGACGGCGGCCGCATCGAGCAACGCCTGCCGCGAGACGCCCTCGGCGTATGCCGCTTCGGCGTCCGCCTCGGTCAGCTCGTCGGGCCGCAGCGTCAGCTTGTCGATGAACGCGAGCGCGGCGTGCAGCTCGGGCCGGAGCGGCGCGGCGCGCCAGTCGGCGACGACCGCGTCCCACACGTCCTCGCCGAGCGCATACGACGCGACCGCGCCGTGGGAGCCCGTTCAGAAGGGACATTGATTGAGCAGGGACGTGAAGCCCGCGAACAGCTCTCGCTCGCCGGCGCTCCACTCGGACGGGCCACGCATGACGTGGTCGAGCGAGTCCGAGAACGGCCGCCCGAACCGCTCGGGACGGTAGAGCAGCGTCTTGACGACGCCGAGCGGCTCGTTGCCGGTGCGCTCGCGGATCATCGCGAGCATCGCGGCCTCTTCCGGCGCGTGGCCGCCGTCGATGATTGCGAGCCTCACCGGATCACCGCCTCGGCGCGTTCGAGGCGGCGCAGGCCCTCGGCCATTGCGGCGGCGACCGTGTGCTCGAAGATCTCGTCCTCGGAGATGCCCGCCTCCTTCATCTCCTCGACGTCGCGGTCGACGACGGTGTACGCACGCTCGTGCACCTTGGCGAGGTAGGTGTCCATCGCAGCCGGCGCAGGGGGCGCGGCCGCACCCAGCTCGCGCAGCTCGTCGAACGCGTCGGTCACGAAGAGATCCTAGTTGGCGACGGTGATCGCGAGCGTGTTCTCGCCGAATGCGCCGGCGAGGTTCGCAGCCTGGACGTCGATCCAGTACGTGCCGTTTGCGAGCGACGTCGTGTCGAGCGACTGCGTGAGCCAGAAGCGGTAGTCGCCGGGACGGTTCGCCTTGTTCTGGTATGTCCCCGGCGCGTAGATCGACGCATAGAGCGACGCGGGCCAGAGCCTGTATCGGAAGTCGGCGACCGTGTGCCATGCCGACGGCGGATCGCCGTTCTCGGGGATGAGCCGCCAGCGGACGACGCTCGGGACGAGTCGCGCGCGGTTCCACGGCGGCGCCGGCTCGATGGAGGGAAGCTCATAGGCGTCGGCGATGAGCGCGACCGTCCCGCTCACGTCCGGCCCCTCGGCCTGGAGCACGTGGTCCTCGATGCGGGCGACGGAGATCGCGTCCACGACCGGCGCGTTCAACTCCCGGAAGGGCGTCAGCGCGCCGTGACGCAGCGGGTTGCGATACCGCCCGGCGACGCTTTCGGCGAAGTGCACGTGGCCCCAGCCCGGGAGGATGTACCCGAGGAGCTGATGCAGGCGCACGTGCGTCCCCGTCTTCACCACCGGACGGATGTGCCAGTAGGCGAACCCGCGCCGGTTCGGCCGGCGGAGGTCGACAGAGTCGGGGCCGCGCACCACGATCCCGGGCTCGACGGCATAGACGGGGGTGCCGTCGGGCGCGGCGATGTCCACACCGAAGTGGAATGAGCCCGTCCACGTCAGGTTGGGGGCGACGTGGAAGCGCGGGTCGTCGAGCGTCCCACGAATCGCGTGCATCCGGTCGAACGGCTTGATCGGCCAGCCGTACGCTTGTGCGACGCCCGGCACCATGAGCGCCAGGACCGACGTCAGCAATGCTCCCCGCAGCATTCGTCCATTGTGCCGATGCCCGCGGTTACAGACCCGCAAACGATGAGTTGCGACCTTCAGCATCGTCATACCATCGACACCAAGCCGGAGGCACACAATGCGCAAGCTGAAACTCGCCGTGTACGTCTCGCTCGACGGCGTCGTCGCGGAGCCGGCCTGGACCGGCCCGTACTGGAACGACCAGCTCGCCGACATGCAGGCGGAGTACCTGTACTCGAGCGACGCACTCGTCCTCGGGCGTGTGACCTACGAGGGTTTCGCCGCCGCGTGGCCCGGCATGGAGGAGAGCACGGGCGACTTCGGCAAGAAGATGAACAGCATGCCCAAGTTCGTCGCGTCGCGGACGCTCGAGCAGGGCGAATGGAACGCGACCATCCTGAAGGGCGACCTCGCGACCGAGGTGGCCGCGCTCAAGGACGAGACCGGTGGCGAGCTCCTGATCTACGGGAGCGGCGACGTCGTCGACGAGCTCACCCGGCACGGCCTCATCGATGAGTACCGGCTGATGGTGCACCCGGTCCTCGTCGGCTCCGGCAAGAAGCTGTTCCAGGGTCTTGCGTCCACGATCGGCCTGCGCCTCATCGACACCGTCAGGACGGATACCGGCGTCGCGATCCTCACCTATGCGAAGGCGTAGCTACTTGCCGGCGCTGAGCCCTCCGTCCACGACGAGCCCCGAGCCGAGCACGAAGCGAGACTCGTCGGACGCGAGGTAGAGCGCGGCGTACGCGACGTCCTCCGGCGTGCCGAGCTCTCCGCCGAGCTGGCGCGAGCGGATCGAGCGACGGCCTTCCTCCGGGTCGGCGTACGACTCCTGGAGATAGCGCTCGACGAACGGGGTCATGATCGTGCCAGGCAGCAGCGCGTTGACGCGCACTCCGTGCGGCGCGAGGTCGACCTGCATCGACCTCGTGAGCGCAAGGACCGCGCCCTTGGACGCGGCGTACGAGACGCGCCGCGCGAGACCCGTCTCCGCGATCGCGGACGACATGTTCACGATCGAGCCGGATCGTTGCGCGATCATCGTCGGGACGACGGCGCGCGACATGAGGAACACGCCGCGCACGTTCACACGCATGACCTGCTCCCAGAGCTCGAGGCTCGTCTCCTCGACGTCGCCGACCCCGGCGATGCCGGCGTTGTTGAAGAGGACGTCGATGCGGCCGTGCTCGGAGACGACCGCGGCCGTGAGGGCGAGCGTCTCCGCTTCGTCGGCGACGTCGACGCGGTAGGGCGTGCCCTCGAGATCGGCCGCGACGACCGTCGCGCCCTCGCTGGCGAACAGCTCGGCGCTCGCGAGGCCGATCCCGGACGCGGCACCGGTGACGATGCAGACCTTGCCTGCGAGCCTCATGCGTATAGGTTCGCAGCAATGAAGATCGTCTGTGTCGGCCTCAACTACGTCGACCATGCGCGCGAGGTCGATCTCGCGTTGCCGGAGCGGCCGCTGCTGTTCGCGAAGTGGCAGAGCGCGGTGATCGCGTCAGGCGAGCCGATCGTCATCCCGGCCGGCGTCGAGCAGGTCGACTACGAGGCCGAGCTCGCCGCGGTCATCGGCTCGCGCTTGAAGCACGTCTCGGTCGAGAACGCGCTCGAAGCGGTCGAGGGATACACATGCCTCAACGACGTGTCGGCGCGCGTCTTCCAGTTCGCAGACGGGCAGTGGACACGAGCGAAATCGATCGACACGTTCTGCCCAATCGGCCCGCGCATCGTGCCGCGCGAGGAGATCGGCGATCCCCAGTCACTGCGCATCCAGTGCCGCGTGAACGGCGAGACGGTGCAGGACGCCTCCACCGCCGACATGATCTTCGGCGTCGCGGAGCTCATCGCCTACGTGACCGAGACGGTCACGCTCGAGCCGGGCGACGTGATCGCGACCGGCACGCCGCCCGGTGTCGCATTCGGCCGGCCCGACGGCCGCTACCTCCGGGACGGTGACACCGTCGAGGTGGAGATCGAGCGCATCGGCGTCCTCGTCAACGAGGTGGTCACGTCATGAGCCGTCGCGGAGTTCTCCAAGTCGCACCCCCTCGAAGCGGATGTCGTCGAACGTCACCGCACAGCCTTCGCCCATGGGTGACTGCGCCTCGAATCCGACTGCCGGCCCCACGTCGTCGCCCAGCGTGAAGTGGCGGACGAGGCGCCACAGGCGCCCGTCCGTCGACGCGTGGAAGGCGAACGCCGGCCCGAGTCGGGCGATGCGCAGCCAGATCGCATCACCCGTGACGACGAAGCCGTTCGCGTCATCCGAGGCGCCGCGCGTCACGACCGAGACGACCATCGGTTCCGCGTCGGGTGAGAACTCGAAGCAGAGCTTCGCCCAGAGCTTCTCCGAGGCGTAGAGCATCAGGGCGCCGGCGTCGAACGTCGATTCGAAGCGAACGCCCACCCGTGCGCTCAGGAGGTAGTCACCCGCTGCGTCTCCGACGAGCGCCGGGCCGCTGAGCACCGGCTCGCGTTCGCCGGACGGATCGACGAACCAATCGGTACGGCCTCCTGCGACGAGCGACAGCGTCGAGCCGTCCGCGTGACAGCTCACCGGCGGCACGAGCCAGCGCATGGGGATTGGCATCGGCGCGAGGGTCTCGTACGCCATCGGCGTCATCGTAGAAAAAGCCCCGTTTCCAGGGCTTTTTCCGTAGCAGGCCTGTAAGCCGGATTGCCGTAGCGCTCCTGGGAGTAGCAGCCCTCGGCCTGCCC
The DNA here is from genome assembly GCA_035532535.1 of Gaiellaceae bacterium. GTDB lineage: Bacteria > Actinomycetota > Thermoleophilia > Gaiellales > Gaiellaceae > Palsa-739. Next base: position 30,872 of record DATKQT010000008.1, read on the forward strand.
AAAGGAGGATCGATGGACAACGAACTCGCCGATTTCCTCACGTATTGCCGTCTGGAGCGGCGGCTTGCGGACACGACCTGCAGGGCCTACGAGCGCGACGTGCGCGCCTGTGTGGCCTTCCTGCGCGAACGCGGGATCGAGGAGCTGGCCGTGGTGCGAGCGCCAGACCTTCGGGCGTTCCTCGCGAAGGAGGCGGAGACGCGGCCGGCGGTCGGCAGCCAGACACGCACCGTCGCCGCGCTGAAGGTGTTCTTCCGCTTCTGCCTCG
>DATKQT010000009.1:0-53575 GCA_035532535.1 Gaiellaceae bacterium
AGTAGCGGGGGCAGGATTTGAACCTGCGACCTCCGGGTTATGAGCCCGGCGAGCTACCTGGCTGCTCCACCCCGCGTCGCGAGAGTGAATTCTAGCACCCGCGTTACGATCCGCTCGATGGGGAATTGGCTCATCTATGCGGCTTTGGCCGTCGGTGTGCTCGCCGCCCTGGCCGGGCTCGTGCTGTTCGCCGTACGGCTCCTGCAGGCGTGGCGGAGCGTCAAGCGGCTGCGCCGGCACGTGGCGCGGGAGCTCGACCGGCTCGCCGACCTCGGCGAGGCGACGGTGACGAAGCTCGAGCGCGCGACCGACACGGAGGAGCTCGACCGCAGCGTCGCCTCGCTGCGCAGCTCGCTGGCCCGGATGACCGTTCTGCGCGAGGCCTTCGCAGAGGCGACGAGCTTCACAGCACTCATCCCGCGCAAGTGAGAGTCGCAGCGGTCGACCTTGGAACGAACACGACGCGGCTGCTCGTCGCCGACGTCGCCGACGGCCGCGTCGAGGAGCTCCACCGCGAGTCGCGCATCACGCGGCTGGGCGAAGGCGTCGAAGAGCGCGGCCGCCTCCTCCCCCTCCCGATCGCGCGCGTGCGCAACGTCCTCGCCGACTACCGGCGCACGCTCGAGTCGCTCGGCGCCGAGCGGACACTCGCCGCCGCGACGAGCGCGGTGCGCGACGCCGAGAACGGCGAAGCCTTCCTCGGCGAAGTGGAGTGGAGCTACGGCTTCGTCACGCAGCTGCTCTCCGGCGACGAGGAAGCCGAGCTGACGCGGCGCGGCGTCGATCCTCCGCCCGGCACGCTCGTGCTCGACATCGGCGGCGGCTCGACCGAGCTCATCCTCGACGACTTCCACGTCAGCCTGCCGATGGGATCCGTTCGCTTCACCGAGAGATATGGCGAGGACGTCGAACGGTGCAGCGCCGAAGCGCACGCGCTCCTGCCGCAGCTGTCGCCGCGCGCGGCGATCGGCGTCGCAGGAACCGTGACGCAGCTCGCGGCCTTCGACACCGAGCACGTGCAGGGCCACGAGCTCTCGCGCGTGCGCGCGCGTCAACAACTTCAGCGGCTCGCGGGCATGACCGTCGCCGAGCGGCGTGTCCTGCCGCACATGGAGCCGGAGCGCGCGCCGGTGATCGTTGCCGGCGCCGCCATCCTCGTCGCCGTGCTCGACGCCTACGCGCTCGACGCGATCGAGGTGAGCGAGCACGACCTCCTCGACGGGGTCGCGCTCGCAGCCGCAGAGTTGCCTGAGCCGGTCGAGGGCGACGCGCCCCCGGGCGCGTACACCTGTTGCTAGCCGACCTCGACCGCGGGCGGCTCGTCCTCGGCGAGGCGCCGCTGCACAACCGCGCGTGACAGGACGCCGACGAGCCTTCCGCCCTCGACCACGGGTACCCGCTCGAGATCGAGCTCCTCCAACGTCCGGAAGCCCTCGTCGAGCGGCAGCGACGCGTCGAGCGTGTAGTGCGGCGGCTCGGCGATGTCCCGGAGCGCGACCTCGCGCGGATCGAGACCTGCCGCGACGACCTCGCGCACGAGCGTCTTGCGGGTGATCACGCCGACGAGCGTGCCGTCGTCGGAGGAGACGAACACGGCGCGCATCTCCGGGGTGTCGGCGAAGCAGCGGCCGGCGTCCTGCGCACTCGCCTGGTCGGAGAGCGTCGTCGGCTCCGGAACCATCGCATCGCGGATGACGCTCACGGGTAGATCCCCCGCGACTCGAGCGCGCCCGCAACCTCGCGGATCGCCGCCACCATCGCCGCCTGCCGGAAGGTGACCGACTTCTCGTCGGCGACCGCCCACACGCGGTCGAACGCATCCGCCATCTTGTCCGCGAGCTTGATGCGGATCTCGTCGCGATCCCAGAAGAGGCGGCCGAGGTCCTGCACCCACTCGAAGTACGACACGGTGACGCCGCCCGCATTCGCGAGGATGTCCGGGACGATCGGGATGCCGCGCTCGGCGAGGATCGCATCCGCCTCGAGCGTCGTCGGCCCGTTCGCTCCCTCGACGACGAGCTTCGCGTGCACGCGGCCTGCGTTCTCGCCTGTGATCTGGTCCTCGCGCGCGGCGACGACGAGGATGTCGCACGGCAGCTCGAGCAGCTCCTCGTTCGTGATGCGTTCGCAGCGGTCGTAGCCGGCGAGCGAGCCGTGCTCTGCGGCGTAGGCGTGCAGCTCTGGGATGTCGAGCCCGCCGGGCGCGTACACGCCGCCGGAAACGTCGGAGACGGCGATGACGGCCGCGCCACGGCCGTGCAGCTCGGTGGCGGCGACGCCGCCGACGTTGCCGAAGCCCTGGACGATGCAGCGCTGGTCGGAGAGATCGAGGCCCATCCGCTCGCACGCACGCTCGGTGCACATGACGACGCCTGCGCCGGTGGCCTCGCGGCGAAAGACGGAGCCCCCGATCGAGATGGGCTTTCCCGTCACGACCTCGGGGACGGCGTAGCCGATCTGGGTCGAGTACGTGTCCATCATCCACGCCATCGTCTGTTCGTTCGTCGCCATGTCGGGCGCGGGAATGTCCTCCTGCGGGCCGATGGCCGCGAACAGTTCGGAGGTGAAGCGCCGTGTGAGCCGCTCGAGCTCGTGTTGCGAGAGCCCGTGCGCGTCGCAGCGGATGCCGCCCTTCGCGCCGCCGTACGGGAGACGGAGCAGCGCGCACTTCCAGGTCATCCAGGATGCGAGGGCGGCGCACTCGCCGAGCGAGACCTCGGGGTCGTAGCGGATGCCGCCCTTCGTCGGGCCGAGGACGGTCGAGTGCTGGACGCGGTAGCCGGCGAAGACCTGCCACCTCCCGTCGTCCCGGCGGAGAGGGACGCTCATGATCAGGGCGCGCTCGGGGAAGCTCAGGCGCTCGGCCACCATGGGCGAGACGTCAGCGTGCGGCAGCGCCTGCTCGAACTGCGCGCGTGCCATGAGGAAGAGCGGCGTGTCCCACTCGAGTGGGCGCTCGAGCGGCGATGCCTCCAGGCTTGCCACGCGCGCAGTGTAGTGAGGTGCCGGGGGCGGGACTCGAACCCGCATGCCCGAAGGCACCCGATTTTAAGTCGGGCGCGTCTGACCAGTTCCGCCACCCCGGCGCCGGGAGCGTAGCGCTGTGGCAAGGTCTCGCCATGACCCACGACACGATCGTCGCCTTCGCCGTGCTCGCCGTCGCCGGGGAGGCGATCGCCGGCGCCTTGGCGCTCATCGGCCTCCTCGCCCTCGTGGGCGTGCGCGCGCCCCTGCGCGGCCTGCGGGCGGCGCTCTGGGGCTACGAGCTCTGGGCCGCGTTCGTCGTCGCCGCGCTCGGCACCGGCGGGAGCCTCTTCTTCTCCGAGATCGCCGGCTTCGTGCCATGCGACCTGTGCTGGTTCCAGCGCATCTGCATGTACCCGCTGTCGCTCCTCCTGCTCTTCGCCGCGTGGCACGGCGACAACCGCGTCGTGCGCTACTTCCTGCCGTTCCCGCTCATCGGCGCGTGCATCTCCGTCTACCACATCCTCGTCGAGAACCACTGGGTCTCGACCCCCGCGGCCTGCCAGGTCGGAGCCGGCTGCACGGTGAAATGGATCAACGAGTTCGGCTACGTCACGATCCCGACGATCGCGCTCAGCGGCTTCCTGCTCCTCATCGGATTCTTAGCCCTCGCGGCGGCAGGCGGCAGCGAAGAGCCAGCTACCCTTCCCGCCGGTGCCTAGCGGGAAGAAGAGCAGAGAGGCTCGGCGCACAGCGTCGGTCAAGGCTCCGCCGCCGGTCCGCTCGGTGGGCGGACGCGGGCGCCAGGCGTCGCCGCGGGCGCTCGCCATCGGAGGCGGCGTCGTGGCCGTCATCGCGGTCGTCATCGTCCTCGCTGTCGTCCTCGGCGGCGGGGGCAAGGGCGGCGGGCTCCCGAAGAACCACGCCGCGGTCGGCAGTCTCGCGAACGGGCTCCCGGGCGCCTCTCAGGTCGAGACGCTCTTCAAGGGCATCCCGCAGAACGGGATGACGCTCGGCTCGCCGTTCGCCCCGGTGACGCTGACGGAGTTCATCGACCTCCAGTGCCCGGTCTGCCAGCAGTTCGAGACGACGGTCTTCCCCGACTTCGTCACGAAGTACGTGCGCACCGGCAAGGTCAAGGTGGTCATGAAGGCGTGGGCCTTCATCGGTCCCGACTCGATCCGCGGCCAGGCGGCGACGATCGCCGCCGCGAAGCAGAACAAGGCGTTCAATTTCTCCGAGAACCTGTACGACAACCAGGGCACGGAGAACACCGGCTGGCTGACCGACCAGATGCTCTACAACATCGCGGTCAGCGTCCCCGGCCTGAAGATCGACCCACTTTTCGCCGCGCGGAGCTCCGCCGCGGTGAAGAAGGCCGCCTCCGGCGTGGACGCAGACGCAACCGCGAACAAGGTGAACGGGACGCCGACGCTGTTCCTGAACAAGAGCGGCGCGCCGCTCAAGTTCTACGGGGAAGGCGTGCCCACCGAGTCAGCGTTCTTCGCCGCGATCGACGCCCTGGCGTAAGCCGGGCACGAACCCGCAAATAGCGGGCTTTTCCTCCTTGACGGCCGGCCGTCGCCGCGCATAGGCTTTGCAAGCCGGTTCCGATGGACCTTCGGGTTGGTTGGGGCCGGCATTTCTCTGGTCCGTCCGACCCGGCCTCTAGCGTTCTTTGGCCCGGTGGTCATCGGACTCCTCATCCTCGTCGTGCTCGCCGTCATCGCTGCGGCGCTCGTGCTCCCGCGGCTCATCGCAAGCCAGCTCGCGGCGCTACGCGACGACACGACGCGACAGCTCAGCGAGCGCAACGCCGACGTCGACCGGAGGCTCGCCGACGTGACCGAGACCCTCGACCGGCGGCTCGCGAGCAGCAGTCAGACGGCGACGAAGATCCACGAGCGCCTGGGCGAGGTGACGCGGGCGACCGCGGAGATGAACGAGCGCGCCAAGGACCTCGGCCGCCTCGAGCAGGCGCTGCGGCCTCCGAAGGCGCGCGGCGGCTTCGGCGAGCTGCTGCTCGAAAACCTGCTCCGCGACCGGCTACCGCGCGACGCCTACGAGATCCAGTACACGTTCCCGGGCGGCGACCGGGTGGACGCGGTCATCCGCGCGGCCGGCCTCTTGCTCCCCGTGGATGCGAAGTTCCCGCTCGACAATTTCGAGCGCATGACGACGGCGGGCGACGACGCCGAGCGGGAACTGCACGAGAAGGCGTTCGCGCGCGACGTCAAGAAGCACATCGACGACATCGCGTCGAAGTACATCCGCCCGGACCACGGCACCTTCGACCTCGCGTTCATGTACCTCCCCGCCGAGACGATCCACTACGAGCTCATCTCCGGCAAGACCGGCGCGCTCCTCACGTACGCGCACGGGAAGCGGGTCTTCCCCGTGTCGGCGACGACGTTCACCGCCTACCTCCAGATGATCGTCCTCGGCCTGAAGGGCATGCAGATCGAGCAGCGGGCCGAAGAGGTCATGCGGTACTGCGCCGCCCTCCAGAAGGACTTCGGGAAGTTCCGGGAAGACTTCGACCTCGTCGGCACGCACCTCTCGCGGGCCAGCAGCAAGTACGTCGACGCCGAGAAGCGCCTCGACCGGTTCGAGACGAAGCTCGACCAGGCGGCGGACGAGCAGGCCGAGCTTCCGGCCGCCGCCCCCGTCCGGGCGCTCGACGCGGCCTAGGGCCGGATCGAGCCGGACCGCACAACCTCCGGGAGCCGGGAACGTCCAACCGGCCGAATTCGTTTAATAGAGAGCACACCTCTTGAGCGAAGGACGGATATGAGCGAGACACGTGAGCTGATCATCATCGGAGGCGGTCCTGCCGGGTATACGGCAGCCCTCTACGCGGCCCGGGCGAACCTGGCGCCGCTCGTCATCGAGGGCTTCAACTGGGGCGGCCAGCTGATGGTCACCACCGACGTGGAGAACTACCCCGGCTACCCCGACGGGATCATGGGGCCGGAGATGATGGCCGAGTTCCGCCGGCAGGCGGAACGGTTCGGCTCGGAGTTCATCACCGACGACGTCGCCCACGTCGACTTCTCGGAGCGCCCCTTCCGGGTCTGGGTCGAGAACGAGGAGTACAGCGCCCACGCGGTCATCGTCGCCACCGGCGCGACCGCGCGCTGGCTCGGGATCCCGCGCGAACAGCATTTCCAGGGCCGCGGCGTGTCCGCCTGCGCCACCTGCGACGGCGCCTTCTTCAAGGAGAAGGAGCTCGTCGTGGTCGGCGGCGGCGACTCGGCGATGGAGGAGGCGAACTTCCTCACCCGCTACGCGACCAAGGTGACAGTCGTGCACCGGCGCGACGAGTTCCGCGCCTCGCAGATCATGCTCGACCGGGCCCGCGCCAACCCCAAGATCGCGTTCATCACGAACGCCGCCGTCGACGACATCCTCGGCGACGCGAAGGTCGAGGCGGTCATCCTGCGCGACACGGTCACCGGCGGCGTCTCCGAGCTGAAGACCGACGGCGTGTTCGTCGCCATCGGCCACGACCCGACGACGGCGCTCTTCCTCGATCAGCTCGACCACGACGAGGCCGGCTATCTCGTGACGAAGCCGCACTCGACGGAGACGAACATCCCCGGCGTGTTCGCCGCAGGCGATGTCCAGGACCACGTCTACCGGCAGGCGGTCACCGCGGCCGGCTCCGGCTGCATGGCCGCCCTCGACGCCGAGCGGTATCTCTCAGCGTTGGAAGGGCAACCCGGTACGGCGCTGACCGCGAAGGTCTAACCCGCCCCACGTCGAAACGCGGCGCCGTGGCCGCGAATTGGATCGACCTCCTAGACCCCGACGCCGAGCAGCTTCGCAAACACGCGCCAAGCGGCCTCGAGGAGTCTGCCGTCGCGCTTCTGCTCGCTCCGCCCAAGCACGAGGACGAGCCGCGCCCGACGCTGCAGAGCCACGGGCATTACATCTTCGGCGTTTTCCTTGTCGCGGTCGCCCTGCCCGAGGAGGACGACGTCTTCTACCAGGAGATCGACCTCGTCATCACGCATGACGCGCTGCTCACCGTGCGCAAGACGCCGCCGGGTAACCGGGCCGCGTGCGACGTCGCGATCGTGAAGCAGGCGGTCAAGGACGGAGATTCCACCGGAATGATGGTGTACCGCCTCGTCGACGAGATCTCCGAGCGCTACCTCAACCTCGTCGACGCGCTCGATGAGGAGATCGACGAGCTCGAGGACAAGGTCGAGGACCAGCCCGCGAGCATGACCCGGGCGCGCATCTCGTCGCTGCGCCACGACCTGCTGCACATCCGGCGGACGCTCGCGCCGATGCGCGACGCGGTACGGCGCGTGACCGACGACGTCGTCGACGTCGACGAAGGTCCCGAGGTCTTCCCGAAGGACGTCGAGGTCGCATTCAACGCGGCGTACGACAAGCTGATGCGCGCGCTCGACGGGCTCGAGCTTTCGCGCGACCTTCTCTCGAGCGTGCGCGACTACAGCCAATCCAAGATCGCGAACGACCAGAACGAAGTCATGAAGGTGCTGACGGTGATCGCCTCCCTCGTGCTGTTCCCGACCTTCGTCGTCGGCGTGTACGGACAGAACTTCATTCACATGCCCGAGCTGCACTGGCACTACGGCTACGCGTATTCGTGGGGCATCATCGTCGGGACGACGCTGATCCAGCTCTGGTTCTTCCGCCGCAAGAGATGGATCTGATCCGGGTCTACCGCATCCCGTTCTCGACCAACGTCGAGCGGGTCGCGCTCGCAGCCGGGCACAAAGGCGTTCCGATCGAGTGGGTCGACGTCGATCCGGACGACCGTTCGCCGCTGGAAGCCGTGAGCGGGCAACGGCTCGTCCCCGTGCTCGTGGCGGACGACGAGGTCGTCGCAGACTCACCCGCGATCCTTAACTGGCTCGAGGCGCATTACCCCGACCCCCCGCTGCTTCCGCGCGACCCCGCTCGCCGCGCCGAGGTGCGGGTCTTCGCCGACTGGTTCAACCGGGTCTGGAAGCGCGCGCCGAACGAGATCGCCGACCACGGCGCCGGCGACGCCCTGGCGGCGGAGATGCGCGCCCACGTCGAGATCTTCGAGGCGCTGCTGCAGGGTCGCGACTACCTCTTCGGCGACTACGGGCTCGCCGACGTCACCGCCTTCCCGTTCCTCAAGTACGCCGTCCTCGGCCTGCTGCCGGACGACGACGAGCTGTTCCACCGGGTCCTCGCCGAGTACCAGCCGCTGCGCGACGACTCGCCCCTGCGCGCCTGGGTGCTGCGCGTCGACGCCCACCCCCGTGGTTAGCCTTAGACAGTGCCGTACTTCATCTGCCCGAACTGCAAGGAGCGCTCGATGGACTCCGACCGGATGGAGGGCTTGTTCGACGAGCCGGTCTCGTGCCACCACTGCGGCTTCGGCTTCCTCTTCGAGCTCCTCGACGACTACTACCCGGCGCCGGGCACCGGGTTCGTCGTGTGCGACAAGGAAGCGCGGATCCTCGCCGTCGGGCGCGGTGTGTACGAGCTGACCGGCTGGGGCGACAACGACCTCATCGGCGCAGACCTCGTCGACAGCCTCGGCCTCGCGGGCTTCGAGGAGGCGAAGAACCCGGCAAAGCTCGCGCTCGAGTGGGGCGTGCGGCGGCTGAACGAGCCGCTGCAGCTGCGCGCGCGCTCCGGCCACGTGAAGCCGGTCACCGGCGACTTCTTCCCGGCGTACGACGACGACGGCGGGCTGCTCGTCGCGTTGACACCGCGCGCGGCGTAGTACCCTGCGGCCGGGCGATGGAGCTCGCTTCTCAACCGCCGACCGGCTGATGGCTCCTACGGACGACAAGGAGTTCGTATGCGCACAGCCGTAGCCATCGCGATCGCCGGAGCCCTCGGCGCCCTCGCCCGGTACGGGCTCGAAGGATTCATCAGCCGTCGCGCGCCCGGTGCATTTCCGTGGGGCACGTTCGCCGTCAACGTCACGGGCGCGTTCGTCCTCGGCTTCGTCTTCACGGCGATGACTGAGCAGTTCACGGTTGCGGCCTGGATCCGCGGCGCCGTGACGATCGGGTTCCTCGGTGCATACACAACGTTCTCGACACTTTCGTTCGAGACGTACCGGCTCACCGAGGACGGCGCAATCGGTCTCGCTGCCGCGAACATGTTCGGCAGCATGGCCGCCGGCCTCGGTGCGGTATATCTCGGCGTGATAGCCGGGAGGGCGCTGTGAAGCTCGAAGGCGAAGGCAAGTTGCTTCGGCTCTTCATCGGAGAGTCGGACACGTGGCACGGCAAGCCCCTCTACCAAGCGATCGTCGAGCGCGTTCGCGAGGAGGGCCTCGCCGGCGCCACTGCGCTGCGGGGAATCGAAGGGTTCGGCGCAGACTCGCGCCTCCACACGTCGCGGATCCTGCGGCTCTCCGAGGACCTGCCGGTCGTGATCGAGATCGTCGACACGGCCGAGAACATCGACCGCGTCATTCCGCTCCTCGACGAGATGGTGCAGGAAGGCATGCTCACGGTCGAGCGTGTTCACGTCGTGTCATATCGGGGCAGCAAACGAGAATGAGTGACGTCGGATCCCTCCAGGGCAAGCTGCTGATCGCATCGCCCAGCCTGGTCGATCCGAACTTCCGGCGCGCGGTCGTGCTGATCACCGAGCACAACGACGAGGGCGCAGCGGGTCTCGTGCTCAACCGCCCCTCCCCCGCGCCCGTGGCGGAGATCGTCCCGCAGCTCGAGCCGCTCGTCGACGACGGCGAGCAGGTCTGGGTCGGCGGCCCTGTGCAGCCGAACGCGGTCCTCGTGCTCGGTGAGTTCCTCGATCCCGACGACGCAGCCGTGCCGCTCTTCGGCGCTCTCGGCTTCCCCGCGCTCGACGAGCCGGAGGACGTCGCCGCGCAGACGGTCCGGCGGCGCGTCTTCGCCGGCTATGCCGGCTGGGGCGCCGGCCAGCTCGAGGACGAGCTCGGTCGCGACGACTGGATCGTGGAGTCCTCGCGCCCCGACGACGCCTTCACCGAGGCGCCGGACGAGCTGTGGGCGGACGTGCTCCGCCGCAAGGGCGGCATCTACGAGCTCGTGGCGCGCATCCCCGAAGACCCGTCGGTCAACTGACACTGAAGACGGCCGGTACTAGGTACCCAAACGTCTGTGTCACGAGACCGGTCGCGCCGTCCGGGGCGCCGTCGCACGGCCGTGACACTTCGGTGCCGGTACTAAGTACCGGCCTTTAGGCCTTGAAGGCCAGGTAGACCTCGGTCACGTAGGGCAGCCGGATTGGCCGGTCTGCGCCGTTCACGAGAGTGCGGAGCTGCGCCTCGATCTCGGCACGCTGCTCAGCCTCGGCAGCGGCGACGAAGCTCACCGAGGTGAAGCGCTCGACGAAGGCGTCCTCGTCGACGAGCTGCGCGTGGTCGAACGTCGCCGCTTCGGAGGCATCGATCACCTCGCGCAAGTTCCGCTTGCCACGGCGAGGAACGTTCTCTTCGAGCGGCTGCATGATCGCGCTCGCCGCAGCCTGCACCGGGTCGCGCTCGTCACGCACGTTGTAGACGAGCGCGAGCCCGCCGCCGGGGCGCAGCACGCGGCGGATCTCGCGCAACGCCTCCTCGGGACGGAACCAGTGGAAGGCCTGCGCAACCGTCACGGCGTCGACCGACGCGTCCTCGAGCGGGATGGCCTCCGCCGTGCCGGCAAGCACACGCGCGTTCTCGATCTTCGCGCGCATCTCCGCGATCGGCTCGATCGCGACCACCTCCGCGCCGCTCGGGACGAGCAGACGCGTGAGCTTGCCGGTGCCTGCAGCGAGGTCGACAACCGTACGGCCCGGCCGGAGGTCGAGCCGGTCGACGAGAAAGTCGATCGCGGCGGCGGGATAGTCGGGCCGCCCGCGCTCGTAGGCGTCCGCAGCGAGCACAAAACCATGCGTAGCCGGATGAAGGTCAGACACGGCTCGACGGGCAGAGGTCATTGAGCACACAGTCTTCACATCGCGGCCTCCGCGCGTCGCACACCCGCCGCCCGTGCCAGATGAGCAGATGCGGGAAGCGCGCCCAGTCCTCGCGCGGCACGAGACGCATGAGATCCTGCTCGATCTTCACCGGGTCCTCCTGCTTCGTCAGCCCGAGACGCTGCGAGAGCCGCCGCACGTGCGTGTCGACGACGACCCCCTCGGGATGGCCGAGCTCGGCGGAAACGACGTTCGCCGTCTTCCGTGCAACGCCGGGCAGGCGCACGAGCTCGTCGAGCGTGCTCGGCACCTCGCCGTCGAACTCCTCGATGAGCATGCGCATCGTGCCGCGCAGTGACTTCGCCTTCTGGCGGAAGAAGCCCGTCGTATAGATGTCGCGCTCGAGCTCCTCCTGCGGCACGGCCAGATAGTCCTCCGGTCTGTGGTACTTCTGGAACAGCGTCGCTGTGACGCGGTTCACGTTCACATCCGTCGTCTGCGCCGAGAGCATCACCGACACGAGCAGCTCGAGCGGGCTGCGAAACGTGAGCGCGATGCCGGCGTCCTGATGCTCGACCGCGAGCCGCTCGATGATCGGCCGGATCCGCTCCCGCTTGGGGCCGACGTGCTTACGCGCCTCTCGGACGAAGCTACGAGGCACTGACGGCGAGCTCGGGCGACGGCTCGCGGAGGCCCATCCCTGCGCAGACGAGGTCGAGCGCGGGGCAGCCTGCGCAGGCGAACTCGCTCGGCACGGGCCTGAACTCGCCCGCCTGGATACGCGCGATCGCGACGGACAACTCCGCCTCCAGCTCGCCGAGCTGCCCGCGCGTGAACGTGGTCGACACGGCGGCATCCGGCCGTTCGAGGAACTGGTAGACGACCTCCACCTCGTCCGCGCCCGCACGGAAGCACGCGAGCGCATAGACCAGCCGCTGGAGCCGGTATCCCTCCTCGACGATCGCTTCCGGCGACGCCTCGCCCACGAGGTTCGTCTTGTAGTCGACGACGAGCGCCCGGCCGCCCTCCAGGTGCAGGACGTCGAGGAAGCCGTGCAGGAGCACGTCGTCGTGCTCGAAGGTGAACGGCCGCTCCTTCTGGACGCCCGCGAGCCCCGCGACGCGCCGCGCGATGTCGGAGTCGCAGTACGCCGTCACGAACGCCCGGATACGTTCGACCTCCTCGTCGCTCGCGCGGTCGAGCTCGATCGCCGGCACGACCGGCGCCGCGAGGTCGATGTCCTCCAGCAGGCCGTGCACGATGCTGCCGATCTCGGTCGCGGAGAGGCCCGCAGCGCCCCTCCCAATGACGGGCAGCTCCTTCATGCCGATCGCGTACCGCGCGTAGTACTTGTACGAGCACTGCTCGAACGTCGAGAGCGCCGTGAACGACAGCCGGCGGACGCGATGCAGCGGCGGGTCCGGCGGAACGACGAGCGGCGGCAGCTCGAGCGCGGGAACGGCCGCGAGCTCCTCGAGGACAGCGAAGAGCTCGAGCTGCCCGGGCTCCGACACGGACGCGACAGGGGCGAGCGGCGCTTCCGTCCAGTCCTCGGCGTGGTGACGGTCGACGCGCACGAGCAGGTGCGCGTGGCCGCGGACGATCTCCACGGGCGTCTCGCCGGAGGCGGTCAGTTCCTCGTCGGCGTCGAGCCGGGCGAGCACCCAGCCGATCGGCGTCGACGCGTCGGCCGCGCGGTCGCGATCGATCGCACCGGAGACGATCAGACGCTGCCGCGCGCGCGTCATCGCGACGTAGTAGAGGCGCAGGCGCTCCGCGGTCTCCTCCTCCTGCCGCGTGGCTCGCACCTCCTCGTAGTCGAACGCGCCGCGCCGCTTCGTCGTCACCGGGTCGGCGACGCGGAAGCCGAAGCGGCCGTCGGAGAGCGCGAGGATCTCCTCCGCCGACGGCGGCGCTTTGTCGCGGCCCGCATCGGCGACGATGACGACCTCGAACTCGAGGCCCTTCGCCGCGTGAATGGTGAGCAGGCGCACCGCGTCGGCTCCCTCCTCCTCCGCCACTGCCTCGAGCTCGCGCGCGCCGAGCGCCTCCTGCTCGCTGACGAAGCGGACGAAGCCCTCGACGTCGGGACCGCGCAGCTCCTCGTACGAGCGCGCGAGCCGCGCGAGCTTGCGCATGTTGGCGTACCGGCGCCTGCCGTCCCACTGGGCGAGCACGGCGAGGTCGTAGTCGTGCTCGGCGACGATGCGCTCGCACAGCCGCTCGAGCGGGAGCCGCGGCATCGCGGCGGAGAGCCGGTCGAAACGCTGCCGGAACGCGCGCATGAGCCGCTCGTCACTCTCGGACAGGCCGGGGGGCATCGACCGCTCGATGCCGGAGAAGAGCGGGCGGCGCGACGCCGACCGGCGCAGCAGCACGAGTGCGTCGTTCGAGACGCCGACGAACGGCGACGCGAGCACGCTGACGAGCGCGCGGTCGTCGTACCGGTTCTGCAGCAGCCGCAGGTATGCAAGTAGATCGACGACCTGCTGCTGGCCGAAGTACCCCTTGCCCGTCGCGCGGTACGTCGGCAGGCCGGCGCGGCGGAGCTCCTGCTCGTACTGCTCCGCGTCGGTTCCCGCCGCAAAGAGGACGACGATCTCGCCGGCGGTCGCGGCCCCCGTGTCGACGAGCTCGCGCACGCGCCGCGCGATCGCGCGCGCCTCGGCGCGCCGCCAGTGCACGCCCGTGTCCTTGTACGCGGCCTTGTCGGTGACGAGCAGTTCGACCGGATGGCCGAACACCGGGTCGGGGAACTCAGCCGCAGCGGCCAACGGCTGGAACTCGTCGCCGAAGTGCGAGCCGAAGAGCTCGTTCACTGCCGCGAGCACCTCCGGACGCGAGCGGTAGTTGAGCGTCAGCGGCAGGAGCTGCGCCGCGTTCGCTCGGCGCTCCCGGAAGACGCGCACGTCGGCGTGGCGGAACCCGTAGATGGACTGGAACTCGTCCCCGACATAGAACAGATCGGCGCCGCCGCCCGCGAGCAGGTCGATCAGCTCACACTGCAACCGGTTCGTGTCCTGGAACTCGTCCACCATGATCGCGCGGAAGCGGAGTGACTCCCGCTCGCGGATGTCCTGGTCGTCGCGCAGCAAGTTGCGCGCAAGCAGCTGGAGGTCCTCGAAGTCGAGCGCGGACTCGCGGGCCTTCTCCTCGGCGTACGCCTCCGCGAAGCGTTCGAGCAACTCCTGGAGCAGGTCGCGGTCGCGCCCGGCGGCCTCGTCGAGCGCGGCCTGCTCGACGGCCTTGCGCGCCTCTTCGTAGACGACCGCGCGGTCGCCGCGGACACGGAACCCGGAGAGGTCGATGAGCCGGTCGGCCCGCGAGTCGCGCTCGAGCAGCTCGAGGAGCTGCGCGGCCGTCTCGTGGTCGACCGAGCGCGCGGCCTCGCGCAGCTCCTCCACGCGCTCGCCCAGCTCCGGGCGGTCGCCAACACCGAGGACGAGCTCGCGGCCGGCGGAACGCAGCGTCTCGTAGACGCCGGTGAGCATTCGGCGCAGGCCGGCGGCGCCGTACGTCGCGAGCAGCTGCAGCCGAGCGGGCTCGGCACCGCTGCAAAACTCGGCGAGCGCCCGCTCGAACGCCTCGCTGCGGAGCACCGCTCCCTGCGCCTCGTCGAGCTCCCGGAAGCGCGGGTCGAGGGCGGCGGCGAACGGGTACGCCTTCAACAGCCGCAGGCAGAAGCCGTGGATGGTGGAGATCCATGCGCCGTCGAGCTCGCGCGCGAGATCGTACCGTCCGCGCGCGGCCAGCTCGGCGCGGATGCGCGTGCGCAACTCGCCGGCCGCGCGGCGCGTGTAGGTGATGACGAGGATCGAGTCGACGTCGAGCCCCTGGTCGCACACGGCGCGCGCGAAGCGCTCGACGAGCACCGCCGTCTTGCCGGTGCCTGCGCCGGCGGAGACGAAGACCTCGCCGGTCGCCTCGACTGCGGCGAGCTGCTGCTCGTTCATGCTCTGTCCACCCGGCACATCGGCCAGAGGTCGCACCACGGCGGACAGTCGCCGCCGCGCGGGTCGTGCTCGACGTCGCCGGTGCGGATCCGGCCTGCGAGCCGTCGCGCCGTCTCCTGCGCGTTCCCCACGGCGGTCCAGAACGCGTCCTCGTCGAGATAGTCGGTGCGGACGTAGCCCGGCAGCGTCTCGCCGTCGTCCTTGCGGAGCAGTCCGCGCGCACGCCGCTCGCCCGCGAGCGGGCGGTAGACGCCGCCGAGCGGCTCGATCCCGACGAGGTCGCGCAGCACGAGCATGTACAGCGGGATCTGGAGCCGCAGCTCCTTCTCGATCTCGACGGCCGAGTGCGCGTGCTTGCCCGACTTGTAGTCCTGCACGATCCCGCGCGCGCTGAACGGGTCGATGTCGATGCGGTCGATCTTCCCGGAGAGCGTGATCCCGTCGCCGAGGTCGAGACCGCGCTGCAGCTCCTGCGGGGCCCGCTCGCTGCCGAAGGCGACCTCGAACCGGCGCGGGACGAGCTGCAGCTCGCTGGCGCACTCCTCGTGCACCAGCGCTTCGAGGTCACGCCACAGCGTCTGGTCGAGCTCACGCGCCTGCATCTCCGTCATCTCCATGCGCACGCCGCCGAGGGCCTCGTCGAGGGAGGCGCGCATCAGTCGCACGGCGCCTTCCTCGACGCGCTCGTCGAGCTTCTCGACGCCGAGCTCCTTGGGGAGCCGCGTGAAGAACTTGAACAGCGCGCTGTGCGCGACCGAACCGCGCAGCTTCGGGTCGACCTCGGCGTCGATCGACTTCGGATCGATGACCCGGTCGATGAACCACGCGGACGAGCAGTCCGCAAACCGCTCGAGCTCCGTCACGTTGAACGTGCCCCGCGAGCCGAGCTGCTCGAGCACGCTCGGATCGACGAGCCGCGTCGGCCGCCGATTGGCGCGGACGGCGCGGTCGAGCTTGCGGTCCCAGCCGTTCACCCGGGCGAGCGAGGCTGCCTGGTCGCCGTCGCGCGCGGCGAGCTCAGCGAGTGCACGCAGACGCTCGCGCTCGGTCGGCGCGTCCTCGAGCGTCCACGTCAAAGCGGAGAGCGGCCGCCTCCGCGTCCAGCGGCGCACGTCTTCCGGGTCGAAGAGCGTCTGCACCTCCTCCCAGAACGGGCTCGCCTCGCGCGGCGCGCCGTCGTCGGTCGCCGCCTCGCGCACGAGGTACAGACGCTCGGACGCGCGCGTACAGGCGGTGTAGAAGAGATACCGGTCGCGGCTCACCGAGTCGGGCCGCTCGAGCCGCGCGCCACGTTCGTCCAGCGCGCGCCGAACATCGTCGTCGAGGAACGGAGACGCAGCGCCTCGGCGGGGCAGGCTCCCCTCCTCCAGGCCGAGCACGAACGCGACGTCGAAGCGACGCGTGCGCGCCCGCATGAGATCGACGACGGCGACGCGGCCGGGCTCGTCTCCACGCATCGGGCGCAGCGTCTGGCGGTCGAGCGCGGCGACGAGATCGTCCCGCGACAGAGGGCCGGCGAGAGACTGCCACCGTTCGAGCTCGGCGAGCAGCCTCGTGACCGCCTCGTACGCGCGCAGGTCGAGCCGCGACGACTCTCCGACGGGCGGCCCTTCGACGCCGTACGCGTGGCGCAGCATGCGGGCGGAAAGCGACTGCGCCGCCGCGACCGGGTCGTCCGCTGCGCGAAGCTCGTCCAGCGCCGGCAGCGGCGACCCGCGGAGCTTCTCCGCCTCTTCGACAACGCGCTCAGGCGTCTGGACACCCCGCCCGCGCAGGCGGCCCTCGACGAAGTCGACCGCATGGCGCGGCACCCCCGAGAACGGCGAGCGCAGGTGCGCGAAGAGGTCGCCGCGCGTGCCTCCGAGCCAGGCGAAGCGCAGAAGCGACGCGACTGCGTGCCCGAACGGCGTCTGCGTGAGCCGGACCTCGCCGTCGACGGCATACGGGACACCGAGCGTGCCGAGCGCGGTCTCGAGCGGCGCCCGCCAGCGCTCGATGCTCGGGCACACGAGGCCGATGCGCTCGGCAGGCGTGCCTCCGCGTAGCAGGCCGAGGAGCTCCTCGCCGACGAGCTCGAGTGCGCCGCGCGCACCTGCGCCCTCGAAAAAACGGACGGCGCCGTCGATCGGCACGGGCGCGGGCGGTGCGTCGTCGAAGAGCCCGCGCTCTAGGTGCGCGAGCGCCGGCTGCGCCGTGTCGCCCCAGCGCGGCGGCAGCTCCTCGATGCGCGCGCCGGCGAGCCGTGCGAGATCTTCGGCCGTCCGGCGCAACGACGCGAACGCGGGACGCCCGGGCTCGTACGGCAGCGATACGGTCACCTCGGCGCGGCCGGCGAGCGCTTCGAGTAGCGCCCACTCCGCCCCGGTGAGATCCTCGAAGCCGTACGCGAACACCGGCTCGCCGTGCCACGCATCGAGCTCCGACTGAAGACGCTCTGCCGCGCTGCGGCGCAAAAGATCGCGATCCCAACGGCCAAGCCGGTCGAGCTCGGCGCGGTATGCGGCGTAGAGAGACGAGAGATCGCCATCCAACTGCTCGGGATCGAGCAAGCCGGACTCGAGCTCGCTCAATGCCTGCTGCAGGGAATCGGCGAAGCCGCCGAACCGCGCGGACGCAGCAAGGCGGTCGAGCTCAGCGGTGGAGAGCACGCGGCGCACGAGGAGCGCGCGCTGCGCTTGCGACACGAGCGGCCGCGCGTCGTCGCCGGCGTAGGCGATGCGCTCGAAGACGTCGTCGAACGTTCCGATCGAGCCCGCGAGCAGCGCCGGCCGGCGGGCGAGCAGCTCGCGCTGAACGCGCTCGACATCCGATCGGTTCGGCACGATGAGCACGGGCTCCCGCTCGAGAGCGGCGAGATACCGGTCGAGCAGCGACTCGACCTTGCCCGCGTTCGCAGGCCCAGCGATCAGGCTGAGCGGCACCGCCCCATCGTAGAGGCGGTCTCTGACAGTCCTGAGCTACGCGGCGGCTGCGGACTTCGGCTTGCGCCCGCGGCGCGCGACGGCGCGGCCGGGCATCGAGCCGGCGCAGTCGTCGCAGAGGTCGGCCTGCTTCGAGCCGCGACGCGCGTCGGTGTACGTCACGCGGAGCATCGCGCCTTTCCCCTCCTCGACTTCCTTGCTGCAGTTGTCGCAAACGAGAACGGTTTTCCGTGCCATGGGCCTAATTCTAGTCGAAATGCAGGAGCCGGATGAGAGCCACCTCTTCCAGCTCCAATCCGGTCTGGCGGGCCGCCGCGGCCCGTAAATGGCGGGGTCGGAAATCCTCCAGAGTTCTGCCTGCGAGATACGCGTCCACGACGGCCGGGGCCACATAGGACTGGCGGCAGACCGCCGGCGTATTTCCGAGCCGGTCGGCGACCTGGCGCATGACGGCGTTCACGGCGGCTTTCCCGTCCAGCCCACGCTCGGCAAATGCGATCGCGGCCACGAGCGTGCCGCCCCAGGTGCGGAAGTCCTTCGCCGTGAACTCCGGCCCGAGATGCGTCTTCACGTACTCGTTGACCATGCGGCTGGTGAGGTCGTACAGCTCGCCCTCGCGCTCGTAGCGGAAGAGGCGCGCGCGGCCCGGCACAGCGAGCAGCTCGCGGATCGCGGCGGCGAGCTCGTCGTCGACGAGTGACGTGCGTACTTCCGACCGCCCTTTGCCGACGAAGGCGAGGCGAACACGGTGCCCGCTCACGGACACGTGCCGCTTGCGCAGCGTCGTGATGCCATAGGTGCCCGACGTGCGCGTGTGCCGGTCGCTCCCTACGCGGAACCAGCCGAGGTCGATGAGGCGGAGCGCGATGGCACAGACGCGATCGCGATCGAGCTCGTCGTCGTTGTCGAGATGCTGCGCCATCGCGGTGCGCAGGAGCGGGAGGCGCTCACCGAAGCGGATCAGCCGCTCGAACTTCGCGCGGTCCTGTTCGGCGCGGTACTCGGGGTGGTAGATGTACTGCTTCCGCCCCGCCTTGTCGAAGCCGGTCGCCTGCAACTTCGACCGCGGCCTCGACGCGATCCAGACGTCCTTCCACGCCGGCGGAATCGCGAGCCGTTCGAAGCGCTCGATCGCCCCCGGTTCGCGGATATCGCGGCCGCGGGAATCCAGGTAGCGAAACGACCCTTTGCGTCCGGTTCTCGTCGGCATCTCAGCTGTGCAACGGCATTACACTGGCCGCCGATGCGCGACGACAGCGTCATCGTCGTCCTGGAGGGCGACCAGACCGGGCAGGAGCTGCTGGAGGAGTCACTGCGCGTGCTCGCCGCCGACGTCATCGGTGTCGAGCTCGAGTTCCCGCGATTCGACCTCTCGCTCGAGAGCCGCCGCACGACGCGGAATGCGGTCGTCTTCGAAGCGGCAGCGGCCGTCCGTGAGCACGGACTGGGGCTGAAAGCGGCGACCGTCACTCCGGAACAGCGCGACGACGTCGGCTCGCCAAACCGCATCCTGCGCGAAGAGATCGGCGGCAAGGTCATCGTCCGCACCGGTCGCCGGATTCCGGGCGTCGTTCCGGTCGCAGGCGTCTACGCGCCGATCTCGATCGTCCGCATGGCGGTCGGCGACGCCTACGGCGCCGAGGAATGGCGCGAGGGCGAAGGCGACGACGAAGTCGCGTTCCGCAAGGAGCGCATCGAGCGGCGCATCTGCCACGCCGTCGCCGAGTTCGCGTTCCGCCAGGCGGACCGAACCGGAGCCAAGGTGTTCGGAGGCCCGAAGTACACGGTCAGCCCGACATACGAGGGGATGCTCAAGGAGGAGATGGACTTCGCCGCCGAGCGTCACCCCGAAGTCCCATACGAACCGCAGCTGATCGACGCGACATTCGCGCTGCTGCTCTCGACGACGGGCGAGCCGCTCGTCATTCCCGCGCTCAACCGCGACGGCGACATCCTCTCCGACCTCGTCCTGCCGCTCTTCGGCTCGATCGCTGGATCGGAATCGCTGCTCGTCGCCTTCGAGGACGATTTCGAGCCTGCGGCGATCATGGCGGAAGCGGCGCACGGCACCGCGCCATCACTTCAGGGGAAGAACGTCGCCAATCCGATGGCGATGATCCTCGCCGGCGCTGCGCTGCTCTCACACGGGAGCGACGCGAGTCACCGCGCCGGCCGGGCCGTGCGCGAGGCGTGCCTCGAGGCGGTCGCATCCGGCGCGCGCACGCCCGATCTCGGCGGCGAGCTCGGCACGAGCGAGTTCACCGACGAGGTGATCGCCCGCGTCAGGCAGAAGCTTGAGGTCTGGGCCGCGATCTAGGTACATCACTACACCGCGAGCGGAAGCGCCTCGGTCTGCCAGACCGAGAAGAACGACTCGACGATCTGCGGATCGAACTGCGTGCCGGCGCCGCGCGCGAGCTCGGCGAACGCGTCCCCCGGCATGCGGGCGGCGCGATACGGGCGGAGAGAGGTCATCGCGTCGAAGGCATCCGCGACCGCGAGGAGCCTTGCCTCGACAGGGATGGCCGTCCCGCGCAGGCCGCACGGATAGCCGTAGCCGTCCCAGTGCTCGTGGTGGAGCAGCACGTACGGAAGGATGTGGCGCGCGTTTCGCAACGGCAGCACGAGCGACGCACCCGCGCGCGGATGCGCACGCATCTCGTCCCGCTCCTCGTCCGTCAGCGGGCCCGGCTTGACCAGGACCTCGGCGCGTACGACGAGCTTGCCGACGTCGTGGATCGGTGCCGCATGGCGCAGGACGGCAATGCGCTCCGGCGTCCAGCCGAGATGCCGTGCGACGGGCTCGGCCAGCGCAGCGACCCGCGCTCCGTGGCCCTCGGTCTGGTCGCGCTCTTCGAGCCAACGGACGATCGCGGCGAGCATGCCCGACGTGTGTTCCGCGGGCGTCCGCGGTTTCCTCTAGAGGCGTCGCTCGAACCAGCGCTTGCCGTAGTGGGTGGCCACCCAGCCGGCAATGAGGACAGCGGCGATCACGCCGAAGGCGTAGATCCCGTACCGCTGGATCCCATCGGCGGCCGACTGACCGCCGTAGTACGCGACGAGGCCGACGAGCGCCGCCCAGGCGATGCCGCCGGCCGCGTTCCAGAAGAGGAACCGCGCCCAGTGCATCCGCCCGAGACCCGCGATCCAGGCGGCCGTGTAGCGAAGGACGGTGATGAAGCGCCCGAAGAACACGGTCTTGCCGCCGTGCCTGGCCATCAGCTCCTCGGCTCGAGGCAAGACTCGCTCCGAGTACTTCCGCAGCCAGCCCCAGCGGTTGAAGAGCGCGCGGCCGCCCAGGCGGCCGATCAGCCAGTAGCCGAGGTTGTCGCCCACGATCGCGGCTGCCGCAGCAACCGCGACCACTTCCGCGATGGTGTAGTGGCCCTGCGAGGCGAGGACGCCGAACAGGATCAGCGCGGTCTCGCCGGGCAGCGGGACGCCGAACGACTCGATCATCACGACCACAAAAAGCAGCGGGAGGCCGTGGTTCGTGATGAAGTGCGTCACCGGCTCAGTCTACGGAGGGCGGATCGGGGAACACACGCACGCTCACGGCCGCCGACCTGAATAGAGTTGGCACCAATGCGGGTCGGAGTAGCGCGTGAGACGGCGCCGGGAGAGCGCAGGGTCGCCCTTGTGCCCGAGACGGCGGGAAAGCTCGCGGCCGCGGGCTTCGACGTCGTCGTCGAGGCGGGAGCCGGCGACGCCGCGTCGTTCCCGGATGCGGCGTACACGGATGCCGGCGTGCCGCTCGGCGACGCGTGGAGCGCGGACATCCTCGCCAAGGTACGCAAGCCGGACGAGCAGGAGACGGCCCGTCTGCACGACGGCCAGCTGCTGATCGGCTTCCTCGACCCGCTTGGCGACCCGGCGGCCGTGGAGCGGATCGCCGCGCGCGGCGTGACCGCGTTCGCGATGGAGTCGATCCCGCGCACCACTCGCGCCCAATCGATGGACGCGCTGTCGTCGCAGGCGACGGTCGGCGGCTACAAGGCGGCGCTCCTCGCCGCCGAGCATCTCCCCCGCTTCTTCCCGATGCTGATGACCGCCGCGGGAACGGTCCCGCCGGCGAAGGTTCTCGTCATCGGAGCAGGCGTCGCAGGACTGCAGGCGATCGCGACCGCGCGGCGCCTCGGGGCGGTCGTCACCGGCTTCGACGTGCGCCCCGTTGTCCGCGAGCAGATCGAGAGCCTCGGCGCGAACTGGCTCGACCTCGGCGTCACCGGCGCGGAAGCCGAGGGCGGTTACGCACGCGAGTTGACGCCCGAGGAGATGCAGGCGCAGCAGGCGGCGCTCGAGGCGCGGATCTCGGAGTTCGACGCTGTCATCACCACCGCCGCCGTCCCGGGGCGCGCCGCGCCGAAGATCATCCCGGCTTCTGCGGTGCAGGCGATGCGGCCCGGCTCGGTCATCGTCGACCTCGCCGCCGACACGGGCGGCAACTGCGAGCTCACGGTGCCGGGCGAGATCGCCGTGCGCGAGAACGTCACGCTCGTCGGCCTCACGAACCTGCCGTCGACGATGCCGTACCACGCGTCGATGCTCTACTCGCGCAACGTGCAGGCGCTGCTGCTGCACCTGGCGCCCGAGGGGCAGCTGAACCTGGATTGGTCGGACGAGATCACCGCCGGCGCGTGCGTCGCCGGCAAGAAGGAGGCAGCGCCCGCATGAGCCACACCATGCTCTTGGTCTTCGAGGTGACGATCCTCGTGCTCGCCATCTTCCTCGGCTTCGAGGTGATCTCGAAGGTGCCGGCGCTGCTGCACACGCCACTCATGTCGGGCACGAACGCGATCCACGGCATCGTCGTCGTCGGCGCGATGCTCGTGCTCGGGCTCAACCACAAAGGGCCGTTCATGTGGATCGTCGGCTTCCTGGCGGTCGTCCTCGGCTCCGCCAACGTCGTCGGCGGCTTCGTCGTCACCGACCGGATGCTCGAGATGTTCAAGAAGCGTGAGCCGCCGAAGCCGAAGGACGAGTAGTGGGGACGAACGTCAGCAACCTGCTGTACCTGATCACGATCGTGACGTTCATCCTCGCGCTGCGCTATCTCTCCAACCCGGCGCACGCGCGGCGCGGCAACCAGATCGGCGCCGTCGGCATGCTCCTCGCGATCGTCGTCACGTGGGTGAAGACGGGCGGGACGAGCTGGTGGGCGCTCGCACTCGGGATGCTGATCGGCGGCGGCTTAGGCGCCGTCGCAGCGCGCAAGGTGAAGATGACCGCGATGCCGCAGATGGTGGCGCTGTTCAACGGCGTCGGCGGCGGAGCGGCTGCCCTGATCGCGCTCGCTGAGCTGCACCGCATCCTCCCCGCGCCGGGCAAGCCGACGCTCGACATCAGTGTCGCGATTGTGCTCTCCGGCCTCATCGGCGCCATCTCGTTCGCGGGCTCGATGGTCGCCTTCGCGAAGCTGCAGGAGCTGATCAAGGGGCGGCCGATCACGTATCCGGGCCAGAAAGTCGGCAACCTGGTGCTCCTCGGCGCCTGCGTCGCGCTCGGGATCGTCCTCGCCGCCGGTGTCCAGGATCAGTGGTTGCTGTGGGCGGTCATCGCGGGAGGAGCGCTCTTCGGCGTCCTCTTCGTCCTCCCGATCGGCGGCGCCGACATGCCTGTCGTCATCTCGCTGCTGAACGCGTTCACGGGCCTCGCCGTCGCGGTCGGCGGCTTCGAGCTCGAGAACAACGTGCTCATCGTCAGTGGCATGCTCGTCGGCGCGTCCGGCACCCTGCTGACGATGATGATGGGGCGGGCGATGAACCGCTCCATCGCGAACGTCATCTTCGGCGCGTTCGGGCAGGTGACCGAGGGAGCGGCAGCGGTTGCTGCAGGCAGCGACGGGGGCACCGTGCGCTCAGCGAGCGCGGAAGACGTCGCCGTGATGCTCGCCTACGCGCACAAGGTGGTCTTCGTCCCCGGCTACGGCCTCGCCGTCGCGCAGGCGCAGCACGATGTCCGGCAGCTCGCCGACCTCCTCGAGGCGAAGGGCGTCGAGGTCACGTACGCGATCCACCCCGTTGCCGGCCGCATGCCGGGGCACATGAACGTGCTGCTGGCGGAAGCGAATGTTCCCTATCCGCAGCTGAAGGAGATGGACGACGCGAATCCGGAGTTCTCGCGCACGGATGTCGCTGTCGTCGTCGGCGCCAACGACGTCGTCAATCCCGACGCGCGCAACAACCAGGGAAGCCCTATCTACGGGATGCCCATCCTCAATGTCGACGACGCGCAAGCGGTCGTCGTGCTCAAGCGCTCGATGAACCCGGGCTTCGCCGGCATCGAGAATCCGCTGTTCTACAACCCGAAGACGGTCATGCTCTTCGGCGACGCGAAGGAATCGATCACAAAGCTCATCCAGGACGTCAAGACGCTCTAGCTGCAATGTGCAGCGTCTTGATCGCCTGCCCGTACGCCTGCCAGCTTTGGGCCGGCATGTTCGTCTCGGCGAGATAGACCGAGAAGCCCGTCGTCCCCGCCTGCGCGAGGAGTTGCGCGTACTGGGCCGGCGTCACCCAGCCCTTCTGACCGTGGTAGCTCCCGACGGTCGGATGCACCTGCGAAGACGCGAACGGCGCCGCCGTGCGCAAGCACTGCGCCGGCGAGACGGATCCACCGAAGTCGTTGACGTATGCCTGCGGCAGGAACGCGAACCCGGCACTGGCCCACGGCTGGAGACCGATCCCCTGCGCGTCGCAGAGCGACGACAACCCCGCGGTCAACGTCGGCTCGAGCTGACGGAACCTCGTGACGAACTGCTGCGACGCCCCCGGCTTCGCCTGATAGGACACCTCCGCGTTCGCGATGTAGAACGTGAGGCCGTTCCGCTGCAGCTGCGTGGCGGCGAACCCCGCGTCCGCATGCGGGTATCCGGCAAGCGAGCTCCATCCACCGACCGGGAGCCCACTCGCTTCGATGAAGCGCGTGACCCAGCCCGGATCGATGGGCTGCACGTTCCCGGCCGAGCCGAGGTAGACCGCAGCCCAGCCGAAGCCTGCACGGCGTAACTGCTGCCCCAACCACGTCGGATCGACGTCGTGCGTGTGCCACACGAAGACGCCCGCGTTGTTCCACGACATCGCGACGCGCGGAGGCGGCGGCAGAGGCGGAGGGGCCGTTGTCGTCGGCTGAGGCGGTGTCGGCTTTGCGACTGTCGTCGTCGCCGGCAAGGGCGGCGCCGCGTGCGGAGGCTTCGCCGCCGGCTTCGGCCCCGGGACCATGAAGAAGCCGAGGATGGACGCGACGAAGAGCACGCTCATGCCCGCGGCCGCGAAACGCATCGGCGCCGTCATGAGGCAAGACGCTCCGGCTCGAACAGGCCGAGCAGCTCGGGAGCGCGCTCGAGCATCGCGTCGGCGACGAGGCTGCCGCAGCCGAAGCCCATGACGTTTCCATGCCCGGAGTACCCCGCCGCTATCCACACGCCGTCGCGACCGGGCACCGGCCCGACGAGCGGCAGCATGTCCTGGGTGAGGGCGAAGATCCCGGCCCAGCGATGGCTGATGCGCGCCTGCCCACCCGAGAGCTCGCCGAGGAAGCGCTCGAGCGAGGCCTGGATGGTGGGCGTCGTCTCCTCGACGTCGGTCAGCTCGTCCATGATCGAGACGTCGCGGAACCCGCCCAGGAGCAGGCGGCGGTCCGGGAGTTGCTGCCAGTAATCGAATCCCTGCCGCGCATAGTGCGGCCGGTCGTAGAGCACCCGGTCGAGCGGCTCGCTCACCACGACTTGTCCGCGCGCCGGCCAGATCGCCTCCGCGAGCTCGGGGAGCAAGTCGCGGCCGTATCCGTCGGTGGCGACGAGCACCCGCTCGGCGTCGAGCTCTTCGACGTCGGCGACGGGATCGTGCTCGCGAAACTCCGCGCCTGCGGCGGCGGCGCGCGACGCGACCCTGCGCACGAAGCGCGCCGGCTGGATGGAGCCGTCGCCATGGTGATGGATCGCTCCGTGGAAACGGGGAAACTCGTCGAGCCAGTCGGCGGCGAAGCCGTCCTCGTGCAGCGCCTCGTACTCGGCGCGGATGTTCTCGCGCTCCTCCTCGTCGGCGGCGAGCCGGTAGCTTCCCGGCCGCTGCAACGCGTCGCCGGCAAGCTCCTCCATCTCGTCGAGCGTGTCCTCCGTCCAGCGCCAGAGCGCGCGCGACTCGTCCGCACCGTACGTCTCGCGCGCGACGTCGTACCGCGCCGCCCCGCCACGCAGGGCGAAACCGCCGTTGCGGCCGCTCGCGCCTTCCGCCACGGCGCGCCGGTCGTGGACGCGAACGCGTAGCCCCGCCTCGGCGAGGCGGAGCGCTGCACTGCAGCCGGTGATGCCGGCGCCCACGATCGCCACCTCCACGCGGCCGTCCTGGCGGCCGTTGACGCGCGCCGGAGTCTCATCCTCGAGCCAGTACGGGTTCACGGCACCCACGATCGCACACCGGGGAAGCGCTGGAAGTCGCGATCGAAGGAAACGATCTCCGCGCCGTGCTCGAGCGCGAGCGCCGCAAGGTGCGCATCGTTGACGAGGTTCGCTGCAGTCCCGGTCTCCGTGAGCAGCCCGTGCAGCAGGCTCAGATGACGCGGGGTGGGCTCGACGAGGAGGGCGGCAGGCTGCGCAAGCCAACGTTCGACGATGCCGGCCGCCTCATCGACCTTCAGCGGGCGCGGGAACGCAACCGCGCTCGTTCCGACCCGCAAGAAGGCGAGAACGACAGTCCAGGCGAACCCGGTGATTTCGCCCCCGCTGAGAGCTCCGTCAAGCCACGTCCGGGACCGCTCGTGGAGCGGGGCAGCAGGATTGACCGCGTACAGAAGGACGTTCGCGTCAACGACACGCATGTCACTTCCGGGCGGCCAGCCGCCGGACGATCTCATCGTCCTCGAGCTCACCCGCCAGACGAAGCGCTTTCGTCAGGTCGACGAAGGGCTCACCCATGTCGTACGTCGGCGTCCGGAAAGGCTCACCCGGCGGCCGGAGCCCCGCACGGATGGCCGTGTTGACGGCCTCCTTGAAGGAGAGGCCGCGCTCCGCCATCAGCCGCTTCACCTGCGCCTCGACATCCGGATCGAGCGTGACGGTCGTACGCATCCTTGCATCATAGCATCATATTCTCTGATGCGCTGATTCAACACGGACGATACACGCCGCCGTATGCGGCAACCTGGGCCGCCAGCTCGAGCTCGACGAGCTCGCGTGCGATCTCCGAGGCAGCGCGGCCGGTCGCCCGGACGAGCTCGTCCGCCGTCGCCGGCAGCAGCTCGAGGAGCGGCGATCGCTCCTTCGGGGCCTCCGCCTCGATCCCGAAGGCCGAGAGGATGTCCGCGGCCGAGGTCAGCGGCGAAGCGCCGAGCTTCAGAAGGCCGTTCGTCCCGGCCGAGAGCGCCGAGGTGATCTCACCGGGGACGGCGAACACCTCGCGGCCCTCCTCGAGAGCGAGATCGGCCGTGATGAGCGCGCCGCTCCGCTCGCGCGCCTCGACGACGACCGTTGCTGCGGCGAGCCCCGCAACGATGCGGTTGCGCGCCGGAAAGCGCCACGGCGCGGGCTCCACGCCGGGGGCGTACTCGGAGACGATCAACCCGGTCTCGGCGATGCGTCGCGCCAGGTCGGCGTGCGCGGCCGGGTAATCGCGGTCGATGCCGCAGCCGAGCACCGCGACGGTCGTTCCTCCGGCGTCGAGCGCTCCGCGATGTGCTTCCCCGTCGACGCCGCGCGCGAGCCCGCTGACGACGACGAGCCCTGCGGCGGCGAGCTCGCGCGCGAGGCTGCGCGCGACCGACGCGCCGTAGCCGGAGCACGCCCGCGCGCCGACGATCGCGACCGCGGGCCGCTCGAGCAGCTCCGGCGGTGCGACTCCGCGGACGAAGAGTCCGGCGGGAGGATCGTGGATGGAGCGCAGGAGCGGTGGCAGTTCGGGCACGAACCGGAAGCCGCGCACGGCGAGCAGCTGCTCGTATGCGCGCGCGTCGAACGCTCGCAGGTGCGCACGCCAGCGGGCTGTGTTCGGCGGCCGGATGAGGTGCGTCCCCGTCTCCGACGCGAACACTGCGAGGGCGAGCTCGTTCATGCGAGCTCCTGCGGCGATCGGTATGCGAGCGCCTCGGCGACGTGCTCCGCCTGCACCTCCTCCGTGCCGGCGAGCGCCGCGATCGTGCGTGCAACCCGACCAACCCGCGCTCGCCCGCGTCCCGACAGCGGCAGCCGATCGACGGCGCGTGTGAGGAGCGCGTCGGCGTCGGCGGAGCGCCGCAAGGGCAGGATCGCCAGCGCCTCCCGCGCGAGCGCGACCCGGACGGCCACCGGGGCGGACGCCTCCGCAGCTCCCGCGGCGAGCTCGGTCGCCCGCGGTCGCGGCACCGCGACGACGAGGTCGAAGCGGTCGAGCAGCGCCCGCGACAGCTTCGCCCGATACGACGCGAGCCGCTGCGCAGTGCACGAGCACGACGCGCTGCCGTCCCCGCGAGCGCCGCACGGACAGAGGTTCATCGTCGCGACGAGCTGGAAGCGCGCCGGAAAGACCGCGCGGCCGGCGGCGCGTGCGATGCAGACGACTCCGTCCTCGAGGGGTTGCCGCAGCGCCTCGAGCGCCGGGCGCTGGAACTCCGCGAGCTCGTCGAGCAGAAGAATGCCCTCGTGCGCGAGGCTCGCTTCACCGGGCCGGATTCCCGGCCCGCCGCCGACGATGGCCGCGGTCGAGGCGCTGTGATGCGGTGCGCGGAACGGCGGCGTGCGCATGAGCGGCTGCTCGGGCGGCAGGAGCCCGGCGACGGAGTGGATGCGCGTGACCTCGAGGGCAGCATCGGCGTCGAGCGGCGGGAGGATGCCCGGCAGGCGGCGCGCAAGCATCGTCTTGCCGGTCCCGGGCGGTCCGGCGAGCAGGAGGTTCTGCCGTCCCGCGGCAGCGATCTCGAGCGCCCGTCGCGCCCGCTCCTGGCCGCGCACCTCGGCGAGGTCGGGGAACGACGCCGCGTCGAGCTCGGCGGGCGCCGCCACCGGCTCGGGCTCGAGCTCGCCGCGCAGGTACGCGACCGCCTCCGCCAGATGGGCGACGGGAATGGGCCGCACGCCGGCGAGGGCCGCCTCCGGCGCGGACTCGGGCGGACAGAGCAGGCACTCGATGCCGAGGCGGCGGGCGCCCTCGGCGACCGCAAGGACGCCACCGACGCGACGCAGGCGCCCGTCGAGCGCGAGCTCGCCGACGGCCGCGTGCCGGCTCAGCTCTGCCTGCGGGATCTGCCGCGAGGCGGCGAGCACCGCGAGCGCGATCGGCAGGTCGTAGCCGGAGCCCTCTTTCCGCAGCCCTGCGGGCGCGAGGTTGACGGTGACGCGCCCGCGCGGGAACTCGAGCTCGGCCGAGAAGATGCCGCTGCGAACCCGCGTGCGCGCCTCCGCGCAGGCGCGGTCGGGCAAGCCGACGATGGCGAACGCCGGCAAGCCGTTCTCGTGCACGTCAGCCTCCACCTCGACGCGGCGCGGCTCGAGGCCGACGAGCGCATGCGTGACCGCGCGTGCAAGCACGCCGACGAACCTACGCGGGGTTCTCCTACCGTTCTGTCACGGCTTCCTCGCGACGATCCTGCTGAAGCCGAGATTGCGACCCGCGCCGAAGCGCATCGTGTCAATCCACTGCTTTGCCTCGTCCGGTGATCCCAGTAGCTCAGGCGACGATCTTCAACGCGCCGAGCCCGAGCAACTCGCGGCAGAGCTTCACTGCGCCCTTGTCGGCGCCGAGCTTGCGCAGCGTCTTCTTCCCGTCCAGCCGCTCGACGAGCTCAACCGCCGAGGGCGTGGCCGGGAGGATCGAGCACGTGCCCTCGGCGAGGACGATCTCGGCGGACTTCCGGCCGAGCTCACGCTCGAGCCGCAGCGGCATCGCGCGCGCGAGGCGCAGGTCGAGCACGCCGTCCGCCGACTGTCGCCGGTTCGCGAACGCGCGCCGGATCTGCTGGTCGGCTTCCTCGAGCGAGTCCTCGTCGATCTCGTCGATGCGCACGCTCGTCCGACCGTTCTTCCGGTGCAGAAGGATCGCGCCCTCCCCCACGCCGCGCGCGCCGAGCTCGCTGATGTAGCTCGTCCAACGCTCGAGCGCCTCCGCATACGTGCTCGCGTCGGCGAAGAAGCTGCCGTTCCAGCTCGCGGCATGCTCGAGCGGATCGCTCTCGATCGACGTCAGGATCCATGCGTCGCAGCCGGTCTTCTTCACCCACGCACGCGGCCGTTGCTCCGGCCGGTCCTCGTCGACGATGAGCCAGCTCCCCAGCAGCGTCGCGTAGCCGCCGGGAGTGAGGTGCGAGGCCGCCTCGCTGACGACGTGCGCGGTGACGTCGTCGCCGCGGAAGCCGCTGTCGCGGTATGCCCACCGCTGCTCGGGCGAGACGACGAACGGTGCGTTGCACACGATGAGGCCGAACGTCTCTCCTTCGACGGGTGCGAAGAAGCTGCCGTTTCGACATTCGACGTTGTCCAGCCCGTTGAGCGCCGCGTTCAGCTCGGTGTAGGCGAGCGCACGATCGTTGACGTCGATCGCGATGACGTGGTCTGCGTGCCTCGCAGCGAGGAGCGCGTGGATCCCGCTGCCCGTGCCGACGTCGAGTGCTCGACGGACGCGCGGCCTCGGCGTCAGCAGGTCGCACGTGCGCGCCGTCGGCGTATAGGTCGCCACGTAGTCCGGCGGGTCGTCGGCGTCGCGCGTGAACCCGTCCGACGCGAGGAGCGTGTCGTCCACCGGCAGGACGCGCGCGTGCGGGACGAGCTCGTTCCCGCGCCTGCTGACGAGACTCGTCGCGAGCAGCGCGTCGACGCCGCCGCTTCCGAATGCGGCGACTGCCTTGCTCTCGGGAACTGCGAGCTCAAGGTAGAGCAGGCGGATCGCCGTCTCGAGCGGAGACTCCGACAGCCGGCGCTCGGCGACGACGACCTCTTCGCGCTCCTCGACCTCGTCGCCGACGAGGTCGGAGATCGCGTCGCCCTCGTAGCCGAGGTCGCGCAACGTGGCGCCGAGCACCTCTGCGGCGGGGCGATCCGGGACGGGAGACTTCACCAGGCGAGACTACTGACGCGCGACGAGGACATCCTCGTAGTACTCACCGGCGCGTCGGCCCGTTCTCCGGTTCACGTGCCTGCGGAGGCGCCCTTCGAGGCGCAGGCCGGCCCGCTCGAGGATGACGGGATACAGGTTGCGGCGATCGTTCACGACGATCAGAACCGGTGCGTCGGGCGCGAGAGCGGAGGCGGCGTTGGCGAGCGCAGTCGCGATGCCCTCGGTGTATGCGTCGAGCGCGGCCCGCGAGGTTCCACCTTCCGCCGCGCCGAGCTCGAGCTCGCGGCGGTCGTCCAGGTCGAGCAACTCGTAGGCGTAGCGATGCTGCTCGTGGTAGTCGATCAGCCCCGGATACGGCGGCGACGTGAGCACGCCGTCGAAGATGTCCTCGTACTCGACCGTGCGCGAGTCGCCGTGGAGAACCGCGGCGGTCCGCGTCTCGTCGCGGACGGAGTTGAACTCGATGATGCGCGCCAGCGCGTCGAGCGTGTAGCGCCGGAGAAAGGCTGCGGCCGACTCGACCGGGCGGCACGTGCGCCGGTGTTTGTGGCACCAGTACTCCCCGACCTGCGGCGCGCGCGGCGCCTCGAGATCGAAGTGCGCCGTGCGCCGCGCCGAGCGCGCGGCACGCGACAGGATGACGCGCAGCACATCCTGATGCTCGTACTCGGCGATCAGCTCGCGGAACGCGAGCAGCTCCTTCGCCGCCTGGGGCTCGTACCACCTGCGCAGGTATGCGGTAGGCCGCGCCTTCGTCGTGCGTGAGCCGAGAAGCGCATAGACGTCACGCAGCTCCGCGCCGAGCGCCTCGACGTCGTAGTGCGCGGTCTTGACCCGCATGAGCAGGCAGTTGAACGCCGCGAGCTCCGCGCCCGTCGCGTCCATCCCCGACTCGAGCGCCTGGACGAGCGTCGTCCCCGAGCCTGCGAACGGATCGAGTATGCGGCCTCCCGGCGGCAGGTAGCGCTCGAGCAGCACCTCGACGAGCTGCGGGATGAACTTGCCGTGATACGGATGCAGCCGGTGGACGTGCTTCGTGCGCACGTTCTCGGGCAGCGCTCGCTCGGACCACGAGAGCTCGAGGTCCAGCGTCGCGTATAGCTCCTCCTGCGTGACGGCCACGAGTGGAGACTTCGCTAGAAGGCGTCCGGAATCCTGCGCAGCCGTCCCTCCCACACGGCCACGACGTCGAACGCGACGTCGAGGCCGCTGAGCTCCGGATGCGCCGTCAGCCACACACGGGCAGCGCTGCGGACGCGGCGCTGCTTCTCCGCGGTGACCATCTCGGCGGGATCGCCGAAGCGCCGGCCCCGCTTCTCCTTCACCTCGACGAAGCGGAGGCTTCGTCCGCGGCGCGCGACCAGATCGATCTCGTTGCGTCCTGCCCAGACGTTCGCGTCGAGGATGCGCCAGCCGCGCAGCCGGTACCAGCGCGCGGCCCGGCGCTCGGCCGCGTTCATTGAGTTACACCCGTACCAGGTACCGCGAACGTCAGGTACCTGGTACGGGAGACCCTCCATAACAGAGAGCCTGAAACGACAAGCGGTGCACGGCGGACGGGCCGCGCTCACGCACGACGGCGGAGTGTCCGGGCGTGATGTAGCCGACGTGCTGCGCGAACCCGTACGCGGGGTAGAGCGCGTCGAGCCTGCGCATCAGACGGTCGCGGGTCACCTTCGCGACGATCGACGCGGCCGCGATCGCCGCGCTCTTCTCGTCGCCGTCGACGACGGCGGTGTGCTCCGGCGCGAGCGGCCCGAGCCGGAAGCCGTCGACGAGGCACGCGTCCGCGGGCGGCGACAGCGCCTGCAGCATTGCGCGCAGTCCGGCGAGGTTCGACTTGTGCAGGCCGTTGCGGTCGATGTCGCCGGCGGGGATCGCACGCACGACGACCTTCTCCGCGCAGCCGAGCACGGCGTGGAAGAGCTCCTCGCGCCGTTCCTCGGAGCACTGCTTCGAGTCGTTGAGATACGCGAGCGGCCGCACGCGGTGCTCCTTCAGCGCGGCGTAGTCGAGCAGCACGCCCGCCACGACGAGCGGTCCCGCGAGCGATCCGCGCCCCGCCTCGTC
This sequence comes from Gaiellaceae bacterium, assembly GCA_035532535.1. Lineage (GTDB taxonomy): Bacteria > Actinomycetota > Thermoleophilia > Gaiellales > Gaiellaceae > Palsa-739. The sequence goes on from DATKQT010000009.1 coordinate 32,839, forward strand.
GGCGCCGGCGACGAAGCGCGCACCGAGGTTCCGGTCGAACTTGAGGAGCCTCTGGCCGGTCCGCTTCACGCGGCCGACGATATCGCGCTACTCGGGCGTTGCGACAGTGTCTTCTTCGGCCACCGAAGCCTCTTCCACCTCTGGCTCCTCTGCGACCGGCACTTCTTCTTCGACGAGCGTCTCGTCCGCCACGACCTCCGGCTTCGCGCCGCTGTAGCGCTGCTCGCGGACACGGGCCTTCTTGCCGACCCGGCCGCGGAGGTAGTACAGCTTGGCGCGGTTGACGTCGCCGACGGCGGCCACGTCGATCTTCTCGATCTTGGGCGAATGCAGCGGGAACGTTCGCTCGACGCCCACGCCGAACGACTGCTTCCGGACGGTGAACGTCTCGCGGGCGCCCGAGCCCTGCCGCTTGATCACGATGCCTTCGAACACCTGGACGCGGCGCCGCTGGCCTTCGATCACCTGGAAGTGCACGCGCACGGTGTCCCCCGCCTTGAAGCGGGGAACTTTGCGCATCTGGGCGCGCTCGATCGAATCGATGACGTTGCTCATGGGAAAGGCGGCCCGCAGGCCGGAGCGCAGGTTAGCGAATATTCAGGGTTTCTCGGGCGCGATGAGCGCCGCGAGCACGTCTTTGCCGCCCTGGAGCACGGGATCGCCGTGCGCGAGCAGGATCCGCTCCACGGGCAGCTCCAGGAGCGGGAGGAGCGACTTCACGAGCTTCTTCGTCGTCGCTCCCTCGAGCCAGTTCTCCGGGCAGAGCCGGAGCGGCTCCGAGGTCGCATGCGGCTTCGCGCCGGCCCCGAGCAGCACGTCCCCGACGACGAGTGTCTTCTGCTGGGGCAGCCAGTAGACGACCTCGCCCTCGTGGGCGGTGGCGAAGGCCTTGATCCCTCCCGGGAGCTCGGGGTCGGCCTCGAACGGGTCGGTGACGACGACGCCGCGGTTCTTCAGCTTCCGGACGCCGCGGGCAGGCGCCCAGACGTGCTCCGCTCCGAGCTCGCCGCCGGAGCGGCCGTGCGCGTAGAGGGTGATGAGCACGTGGGCCGGCGAACGCACCTCGGGCGGCGGATCGAGCGGGTCGATGAGGACGAGCCCGTCGGGCGTGTCCACGGCGACGGAGCCGACCTCCTGCCGCCATTCCGGGTGCCAGGCCGACCAGCGCCGCAGCCCAGGGGCCACCTGTTCGAGCCTGCTCATGCCAGCTCCTTTAGCGGAACCCGATGCGGTTGGGGGGCCAGTAGACGAAGAACACGGTGCCGATCAAGTTCTTCCGCGGGACCGACCCCCACTCCCGCGAATCGCACGACTCGGCGCGATTGTCTCCCATGAAGAAGTAGTCGCCCAGGGGCACCTGCCAACTCTTTCCATAATGAGAGGTGTCTGCCAAGCGCCGCTGGGCCTGGACGTACGGTTCTTTGAGCTTGTAGAAGGTCTTGCCGCGGTACGGCTCGATCCAGATAAAGCCCTGGTTGTCCTCCTTGACCGTCTCCCCGGGCAGCCCGATCAGCCGCTTGACGAAGGTGCCGCCGGCGCCGCATTTCACGAGCGCGAGCGGCGGCGTGTTGAAGACGATGATCTGGCCGCGATGCGGGCTGGAGACATCGAGGCAGATCCGGCAGGCGAGCACGCGGTCGCTGAAGCCGGCCTCGCAGCCGGGCGCGGGCCGCGCGCAGTGCAGCGTCGGCTCCATCGACGAGGAGGGGATCCGGTACGGGTTGACGACGTACGCCTTCAGGGCGAGGACGATGACGATCGCCCCCGCGATGGTCAGGAACCAGTCGAGCGCGACGCGGACGGGCCGCGGAAGGTTCGGGAAGAGGCGGCCGAGCGGGTCCCTCATCTGACGTTGCCTCTGCGCCAGGCGTCGATGCGCGCGTGGTCGCCGGAGAGGAGAACCTCAGGCACCGTCCAGCCGCGGAACTCCGGAGGCCGCGTGTAGTGCGGGTACTCGAGCGCCCCGCCGAGCTCGACCGAGAAGCTCTCCATCTCCCCGGACCCCTCCGCGAGGGCGCCCGGCAGGCGGCGTGCGACCGCGTCGAGCAGCACCATCGCCGGCAGTTCCCCGTTGGAGAGGACGTACGGGCCGATCGAGATGGCGTCGCTGCACAGGTGCTGCACGATCCGGTCGTCGAAGCCCTCGAATCGGGACGAGAGGAGCGTGATCTCTTCTTCGCCCGCGAGCTCCTCCACGACTTCCTGCGTCAGGGGCCGCCCCTGCGGCGTCAGCGCGATCACGCGGCGCGGCAGCTCGTCGCCGTAGGCCGTCTCGAGCGCCGCCGCGACGACGTCGACGCGCAGGACCATTCCGGCGCCGCCGCCGTACGGCTCGTCGTCGACCTGGCCGGCCCGGAGCGGCGTCGTGTCGCGGTAGCTGAAGAGGCGCAGCTCGAGCCCGTCTCCGAGGATGCCTGCGATCGGCCGCTGCTCCGTGAGCCAGGCGAACGCGTGCGGGACGAGGGTGAAGACGTCGACTCTCATTGCGGGTCTGCAAAGCCTGGCGCCACCACGATCCGCCCACCCTCGATATCCACCAACCGCACGCAGGCTTCGACGAGCGGCAAGGACAAGCCCGAGTCCAGCTCGAGCACGTCGTTGGCAGGGTAATCGACCACGTCGGCAACGCGGCCCAGGAACCGGCCCCCCTCCTCCTCGACGGCCAGCCCGACGAGCTGGAAGGCGTAGTACTCGTCCTCGCCGAGCGGAGGAAGGCTCTCGCGGGGCACGGCCAGGACAGCCCCGCGCTCGGCCGGCCGGTCGAGCTTGATCACGGGCCGGTTCCCGCCTCCACGGCGGGAGACGACCACCTTCGCGGGCGCGTCACCGACGTAGATCTCGGCGCCCTGCTCGAACGCGCCGACACGGTCGCTCGGCTGCTCGACGAAGAACGCCCCGTCGAGCCCGTGCGGCCGGCCCACACGGCCGACCGGAACGAGGTCAGAGGCCAATGCGGGTGAACTCGTCGAGCGCCTCGGCTCGCGTGTGCTCGGGAGCGGGCGCGCCGTCGTACGGCGTGTACCGGTGAGCGAGGTCGAGCGTCCAGTAGGCGCCCGGCCTCTCCTCGAACAGCATGCCGATGCTCCCGGAGTTGATCACGCGCTTGTCCGCGATCGTTCGCTCGAACTGCATGTGCGTATGCCCGCACACGACGACGTCGGCGTCGACCTCCTCGAACAGGAAGGCAATGCGCTCCTCGGAGTCCGCTCGGTGAAGATGTCCATGTCGTTCCGCGGCGTTGCATGGCAGTACAGAACGCGATCGATCTGTGCCGTCGGCGGAAGGCTCTGGAGAAACGCGACTTGCTCGTTCGTCAGGTGCGATTCCGTCGTGATCTCTCGATCCGTGTTGCCCCGCACCCAGAGGACGCGATCGCCAAGCGCTCGCAGGCGTTCGAGCGCCGCGGACGGCTGGTCGCCGCTGAAGCAGACGTCGCCGCCGACGACGATGGTCGTGTCATCCGGGATCTCGGCGAGCACGGCTTCGAGCGCGGCGAGATTCCCGTGGATGTCGTACAGCGTGGCGACCACTACCCGACGATCTCGAGCTGCATCCGGCAACCCGCGTTCGGGCCGCCGGCGCGCACGATCGTCCGCAGCGCGCGAGCGATGCGCCCTTGCCGGCCGATCACCTTGCCCACGTCGCCCTCGGCGACGTGCAGGCGAAAGACGAGCGAGCCGTCGTCACCCTCGACCTGCTCGACGCGCACGGCGTCGGGCTCGTCGACGAGCCGCCGCGCCAACTCCGCGAGCAGCTCGTCCACGGCTAGGAAATGCCCTTCGCCTTCAGGAGCTTGGCGACGGGATCGGTCGGCTGTGCGCCCTTCTGCAGCCAGCTCCGAACCTTCTCCTCGTCGAACTCGATCAGCGACGGCTCGTGCTGCGGGTTGTACCGGCCGACGATCTCGATGAACTTGCCGTCACGCGGCGAACGCGTGTCGGCGGCGACGACGCGGTAGATCGGATTCTTCTTCGATCCGACCCGCGTCAACCTCAATTTCACTGCCATTGACTCACCTTCTCGCTTTCTTCTTTCGCTTGCTGGACGACTTCCGTGTTGCGCTTGCACGCGGCTTGGCGCCCGCGGCAGCTCCGGGGATCTGGGGCATCTTGCCCGATCCCATCATCTTCATCATCTTCGCCATCTGCTTACGGGCCTCGAGCAGCTGGTTGACCTGGGTGACGGTGGTGCCGCTCCCGGCCGCGATCCGCTTCCGCCGCGACCCGTCGATCACGTGCGGGACGCGCCGCTCGTGCGGGGTCATCGAGAGGATGATCGCCTCGACGCGGCCGAGCTCCTTCTCATTCACCTGGTCGAGCCCCTCGAGCTGCTTGCCCATCCCCGGGATCATCTTCAACACGCCCTGGAGCGGCCCCATGCGGCGCAGCATCTTGTAGCTCTTGAGGAAGTCGTCGAAGGAGAACTCGCCCTTCATCATCCGGCGCTCGAGCTCCTCCTTCTCGTCGTCGCCGACCGCGGCCTCTGCGCGCTCGATGAGTGTGAGGACGTCGCCCATCCCGAGGATGCGCGACGCCATTCGGTCGGGATGGAACCACTCGAGGGCGTCGAGCTTCTCGCCGACCGACGCGAGCTTGATCGGGCGGCCGGTGACGTGCTTCACCGACAACGCCGCGCCGCCTCGCGCATCGCCGTCGAGCTTCGTCATGAGGACGCCGTCAAAATCGATGCGCTCCTGGAACGCCTTCGCGACGTTCACCGCCTCCTGGCCCGTCATCGCGTCGAGGACGAGCAGCACGTTCGTCGGCTTCGCCTCGCGGCGCACGGCGGCGAGCTCCTCCATCAGCGCCTCGTCCACGTGCAGGCGCCCTGCGGTGTCGAGGATGACGACGTCGCGGCCGTCCGCCTTCGCGCGTTCGATGCCGTCGCGCACGGCCTTCACCGGGTCGGAACGCTCGTCCGCGTAGACGGGAACACCGACTTGCTCGCCGAGCTGCATGAGCTGCTCGATTGCGGCCGGGCGCTGCAGGTCGGCCGCGACGAGCGCAGGCTTCTTGCCGTCCTTCTTCAGCAGGAGCGCCAGCTTGCCGGCGGCCGTCGTCTTGCCCGAGCCCTGGAGGCCGGCGAGGAGGATCGTCGTCGGCGGCCGTGGCGAGAACGCGAGCTGGGACGAGCCGGAGCCCATGAGGGCTGCGAGCTCGTCATGGACGATCTTCACCACCTGCTGGCCCGGCGTCAGGCTCTTACGGACGTCCTGGCCGAGCGCACGCTCGCGCACGTGGGCGACGAACTCGCGGGCGATCTCGAGGTTGACATCCGCCTCGAGCAGCGCCAGCCGCACCTCCCGCATGGCGCGGGAGATGGCTTCCTCATCGAGCGTTCCGCGGCTGCGGAGATCGCCGAGGGCGCTCTGAAGCTTGTCCGAAAGGGCGTCGAACACGGGCGGCCAGTGTAATGGCGGCCTCGATGCGCCGAGACGGGCGGCGCCTGTCACCTGGCCATGACGCGCGCCGCGCGATAACGTCGCGCAACCGCGACCGAGAGAGGGCACGCACATGGCGAAGAAGAAGAAGGCGGTGACCGGGACAGCCCAGGCCGGACCGTCGATCAAGTCGCACTGGGACGGGTGGAACGCCGCGCTCGACGACGCGCTCGGCAAGACAGGATGGAAAGCCGGCACGCATGACGGCGTGCAGGTCGAGTTCTATGCCAAGGTCGAGGTGGTCAATCCCGGCACCATCGCCGAGTACGCGGTGAAGCTGATCCCGCCGAAGTAGCTACTCGACGAGGGCCTTGGCGTAGTCCTGCGCATCGAACGGGCGCAGGTCCTCGAGCTGCTCACCGACGCCGACGAGCTTGACCGGAAGGCCGAGCTCGTAGGCGATCGGGATCGCGACTCCGCCTTTCGCCGATCCGTCGAGCTTCGTCAGCGCGACGCCTGTGACACCAACCGCTTCTTTGAAGAGTCGCGCCTGCTGCACGCCGTTCTGGCCCGTCGTCGCGTCGACGACGAGCAGCGTCTCGTGCGGCGCACCGTCGAGCTTCCGCTCGATCACGCGGCGCACCTTCGCGAGCTCCTCCATGAGGTTCGTCTGCGTGTGCAGGCGGCCGGCGGTGTCGACGAGGACGACGTCGCGGCCGCGCGCCTGCGCAGCCTCGATGGCGTCATAGGCGACCGCGGCCGGATCGGCGCCTCGTTCCGAGCCGACGAAGTCGGCACCCGCGCGTTGCGCCCAGATCTCGAGCTGCTCCTCGGCGGCGGCGCGGAACGTGTCGGCCGCGGCGACGACGACGGAGTGGCCGCGCGCGGAGAGGATGGCCGACAGCTTGCCGATGGTCGTCGTCTTCCCCGTGCCGTTCACACCGACGACGAGGATCACCGCCGGTGTGTGCTTCACGTCCAGCGTCGGCGGCTCGCCGAAGAGCAAGGCGATTTCGTCCGGAAGCGCTGCGATGTCGCCGCGCGCCTCGAGCCGGCGTACGAGCTCGGCGGTCGCAGGCACACCGACGTCCGCTTGCAGCAGCGCTTCCTCGAGCCGCTCCCAGGAGAGATCGTCCCCGGGATCGAACGCTGCGACCTGGATCTGCTCGGTCAGCGCGCGGCGCGATCTCGAGAGCGAGTCGCGCAGGCGCGAGAAGAGGCCCGCCTGTTCCGTCTCCGGCTCGGGCGCGGCCTCCTCTTCGCCGAGCAGCTCGGACCAGCTCCGCGACATCGCGCCACACTAACCGGCCCTCCGCGCTGCCCCCCCAGGGACACGACCGGGGCCAGGCCCCGTTAGGGAAGTGTTACGACTTCCACACGAGTCCGGTGAGGGAGCTGCTACGCGGCGCTGACGGCTTCTGCTTCTTCGCGCGGCAGGCGCCGCGAGACGACTTGCGAGACGCCGTCGCCGCCCATTGTCACGCCGTACAGGATGTCGGCAGCTTCCATCGTGCGCTTCTGGTGCGTGATGACGACGAACTGCGCGCGGTCTGCGTAGCGGCGGAGCAGCTCGACGAAGCGACCGATGTTCGTGTCGTCGAGCGCAGCCTCCACCTCGTCGAGCAAGTAGAACGGGCACGGCCGCGCGAGGAAGAGTGCGAACAGGAACGCGATCGCGCCGAGCGCCTTTTCGCCGCCGGACAGGAGCGACAGCCGCTGCACGCGCTTGCCTGCGGGACGAAGCTCGACTTCGATCCCGGGCTGCTCCTCCTCGTCCTCGGACTCCGTCAGCCGCAGCCGGCCTTCGCCCCCCGGGAAGAGCGTCGCCGCCACCTCCGCGAAGTTGGCCTGCACCGCGTCGAATGTCTCCGCGAAGCGGCGCTCGACCGTCTCGGTCAGCTCCGTGCGCAGCTTGTCCAGCTCGTCGAGGCTGTGCTCGAGATCCGCACGCTGCGTCGTCAGCTCCTCGAGCCGGATCTTCTCCGCGTCGTACTCCTCCTTCGCGAGCGGATTCACCTGGCCGAGACTCTCGCGGCGACGCTCGAGCCGCTCCGCACGGTCGGCGAGCTCGTCGCGGTCGCCGCCCTCAGCGCGCTCCTCGGTGCCGGTGTCCGCAAGCCTGCGCCGGGCCTCGTCGGCCTCGGCCTCGATGCGCGCCGTCTCGACGTCGATCGCAGACGCGCGCTCGGCCGCCTCGGACAGCGCCTGCCGCAGCTCGACCTCGGCCGCGCCGAGCCTGCGGAGCTCTTCCCCCAGCTCGCCGGTACGGGCCGCTCCGGCGTCGACGCGCGCGCGCAGCGGCGTCTCGAATCGAGACGCGGGGATGTCGAGCACGCGCACGAGCCGCTCCACGAGCGCCGCGCTGCGCAGGACGATCGGATCGGACGCGACCGAATACGCGGTGTCCGGGATCGGCGCGTCGACACGCCGGCGGAGCGCGTCCAGCTCGGAGGCGAGCGTGCGCCGGCGAGCCTGCAGCTCGAGCAGGACAGCTTCGGCCGTCTCGCCTGCAAACCAGAGCTCACCGCGCTCGGGGTCGTAGCCGAAACCTTCGCGTGTCACCGCAGCGACGGGAGAGGACAGCAGCTCCTCCTTCGCGACGACCGGCAGCTCCGGCTCGCGGCGGCCGATGACGACCGTGAGTGAGCCGAGCCCGGCCGACCGCGCTCGCTCGAGCAGCGCGAATGCGGCGTGGACGTCGTCGACGACCAATGCGGACGCCCGCTGTCTCAACGCTGCCGCGACCGCGTGCTCCATCCCCGCCTCGACGTCGAGCAGCGAGAGCACGATGCGCTCACCCTCTTCCGCGAGAGCGCGCGCCGCCGGCGGCAGGCCCTCGCGCTCGGCGAGCGCTCGATCGAGCGCGCGCAAGCGCTCCTCGTGCAACGACACCTGCTCGTCGAGCGCCGCACGCTCCATGCGCACACGCTCGTCCAGCACGCGCCGCGGCTGCTCGAGCTCGTCGCGAAGCCTGCGCGAGAGCGACTCGGCCGATTCGCGCCGCATGCCGACGCGCTCGGCCGCGCTGCGCAGCCGGTACAGCTCTTGCATCGCCTGCTCGCGTGCGCCGGCCGCGTCCGCGAGCTCCTCCTCCGCCTGCCCGCGCTCGGCGAGAACGGTATCGAGCCTTTCTTCGGCGCCGCGCTTCGCGAGCGCGGCGGCCGCCCGCCGGCCGGCGGCCTCGCCGAGCCGGTCGTCGAGCGTCGAGAGGTCGAGCTCGGCGATGCGCGCGCGCAGCTTCGCGAGCTCGCCGAGAAGCCTTTCGGCGCGCTCGGCCGCAGTTGCCTGCAATGCGAGCGGCCGCAGGCGCTTGCGCACCTCCGACTCGAGGTCGCGTGCACGCTCGACCTGGATCGCGACGCGCGCAAGCTTGAGCTCCGCGCGATGCCGGCGCGCTTTGAAGCGCCCGAGGCCCGCGGCCTCCTCGATGAGCGCGCGGCGCTCCTCGGGCTTCGACGCGAGGATGGCCTCGACCTTGCCCTGCCCGATGATCGAGTGCATGCCCTGGCCGAGTCCGAGATCGGCGAGCAGCTCGACGAGGTCGATACGCCGAACGCCGGTCCTGTTGAGGAGGTACTGCCCCTCGCCGCCGCGATGGAGCCTGCGCGCAACCGAGAGCTCGGCGTAGTCCACCGGCAGCGTGCCGTCTGCGTTGTCGAACAGAAGCTCGACCTCGCAGAAGTCGGCCGCGCCACGGTTGGCCGCGCCGGCGAACAGGACGTCGTCCGGCTTCTCGGCCCGCAGCTCGAGGGGGCTGAGCGAGCCGGCGGCCCAGCGGATGGCGTCGGAGACGTTCGACTTGCCGGACCCGTTCGGGCCGACGATCACGCCGACGCCCGGCTCGAGGCGAACCTCGACCGGGTCGGGAAACGACTTGAACCCGCGGATCTTGACGGCACGGAGATGCACCTGAGAGGACCCTATCGAGCGTCGAGGACGACGCTACTCGTCGTCGGATTCCTCGGGCTCCCGGGCGAGCGGGGCGTCCTCGTCCCGCTCGAAGAGCTCGAGGATCCCGCGTGGCTCAGGCTGCTCGTCCGGCTCTTCGAGCCGCTCGTCGAGCGCCTTGTCGGAATGCTTCTGGCGGGTCACGGCCCTCAGGATGCCAGAGCCAGGAGCGCTTCGCGGGCGGCCTCCTGTTCGGCCGCTTTCTTCGACCCGCCCTCGCCCACGCCGAGCCGCTCGCCGTCCACGACCGCGGCGCAGGTGAAGTGGCGCTCGTGTGGCGGCCCGACGGCATCCACGACCTCGTAGGTGACCTGCCGGCCCATGCGGGCGAGCGCCTCCTGCAGCTCGGTCTTGTGATCGACGAACGTCGTCAGGGCGTACTCGATGCGATCCGAGAATGCGTCCACGATCGCTTCCTCGATCGGAGCGAAGCCGTGCTCGAGGAAGAGCGCGCCGAGCACTGCTTCGAGCAGCGCAGCAAGCACGTTCCGGTTCTTGGCGAGCCGGCTCGCGTCCTCGCCCTCGCTGTACGCGGCGAGCCGCCGGCCGAGCTCGAGCTCGTGGGCGACGACCGCGCAGCTCGCGCGCGACACGACGTGCGAGCGCACCTTCGCGAGACGGCCCTCGGAGAAGTCCGGGTGACCCGAGTACAGCGCGTGCGCCACCGCGAGCTCGAGGACGCTGTCACCGAGGAACTCGAGGCGCTCGTACGAGGCGGTGCGTTCCGCCGCCCAGGACGAGTGAGTGAATGCCGTCGCCGCTGCCGCGGCAGGAAGCGCGTCGATCAGCTCGGCGAGGGTTCGACCGCGCGTGCCGCTACTGGTGCGAGGCGACGTAGTCGACGGCCTGCCCGACAGTCGTGATCTTCTGGGCGTCCTCGTCGGAGATCTTGATCCCGAACTGGTCCTCGAGCTCCATGATCAGCTCGACGAGGTCGAGCGAGTCGGCGTCGAGGTCCTCCTGGAACGAGGCCTCCTCCGTGATGTCGGCCTCTTCGATTCCGAGCTGCTCGGTCAGAACTTCCTTGACCCGCTCGTAGACTTCCTCGCGCGACGCTGCCATGTCACCTCATTTGGTTTCCGGGGGCTGAAAGCGCGCCGATCATACAGCCTCTGCGGGCTGGTGCATCCGGGCTGCGAGCCTGCCGACGACGTCGCGCTCCACTCCGCGGGCGGCGAGGCGGATCGCGTTCGCGATCGCCGTGCGGGACGAGTTCCCGTGCGCGATGACTGCGAGGCCGCGGAGGCCGAGGAGATACGCGCCGCCGTACGTGTCCGGATCGAGCCGCTTGCGCAGCCGCCGGGCCGCCGGCCGGATGAGCAGGCCGCCCACCGTGCCGCGCGTATTGGCGGCGATCTCCTCCCGGAATGCGTCGAGGAGGCTCATGATCGTCCCCTCCAGAAGCTTCAGCGCGACGTTGCCGGTGAAGCCGTCGGTGACGACCACGTCGGCGGCGCCGGACAGGATGTCGCGGCCCTCGCAGTTGCCGGCGAAGTTCAGGTCGCTGGCGGCGAGGAGCGCATGCGCCTCGATCGTCAGCTGATTCCCCTTCTCCGGCTCCTCGCCGATGGAGAGAAGCCGCACAACAGGGTTGACGATGCCGAGCATCTCTTCCGCGAAGACCGCGCCCATGGTCGCGAACTGCACGAGATATTCGGGACGCGCGTCCGCGTTTGCACCGGCGTCGATGAGCACCGACGGGCCGCGCTGCGCCGGAATGGGGACGGCGATCGCGGGACGGAGCACGCCGGGGACGCGACGGAGCTCGAGCAGGCCCGCAGCGAGCATCGCGCCGGTGTTGCCCGCGGATACCACGGCGTCGGCGTCACCTTCGGCGACCGCGCGCACCGCCGAGACGAGCGAGCTCTCGGGTTTTCCGCGCACGGCCTCGGCCGGCTTCTCATTCATCTCGATGACGCCGTCGGTCTCGCGCAGCTCGAGGCTGCCGGTGTCGATCCCTGCCGAGCCGTACAGGATCGGCGTCAGCCCGTCCTCGGCCGCCTCGAGCGCGCCCGCGACGACTTCCGCCGGGCCGCGGTCGCCCCCCATCGCGTCGACCGCGATCCGGGGCATTCGATCTACGGAGCGTCGATGCGGAGTGGTTCGACCTCGCGGCCCTTGTACGTCCCGCAGTTCGCGCACGCGTGGTGCGGCCGCTTGGGCACGCCGCAGTTCGGGCAGACGTTCACGACTGCTGCCGAGATCGCGTGGGTCGCACGCCGCTTGTCGCGGCGCGACTTTGAGGTTTTCCGCTTCGGGACGGCCATGAGCGCCGCGCAGTATAGCCACGGGCGGGTACGGTCAGAGCATGGAGAAACGAACGCTGGGCCAGGGACTCGTCGTGTCCGAGCAGGGCCTCGGATGCATGGGAATGTCGGCCTTCTACGGCCAGGGCGACGATGCGGAGTCGATCGCGACCATCCACCGGGCGCTCGAGCTCGGCATCACGTTCCTCGACACCGCCGAGATGTACGGGCGCGGCGTGAACGAGGAGCTCGTCGGCCGCGCGATCAAGGGCCGCCGGGACGAGTTCGTCGTGGCGACGAAATTCATCGGCGCGTTCAGCGACCGCCGGCCGGACGGCCGGCCCGAGTACATCCGCACGGCGATCGAGGGATCGCTGCAGCGGCTCGGCACCGACCACGTCGACCTCTACTACCAGCATCGCGTCGATCCGCAGACACCGATCGAGGAGACCGTCGGCGCGATGGCGGAGCTCGTGACCGCGGGCAAGGTGCGCCACCTCGGCCTCTCGGAGGCGTCGGCGGAGACGATCCGCCGCGCGCACGCGGTGCATCCGATCGCGGCGCTGCAGTCGGAGTACTCGCTGTGGACGCGCGACCCCGAAGGCCCGATCCTCGACACGCTGCGCGAGCTCGGCATCGGGCTCGTCGCCTACAGCCCGCTCGGACGAGGCTTCCTCGCCGGCCGGTTCACGTCGCCCGACGAGCTCGACGACGACGACTTCCGCAGGAACCATCCGCGGTTCAGCGGCGAAAACCTCGAGCGCAACCTGAAGCTGGCCGAGCACGTGAAGACGCTCGCGGAGTCGAAGGGCGCAACGCCTGCGCAGGTGGCGATCGCGTGGGTGCTCTCGCGCGGCGACGACGTCGTCCCGATCCCCGGCACGCGCCGACGGACGTATCTCGAGCAGAACGCAGCCGCGAGCGACATCGAACTGACGGCGCAAGAGCTGGCGGAGCTGGACGAGATCGGAGAAGCTGCGGGCGACCGCTACTCCGACATGTCGGCTGTCAACCGCTAGGAGAGGCCATGACCACACTCGAGAATCGCCCGAACACCGCACTCCTCGTCATCGACGTGCAGAACGGCGTCGTCGGTGGAGCGCACGAGCGCGACGCCGTCGTGGCGAACGTCGCCGCACTCGTCGAGAAGGCGCGGCAGGAAGCGGTTCCCGTCGTCTGGGTCCAGCACTTCGACGATGCGAACCTCGCAAAGGGCAGCGACAACTGGCGGATCGTGCCCGAGCTGACGCCGGACGATGCCGAGCCGCTCGTCGAGAAGAGCTACGCCGACTCCTTCGAGGACACCACTCTCGAGACCGTGCTGTCGGGCCTCGGGGTGGGGCGACTCGTCGTCGTCGGCGCACAGACCGACGAGTGCATCCGCTCGACGCTCCACGGCGCGATCGTCCGCGGCTACGACGCACTGCTCGTCAGCGATGCCCACACGACGGAAGACCAGTCGACCTGGGGCGCGCCGCCGCCGGACAAGGTCATCGCGCACACGAACCTGTACTGGAAGTTCCACACCGCGCCGGGTCGAACGGCCGGGACGGCCGAGACGAGCGCCGTCGACTTCGGCTAGAAGCCCTTAAAGTCGGCCGCGGAGCTCGTCGAGCGCGTCCCAGCGGGAGTCGCCGTGCTGCTCCTCGTGCGTATGCGGCTCGACGTTCAGGTCCTTGCCGCAGACGGGGCACAGGCCGGCGCACTCGGGGTCGTGCAGGATCTTGTCCGGCAGCTCGAGCGCGATCGCGTCGTGCGCCCACGCTGAGAGGTCGAGCACGTCGTCGGTGACGTACGGCGAACGCAAGTCCTCGTCCTCCCCCGGCTTCGTCGCCTGGTACTCCTGGGCGTCGATCGCGATCTCCAGCACACTGTCTGCGAGGCAGCGGAAGCACGGCCCCTCGAGGCGCACGCGGAACTTCAGCTTCAGGACGGAGCCGGAGCTCGCCTTCGTCACGGTGAGTTGAGCCGGGACGAGCGCCGGGTCGGGCGCGTACGCCTGGCCGCCGAGCACGAGCGGCTCGATGTCCACGTCGATGCGCTCGTTGAACTGCTCTCCGATGCGCAGCCGGAGATGCCGCAGGTTGAACGTGGTCACGAACCTACGGTAGCGCTACGCAGCGACGCGCTCGGGCGCCGCAGAGGGCGTCCGGTGCGGGAGCTCGATGACGGTCGCGGGGGCCGGCCTGCGGGCCACGAGGATGAGCGCGACCGACGAGAGAACGATGAGCCCCGCAACGAGCTCGCGCGCGCCCAGGTGCTCGCCGACGAGCGCCCAGCCGAGGACGACGGCGACGGCCGGGTTCACATACGCGTACGTGGAGAGGAGCGGCGTCGAGGCGTTCTTGAGCAGCCAGCCGTATGCGGTGTAGGCGAGGATCGAGCCGAAGCCGACGAGGTAGGCGATCGAGCCGATGGACGTGAGCGAGATCGCGCTCGGGTGGACGTGGCCGAACTCCCCGGTGGCGCCGGCCAGGACGGCGAGCATGACTCCGGCGCAGAGCATCTGCATCCCGGCGCTCAGGACGGAGCTACCGGGAAGCGGGGCGACGCGGGCGTAGGCCGAGCCGGCCGCCCAGGCGAGCGCTCCGCCGAGGAGGACGAGCGTCCACAGCGGATCGATCGTGCCGCCGCCGCCCGCGAGGAGACCGACGCCGGCGAGGCCGGCGAGGATGCCCGCGCCGGCGAGCAGCGGGATGCGGATACCGAAGAAGGCGCGGTCGATGACGGCCATGAAGAGCGGCACACAGCCGACGACGAGGGCTGCGAGGCCGGTGGCGACGTGCTTCTCGGCGAACGCGAGTGCGCCCGTCTCGACGACGAGCAGCAGGCCGCCGACGAGGGCTGCGGCGCCCCACTGTCGGCGGCCCGGCCGCTCTGTGGCGACCTCACCGCGGCGGTGCGCCCAGGCGTACAGGAGCGCTCCTGCGATGAGGAAGCGGATGGAAAGCATGACCAGCGGGGGCAGCCCGCGCTCTGCCACGGCGATGCCGAGGTACGTCGAACCCCAGACGACGTAGAGGAGACCGAGGGCGGCTGCGAGCTTCATTCCTTCACCGTGCCTAGACCCCTACCATTAGTGCAAATCGGGATATAATCCCTTAACATGAATAAACGTGATGGATTCCTCGGGCTCGAGCTGCGCCATCTGGCCGCGCTCGAAGCCGTCGGACGCACGCAGTCGTTCGGCCGCGCGGCGCGCGAGCTCGGCTACACGCAGTCGGCGGTGAGCCAGCAGATCGCCCACCTCGAACGCGTCGTCGGGCAGCGACTCGTCGTCCGTCCCGGCGGCCCGCGCCCCGTGTCCCTCACCGAGGCCGGGCAGCTCCTGCTCCGGCACGCGGACGCGATCGTCGCGCAGCTCGACGCGGCTCAGGCAGACATGGCCGCCCTGGCCGAAGGGGCGGCCGGCCCGCTCCGCGTCGGCATCCTCCAGAGCGTTGGCGCGCGCATCCTCCCCGCGCTCCTCCGGCGCTTCCGCGACGAGTGGCCGCGCGTCGAGGTGCAGGTGCACGAGGAGGCGGACGTCGCCGACCTGCTTCGCCTCGTCGAGCGCGGCGAGCTCGACCTCACCTTCGCGGAGCTGCCGCTGCCGGAGGGGCCATTCGAGTCACGGGAGGTTCTCCGCGATCCCTACGTGCTGCTCGTGTCCGCGAAGTCGGAGCTCGCCGAACGCGACAGCCTGCCGCTCCGCTCGCTTTCCGGAATGCCGCTCATCGGCTGGCGGACGTCGGGCGAGCCCGACCGCTTCCTCCGCGGGCATGTCTCGGAGATCAACGTCGTCTTCCGCACCGACGACAACGGGACGTTGATGTCCCTCGTCGCCGAGGGCCTCGGCGCGGCCGTCGTCCCCTACCTCGTCGTCAACCCGCGCAACCAGGCGCTCGTCGCGGTGCCGCTCGGCGGACGCCTACCGCCGCGCGTGCTCGGCGTCGTCTGGCATCGCGACCGCTATCGCTCCGCCGCGTCGCAGGCGTTCGTCGACCTCGCAGCCGAGCTCGGCGCCGACTACATGCAGCGTCAGTAGCCGAGATCGTCCGCGGAGCCGTCGGTCGGCCCGATGCCGGCAACGACGGTTTCCTGCGAACGCTCGTGCAGCCGCTCGCGCCCGCGCTTCACCGCGGACAGGAACTTGTCCAGGTTGACCTCGAGCGTCGAGAGGATGCCGTCGGCCCAGTCCTCCATCTCGAGGCGGGTTTCCCGCGCTTGTCTGCGGGCGTCGTCGACGATGTCCTGCGCCTGGTGCTCGGCGATCTTCACGATCTCGGTCTGCGACGCCTCGCGCACCGCCTGCTCGCGCGCCTCGGCCAGCAGCCGGTCGACCTCGCGCTTTGCCTCCGCGAGCATCTCCTGCCGCTCCTTCACGATCCAGCGCGCCTGCTTGATCTCTTCCGGGATGGTCGCGCGCATCTGGTCGAGGATGTCGTAGATCTCCTCGCGGTCGATGCGGACCTGGTCGGTGAGAGGGACGGCCTTCGCGTTGTGCACGAGGTCGTCGAGCTTGTCGATGAGAACGAGGACGTCCATGGTTTCCAGTTTAGCCCTAGGGCTGTCAGTCCCCGGGATTCTCCGGCGTCCCCGGACGTCCTGCCGGGAACATCTCCTTGAAGCGGCGGGCGACCGGCTCCGGCACGAGGTCGGAGATGTCGCCGCCGAAGGCTGCGATCTCCTTCACCCCGCTGGATGAGACAAAGCTCACATTCGGGCCGGCCATGACGTACATCGTCTCGACGTCGGGAGCGAGGTGCCGGTTGAGCTGGTTCATCTGGAACTCCCACTCGAAGTCGGACATGACGCGCAGGCCCTTCACGATCGCCTTCGCCTCCCACCGGTGCGCGAAGTCGACGACGAGCTCGCGGAAGACGTCGATCTCGACGTTCGGCAAGTGCGCGAGCGCGGCGTGCAGGAACTCGACGCGCTCCTCGACCGTGAACATCGGCTGCTTGTGGCGGGGCTCGCCGACGACGCCGACGACGACGCGGTCGAAGATGCCGGCTGCTCGGCCGATCACGTCGACGTGACCGTTCGTCACCGGGTCGTACGAGCCGGGACAGATCGCGGTGATCACTTCTCGTACACCGTCACGCGCGTCTGGCCGTACTTCCGCGAGGTGCGTTCCTCGAGCGGGAGCTCCGGCTGCGTGCGCGCATCCGTCTCGACGACGAGCATCCCGTCGTCCGCGAGGACGACCGGCAGATAGCGCGCGAGCTGGGGCTGGAGGTCGGTGTACATGTCGTACGGAGGGTCGACGAGGACGAGATCGTACTTCCTGCCTGCGGAGGCTTCCGCAGAGAGCACCGCGATCGCGTCGCGGCGCAGAACGGTCGCCCGCAGCTTGAGCTTGTCGAGGTTCCGCTCGATCGCGCGCACGGCGTCCCCGTCCGACTCGACGAACACCGCCCGCGCGGCGCCGCGCGACAGCGCCTCGAGCCCCATCGCTCCCGAGCCCGCATAGAGGTCGAGAACGGCCGCCCCGTCCACGGGGCCGACGATGTTGAACACGTTCTCGCGCACGCGGTCCGAGGTCGGCCGCGTGTCCTGCCCGGCCGGGGCGTTGATCGTGTGGCCCCGGTGGGAGCCGGCGATGATCCGCATGCCTCCTAGCTTAGGAGGACGCGAGGCAGGCGTCGTGCGAGGACGGCGCGACGTGCACCTTCTCGAGCACGCGACCGTTCGCGTCGAGGACGCAGAGCGTCCCCTCGTCGAGCGACGGCGTGAGCACGCGGCCGGCGGCGAACTGCACGTTGTAGGAGCCGACCGGGATCCGCGTCGTCGCGAGCAGCCGCGCAGTCGGCTCGTGGTAGACGCGCAGCGTTCCGGACGCCCCGCTCGTCACGTATGCGCGGTCGCCGAGGAAGGTCACGTGCTGCGGCGCGACGTCCGCCGGAAGCGTCGGCCCGCCGTGCACCGCGATCGTGTTCGCCTCCCCGCCGGTGATCCACGCGCGGCCACTGGGGGCGAAGCCGACGTCGTGCGCGAGGAACGGCGGCTTCACGGTCGCCGTGTGCCGCGGCCGCGCCGGGTCGGAGACATCGACGACGGCGATCGCATTCGAGGCCGTGCCGAGCCCCACCCACAGCGTGCGCCCGTTCGGCGCGAGCGACACATGCCGAGGCCACTGGGACAGCTTCACGCGGCCGACGACGACTCCGCGCAAGACGTCGATCGCCACGAGCTCGGTATGGCCCGAGTCGCTCACGAACGCGTGCCGCCCGTCGTGCGCGGCTGCGGTATAGCGCGGCTCGCCGAAGCCTTCGATCACGTGGCGGTCGAGCACCGTCACGCGGCCGCTGACCGTGTGCGCGACGACTGCGAGGTCGCCGACGCGCTCGATGCTGAACGGCGACGGAGCCGTCGGGATCCGGCGATAGACGTGCCCGGTCGTCATCCCGACGAGGACGACCTGCGACTCCGTGTCGGCCGTGACATACGCGAGCGGCTCGTGCGCGAGAACGGCCGGAGCCGCTGCGAGGGCGAGAAGGAACTGACGCCGGTCCACGCTGTCTATACGGTGCCGCGCGTGGAAACGGTCCCTCTTCGGCGCAACCGCGACTTCGTGCTGCTCCAGGCAGGCCAGCTGCTGTCGAACGTCGGGACACAGGTGACGCAGATCGCATACCCGCTGCTCGTGCTTGCGATCACGCACTCGCCGGCGAAGGCAGGGATCGTCGCCTTTGCGCGCGCCCTTCCGCTCTGGCTCTTCGCGCTTCCAGCCGGGCTCGCAGCCGACCGGTTCAGCCGGAAGCGGATCATGATCGTCTCCGACGTCGTCCGCACCGCGACCGTGACCGCGCTCGGCGTCGCGTTGGTCCTCCATCACGTCGCCTACTGGGAGATCCCGATCGTCGCGTTCGTCGAAGGCGCCGGAGCGGCACTCTTCGGCGGCGCACAGATGGGAGCCATGCGCTCGGTCGTTCCGCGGCCGCAACTGCCGATGGCGACGAACGTCCTCACCGCCCGCATCGCGATCGTGCGGCTCGCCGGGCCGCCACTCGGCGGCGTCCTCTTCGGCTTGGGCCGTGCGCTGCCGTTCCTCGCCGATGCCGGCTCCTATGCGGCGTCGACCGGGTCGCTGCTCGCGATGCGCACGCGGTTCGAGGAAGAGCGCGAGCGCGAGTCGGCACCGATCGTGCACAGCCTGCTGGAAGGCATCCGCTTCCTCTGGTCGAGCCCGTTCCTGCGCACGATCGTCGGCATCTTCACGCTGGCGCAGATCGTCTTCCCCGGCGTGTCGCTCGCGCTCGTCGTCATCGCCAAGCGGCAAGGGCTTTCGGGCGGGGAGATCGGTGCGCTCGTGGCCGTCTTCGGCGCCGCGCTCCTCGTCGGCTCCGCGATCTCGCCGGTCGTGCGCACGCTGCTGCCGTCGCGGGCACTCATCGTGCTCGAGTTCTGGACCTGGGCGGGCTGCGCGCTCTTCCTCGTCTGGCCGAGCGTCTACGTGCTGACGGCGAGCCTCATCCCGACTGCGCTCGCCATTCCGACGACGGACTCGATCGTCTGGCCGTACCAGCTCTCGCTCACGCCGGACCGGCTCATCGGCCGCACGACGGCGGCGATCAACTCTCTGACCGGTGGCACCGCCGCGCTCGGGCCGCTCGTGGCCGGATTCCTGCTCGCAACGGTCTCCGCGCGCGCGACGATCGCGGTGTTCGCGGCGTTCGGCGTGGCGATGGCGGTCTGGGGGACGCTCAGTCCGGCGATTCGAACAGCGCCGGCGATCGACGAGCTATAGCGCGCGCCTGCTCGAGCAACGCCCGGTCGCGCTTGAAGTTGGCGAAGCGGAGGTCCGACGTCCCGGACTGGCGCGTGCCGAGCAGCTGGCCGGTGCTGCGCAGGTCGAGGTCGACCTCGGCGAGCTCGAAGCCGTCCGTCGTGGCGACGAGCGCGTCCAGCCGCTTCTGGGCCGACTCCGTGAGCTCCTCGGTCGGCCGCGAGACGAGCACGCAGAACGACTGCTCGGCACCGCGGCCGACGCGGCCGCGCAGCTGATGGAGCTGCGCGAGGCCGAAGCGGTCGGCCTCCTGCACGATCATCACGGTCGCGTTCGGGACGTCGACGCCGACCTCGATCACGGTCGTCGCGACGAGCACGTCGAGCTCCCGCTCCTTGAAGGCCGCCATCAGCTCGCGCCGCTCCGCCGGCCTCAGCCGGCCGTGCACGCAGCCGACACGGAACTCCCGCAGCTCGCCCTCGCGCAGGCGCTGCGCCTCCTGCTCTGCGGCACGGGCACGCGAGACCTCGGACTCCTCGACGAGTGGGCAGACGACGTACGCCTGACGGCCCTCCGCGAGCAGCCGCCGCAGGCGCTCGTATGCGGCCGAGGCGCGCTCCTCCGGGATCCAGCGCGTGACGACAGGCTTGCGGTCTGCCGGCGGGCGGGCGATCTCGCTGACGGCGAGGTCGCCGTAGACGGTCAACGCGAGCGTGCGCGGAATGGGGGTCGCGGTCATGTGCAGCACGTGGGGCGAGCCCGCCCCGGAGAGCGCCTTGCGCTGCTCGACGCCGAAGCGGTGCTGCTCGTCGACGACCGCCACGCCGAGCCGGGAGAAGGCGACCTCGCGCTGGATGAGCGCGTGCGTGCCGACCGCGATCTGCGCCTCTCCTGCGGCGATCTGCTCGCGGACGGCGGCGTGCTCTCTCGCCGGCAGCGCGCTCGTCAGCAGGACGGCGCGCACGCCGAGCGCCCGGCAGGTGCCCTCGATCGTGAGGAAGTGCTGCTCGGCGAGGGTCTCCGTCGGCGCCATCAACGCCGCCTGGAACCCGTGCTCGACGGCCCGCAGCATGGCGTACAGCGCGACCACCGTCTTGCCCGAGCCGACCTCCCCCATCAGCAGCCGCTGCATCGGCTCGCCGCGGCCGATGTCGGCATCGACCTCCGTGAGCGCGGCATGCTGGTCGCCTGTCAGCGCGAACGGCAGCTCGCGCTCCAGCCAGCGCGCGGTCAGCTCTCGCGGTCCGGCCAGCTCCGGCGCCGCGACGCCGGCCTGGCGGTTGCGGCGGCGCTGTTGCAGCGCCAATTGCGCGAACAGCAGCTCCTCGAACGCGAGCCGGCGGCGGGCCTGCTCGTGATCCTCGGCAGCCAGCGGAAAGTGCGCAGCGCGCAGGGCGCCGGGACGGTCGAGCAGGCGCTCGCGCACGCGCAACGCAGCCGGGAGCGGCTCGA
>DATKQT010000010.1:0-41794 GCA_035532535.1 Gaiellaceae bacterium
CATGATTGTACGGCTCTACACCACGCTCGCTCGAGGCGCAACTGGCCGAACGGATGACATCGAGATCGACATCTGGAACCCGCCGTCTGCATTGGACGAACTGGTGCCAGCCGTACTCCGACTGGACGTTGAGTTGCAGGCGCGCCTGCCGACCAACGGTTACGCGGTCCGGGTGAGCAAGTCCACGTGAAAGACCAATACGTCGGCGACGTCAACGACTACTTGAAGTACGCGCTGCTCCGAGGGCTCACCCTCGCAGACGGCAACACCATGGTTGTTTGGATGCGCACGGCCGGTGACGGACGCGGCGATGGAGGCCGGATCGGGTATCTCAGCCAAGAGCGCTTCAGAGCCGTGGACCCGCCACTCTTCGATGATCTCGCGCGTCTAGTCGCAGACGATCGGCGAAGCCTCATGGCGGTTCGAAAGGCCGGCGTCCTTCCGCGAGCAAGCTACTGGGAGGACGAGCTGAGTGACAATGATCGCGCGCGACGCGAGTATTTTCGTAGCGCATTCGAGGCCGCGACTGAGTTTGACTTCATTTTCTTCGATCCCGATAACGGACTCGAAATCGCCAGCGTCGCAAGAGGCCGGAAAGGCTCGTGCAAATACCTCTACCGGGATGAGCTCGCCACGGCATTCGGGAGCGGGAGTTCAGTCGTCTTCTACCAGCACTTTCCGCGCCGCGCTCGCATGCCGTATCTGCGCCAGATGGCCGACGTGCTGCTAACGGAGATCCAGTGCCCCGTGGTTCTCGTCCTCATGAGCAGTCACGTCGCGTACGTCGTCCTTCCGCACGCTGAAGTGCGCTCCCGGGTTGAGTCGGCCATTCGAGACGTCACCTCCCGGGCGATGGCAATCGGCGCCGCGTTCGCAGAGTTCGCGTAGTACCAACATCAAGACGTTCGGGGGCTCAACGCCCTTGGCGGTGCTGTTGGGGTAAACGTCTCGTAGGCTTGGGGGATGGAGGCGTTTGGCCACTCCGGCTCGCGACTAACCATGCGGGTCAGGAGCGTTTCGCCAACGCCTCTATAGTAGGACGCGGATCCGGCAGGCTCCGAGTTCCACGTGAAAACGCCGACGCCAGACGCCGCGACCATCCTCCTTGTCGACGACGAGGACGCTGTGCAGAAGCTGCTGACGTATCCGCTCGAGCGGGACGGCTTCCGGGTCCTGCAGGCGCGGGACGGCGAGGAGGCGCTGCAGCGGTTCGGAACGGAGCGGGTCGACCTCGTCGTCCTCGACCTCATGCTCCCGAAGCTCGACGGGCTCGAGGTGTGCCGGCGGCTGCGCGCCCAGAGCACCGTGCCGATCATCATGCTCACGGCCCGCGACGACGAGCTGGACAAGGTGGTCGGGCTCGAGCTGGGGGCGGACGACTACATCACGAAGCCCTTTTCCATCCGCGAGTTCCGGAGCCGGGTCCGGGCGCTCCTCCGCCGGGCGGCGCTCGGCGGCCAGGCGGACGGCCGGGACGTCATCCGCGCCGACGGTGTCGTCCTCGACCTGGCGCGCCGGGTGGTGGAGGTGCGCGGAGCGCCGGTCGAGCTCACGTACGTCGAGTTCGAGCTGCTGCGAACGCTGGCCGCGCGCCCCGGCCGCGTCTTCAGCAGGCAGGCGCTGCTGGAGGCGTTGTGGGGCGACTACGCCTATCGGGAGCCGCGGACGATCGACGTCCACGTGCGGCATCTGCGCGAGAAGCTCGAGGTCGCTCCGCACGAGCCGGATCTCATTCAGACCGTGCGCGGCGTCGGCTACCGGCTGCGGGGCTGAGCGTGCACCCGTTCCGTCACGTCGGAGCCCGGCTGAGCCTCGCACTCGCGCTGGTCGTCGCCGGGGCGCTCGCGGTTGTCTGGGTGGCGCTCGTCCCGACGCTCCAGCATCGCCTGGTGAACGGCCGCCTCGCCCTGCTCGCGCAGTCCGCGCGCCAGATCGAGCGCTCCGAGGCGGCCGCTCCCGATCAGGACTTCATCGACGACGCCGCGCGGACAGCGGATGCGAACCGCGCGGTGCTGTTCACGCCGGAGAGCTCGGGGGGCACGACGACGCTCCTCGTCCTCGCCGACTCCCGGCGGACGGGCTTCTCCCAGGACGTCACCAAGGATCCCGTCGCGCTCAGCGCGGCCGCGACCCTCACCCTCCAGCGCGCGACCGTGACGCGGAGCGGCGAGCCGTTCGCCGAGGTGGCCATCCCCGATCGCTATGGCGGCGTGATCTTGTATGCGGCCTCGCTGCGGGCGACGCTCGAGAACGTCGACCTCGTGCGGTCGCGGCTGATCTGGGCGGGCCTGATCGCGCTCGGGCTCGCCGTCCTTGTCGGCTGGGGCGCCGCATCGGCGTTCGCGCGGCGCATCCGGAGGCTCGAGCGCGCGGCCGACCGGATTGCCTCCGGCAACTTCGACGAGCCCGTCGTCGACCTCGGGCGGGACGAGGTGGGAGAGCTCGCGGTCGCGTTCGACCGCATGCGCAGGCAGCTCGCCCAGCTCGACGACGCCCGCCGCGCCTTCATCGCGAACGCCTCACACGAGCTGCGCACGCCGATCTTCTCGGTCGGCGGCTTCCTCGAGCTCCTGCAGGAGGACGACCTCGATGCCGAGACCCGGGCCGAGTTCGTCGACGCGATGGCGGAGCAGATGGCTCGCCTGTCGAAGCTGGCCCTGGATCTCCTCGACCTCTCCCGGCTGGACGCCGGCGGCATGCGGATGGATCTCGAGCCGTTCTCGCTCGCCGACGTGGCGAACGATCTCGGGGAGGAGCTGGATGCGCTTGCCGCCCGGCGTGAGCACGGGCTCGCCGTCGTCTTCGACGAGCCGGGCGAGGTGCTCGGCGACCGAGACCGGGTGCTCCAGGTCGGACGGGCACTCGTGGACAACGCTCTTCTCCATACGCCGCCTGGCACCCATGTGCGCATCGTCGCCGCCGGCTCGACCCTCCGCGTGGAGGACGACGGCCCCGGGATTCCCGTCGAGCATCGCGACCAGGTCTTTGCGCGCTTCACGCGTCTGGATGGCTCGCGGGCGTCAGGGAGCGGTCTCGGCCTCGCCATCGCGCGCGAGCTGGCCGAGCGCATGGGCGGCGAGCTCCGCCTCGAGGTCGACTCCGACCGGACGGCGTTCGTCCTCGAGCTGCCGCCCGTTTCCACGGGGAATCGCTCCCAACTTCGTGACAATCGCCACGAAGATGCCGTGGGTTAGGCCACTCTTCCTGCGGGAAGGAGCCTTTTCAGACGAGCACGTGGCGCGATGGTGTAGAAATCGGCGGGTTTAGACCTCCGAATCTGGGGAAAACGATCAGAGGCAGCGGAATGGAGCTCCTCCAGGACATGACCGGAGTCGAGAGCGCCGAGGGCGTGCGGGCGGTGCGTTTGCGCATTCCCGCGAAGCCGGAGTACATCGCGCTCGGCCGGCTCGCCCTGACGGGCCTCGCGCAGGCGCGTGCGCTCGACTCCGACACGATCGCCGACCTCAAGCTCGCACTCACCGAGGCGGTGTCGAACTCCGTGCGGCACGCGTACGGGACACCGGGCGAGGGGCAGGTCGACATTCGCTACGAGCTCGGCCCGGACAGAATCTGCATCGACGTCGTCGACGACGGCGCCGGATTCGATCCCGACGAGACGCCGTCCTTCGACGGCCACGAGCTCTCGGAGGGCGGGCTCGGGATCGCGATCATCCGGACGATTGCGGACGACGTCGAGATCGAGTCTCGCCCGGGCGTTCGCGGCTCGCGGCTGCGTTTCGTCAAGAAGCTCACCTGAGTCGGCGCAGGCTCATCGTCGTCTCGAACCGCGGTCCCGTGTCGTACGGGCGCGATGCGGGAGGAGAGCGAACGGTCAGTCGCGGCGGCGGGGGACTGGCAACGGCCCTCCGTGGGCTCGTCGAGCAGCACGACGTGACGTGGATCGCGAATGCGATGACGGACGAGGATCGCCTGGTGGCGGGCAAGCAGCAGCGCGGCACGATCCTGCTCGCACAGGATCCGCTCGTGTACGACCGCTTTTACAACGTCGCCGCGAATCCGATGCTGTGGTTCATCCAGCACATGCTCTGGAACCTCGCGTTCACGCCTGACTTCGACCACGACGCCTGGACGAGCTACGCGTCTGTCAACGGGAAGATGGCACAGGCGGTGATCGACGAGCTCGACCGCGATCCTGACGCGCTCGTCCTCTTCCAGGACTACCACCTCTATCTCGCGCCGGCGATTGTTCGCCGCGAACGGCCCGACGTGCTCATGTCGCACTTCGTGCACATCCCCTGGCCGGAGACGGATGCGTGGTCGGTGCTGCCGCCCGAGATTCGGCGCGATGTCTTCGCGGGGCTGCTTGCGAATGATGTCGTCGGGTTCCACACGGATCGCTGGCGCCGCAACTTCCTGCGCGGCTGCGTCGATGCGCTCGGCGCGAGCGTCGATGGCGACGTCGTGTCGCACGACGGGCGGCGCACACACGTGACGAGCCATCCGATCGGCATCGACCCGGACGAGTTCGACGCGCTCGCAACCGGAGACGACGTGCTCGAGTGCGAGCGCGAGATCGTGGCGTCGCGGCCTGAGCTCCTCGTCCTGCGTGTCGACCGCACGGATCCGTCCAAGAACATCGTCCGCGGGTTTCGTGCATTCGGGCTCATGCTCGAGCGGCATCCAGAGCTGCGTGGACGCGTGCGCATGCTCGTGCTGCTCGACCCATCGCGGCAGGACATTCCCGAGTACGCCGACTACGTCGCCGCGGTCGAGCGCGAGGCGCGCGCGCTCGGCGACTCGGTCGACCTGCGCGTCGACGACGACTTCGCACGCTCGGTCGCTGCGTACAAGCAGTACGACGTTCTGCTCGTGAACGCCGTCTTCGACGGGCTGAATCTCGTGTCGAAGGAGGCGCCGTACGTGAACACGCGCGACGGCGTGCTTGTCCTGTCCGAGAACGCCGGCTCGCACGAGGAGCTGAGCGAGTGGGCGCTGAGCGTGAACCCGTTCGACGTCTCCGAGCAGGCGGACGCGATCTACGCGGGGCTGACGATGGACCCCGCGGAGAAGCGCCGGCGGCTCGAGGGGATCCGGTCGCACGTGCGCGAGCACGACCTCGCCGAGTGGGGCGCCGCGCAGCTGGCCGATCTCGACCGCGTACGATCACCGTCGTGAACGAGCTGTCGCACGTGGACGAGAGTGGCGACGTCCGGATGGTGGACGTGGGCGGCAAGCCGCTCTCGCGCCGCCGTGCCGTCGCCTGCGCGGAGGTGCGGATGGCACCCGCAACGGCTCGGCGCCTGCGCGAGCTGCCGAAGGGGGACGCGCTGACGACGGCGCAGTTGGCCGGGATCATGGCCGCAAAGCGGACGAGTGAGCTCATCCCGCTCTGCCATCCGCTCCCGCTCACGCACGTCGAGGTGACGCTCGAGGTCGGCGAGGCTTCCGTCCAGATCCTCGCGTCGGCCGAGACGACCGCGCAGACGGGCGTGGAGATGGAGGCGCTCACCGCGGCGACGGTGGCGGCGCTCACCGTCTACGACATGGCGAAGGCGATCGACAAGGAGATGGCGATCAGCGACGTTCGTCTCGTCGAGAAGACGAAGGAGGACGTCTGAAGGCTGCGGTGCTTACCGTCTCCGACCGCGTCTCGCGCGGCGAGGCGGAGGACGCGAGCGGCGCCGCACTCGAAGAGCTGCTGCGCGGCGACGGCTACGAGGTCGAGCGTCGCGTCGTCCTGGACGAGCGCGAGGAGATCGCCGCTGCGTTGCGCGCGCTCGCCGGCTCGGCCGCGCTCGTGCTCACGACGGGCGGCACGGGTCTCGCTCCACGCGACGTGACGCCGGAGGCGACACGTGACGTACTCGACCGGGAGGCGCCGGGAATCGTGGAGGCGCTCCGTGCGGACTCCCGGGCGAAGACGCCGCACGGCCTGCTCTCGCGCGGCGTTGCCGGGATCGTGGGACGAACACTCGTCGTGAATCTCCCGGGGTCGCCCGGCGGCTGTCGCGACGGCTTCGCCGTGCTCCGCCCTGCGCTCGACCACGCACTGCGGTTGCTCGCCGACGAGGCTACGGTGCACCGCCAGACGTGACGGTCGCCACGCCCCTCCCTGCGCGCTTCGCGCGCCTCGTGAAGATCGAGCACACGATCTTCGCGCTCCCGTTCGCCTACGTCGGTGCGTTCCTCGCCGTGCACGGCACGCCGGCTGCGCACGACCTCGTCTGGATCACGCTTGCGATGGTCGGCGCACGGTCGCTCGCGATGGCGCTCAACCGCCTCATCGACGCGGGCATCGACGCCCGCAATCCCCGCACCGCCGGCCGCGAACTGCCGAGCGGCCAACTCTCGGTCGTGCAGGTCGTCCTCTTCTGCGCTGCGTCGCTCGCGCTCTTCCTCGTTGCGGTGTGGCAGCTCGCGCCGAAGACGCACTACCTCTGGCCGATCCCCGTCGCCGGCTTCGTGATCTATCCGTATCTCAAGCGCGTGACGTGGCTCTGCCACTTCTGGCTCGGTGCCGTTGACGGGCTCGCACCGGTGGGGGCGTGGGTCGCGATCACGAACCACTTGCCCTGGCAGGCGTGGATGCTCGGCGCGGCAGTCGCGCTATGGGTGGCCGGATTCGACTGTTTCTACGCGCTCTTCGACGTGGACGTCGATCGGGAGCAGCGCCTGCACTCGATCGCGACGCGGTTCGGCGTGCGCGGCGCATTCGCCGGAGCGCGCATCTCGCACGTCGCCACCATCGCATGCCTCGTCGCAGCCGGCCTCGGGCTGCCGGTTGGCGCGCTCTACTGGATCGGCGTCGCAGCGGTGGCAGCGCTGCTCGTGTACGAGCACATGCTCGTCCGGCCCGGCGACCTGCGCCGGCTCGATGCGGCGTTCTTCACCATGAACGGCGTCATCAGCGTCGTCTTCGCGGCGTTCGTGATCCTCGACGCGGCTACGTGACGTCGATGTGCGGCGGCTGCTGGATGGTGCGCAGCACGACGCAGTAGCGCAGCGTCTTCTCGATCAGCTCGTCGCGCCGGCCGCCTGCGCCTTCGACGTCGAAGCGGAGCGCGATGCGGTCGAACCCGACGGGGACTTCCCGGTCGATCCCGAGCGTGCCGCGCAGGTCGAGCTCGCCCGTCGCGATCACCTCGATCTTCGTCGTGGCGATGCCGGAGGAGGCCGCGACCATCTGGCAGGTCACCTGTGCGCACGCAGCGAGCGCGCCGAGCAGCAGGTCGCCCGAGCAGGGCGCGGTGCCCTCGCCGCCGACGCCGGCGTGCGCCTGGGCGGCATACGCGGCTCGGCCGATGTCGACGGAGCACGCGGCAGCGCCTGCCGTCTCGCTTCCCCGGGCGCTGAGCGTGATGCGGGCCTCGTCCGGCTCGGCGCGGTAACGCTCCTTCAGTGGCCGCTGGGCTTCGCGGAGATCCACGCGCCTACACTAGCCCGCATGATCACGGCACGGAAGGTCGGCAAGCGCTTCGGCGACAAGCGAGTCCTGCGGGGGGTCGACCTCGACGTCGCCCGCGGCGCGTTCGCCGTCGTCACCGGCCCGAACGGCTCCGGCAAGACCACGCTGCTCCGCCTGTGCGCGGGGCTCGCCGTTCCGAGCGAGGGCGAGCTCGAGGTCGACGCTCCCCGTTCCGCCGTCGGCTATCTCGCGCACGAGCCGCTCGTCTACCGCGAGCTGACCGCGCTCGAGAACCTCGATCTGTACGGCCGGCTCTACCGCGTGGCCGAACGGCGGGAGCGAATCGGGATGCTCCTCGAGCGGTTCGGGCTTTGGGACGTGCGCCACGATCGCGTCGCCTCCTATTCCCGCGGGATGACGCAGCGGCTCGCGCTCTGTCGCGTGCTGCTGCACGAGCCGGAGCTGCTCGTGCTCGACGAGCCGTACACCGCGCTCGACACCGCCGGTGCCGAGCTCCTGGACGCTCAGCTCGCGGAGCTGCGGGGCGAGCGCACCGTGCTCGTCTCCACCCACGACCCGGATCGCGTCGCGCGACTGGCGACGCAGCGACTCGCACTCGCATGACGTACTTCGCCGACGTGGGCGCGCTGGCGCGCAAGGATCTGTTGCTCGAGCTCCGCGCGCGCGACACCTTGCCGGCGATGCTGCTCTTCGTCGTCGCGACGTTCGTCGTCTTTCACTTCTCCCTGCCGGCCCACTCGTCGCAGCTGGCGGCGAGCGGCCTGCTGTGGGTGGCGATTCTCTTCACTGCTCTGCTCGGTCTGGGACGCGCGTTCGTTCCCGAACGCGAGCAGCGCGTGCTCGACGGTCTCGTGCTCGCGCCCTGCGACCGCAGCGCCATCTGGCTCGCGAAGAGCATCGCCACGCTCGCGTTCCTCGGTGCGGCGGAGCTCGTCGCCCTCCCCCTGTTCGCGCTCTTCTTCCACGGGCTCAGCGGCGCAACCGTCGCCGGCGTCGTGCTCGCCGACATCGGCATCTGCGCCGTGGGAACGTTCCTCGGCGCGATGGCGGTCGCCACGCGCGCCCGCGATCTCCTTCTCCCACTCCTGTTCCTCCCGCTTGCCATCCCGATCGTCGTCGGTGGCGTAGGCGCAAGCGTCGTCGGCTCGCCGGGACGCTATCTCGCCTTTCTCGCGCTCTACGACGTGCTCTTCGGCTTGCTGTGCTGGGCGACCTTCGAGTACGTCGTAACGGAATAATGAGGACGGTGTTCCGGTTGTATCGCGTCCCGGTTCCCGCCCTGGCGGTCGCATCCCTCGTGCTCATGACGGCCGCGCTCACGCTCGTGTTCTACGTCGCCCCGAACGACGCGAACCAGGGCTTCTCGCAGCGCATCTTCTATTTCCACGTGTCCATCGCCTTCACCGCGTACGCGTGCTTCGCCGCCGGAGCGTGGAAGGCGCTTCGCTATCTCTGGAAGCGGGATCAGCTCGCCGATCTCGAGAGTTACGTCGCCGTGCACCAGGGGGTGATATTCGGGACACTCGTGCTGCTCACCGGCTCCATCTGGGCGAAGATCTCCTGGGGGCACTGGTGGCTCTGGGGGGAAGACGAGCTCGTGCTCTTCCTCGTCCTTTTCCTCTTCTACTGTGCCTACTTCATGCTGCGCTTCTCGGTCGACCCGGGACCTCAGCGCGCGAACTTCTCCGCCGTCTACGCGCTCTTCGGCGTCGTGCTCATCCCCGTCAGCTTCCTCGCCATCCGCATTGCGAAGAGCTTCGTCCATCCGGAGGTGTTCACGTTGCACGGCCCGAACTTCGGCGGCTGGATCCTCGTCACCTACTGCGTTGCGCAGGCCGCGCTCCTCGTGTTCGCACACACGCTGTACCGCGTCGAGCTCGCGAGCAAGCGACTCGACGCGCGTCTGCGCGAGCTGAGGCTCGCATGACGACCGCGGAGACATACGTCACCGCTGCGTACTGTGTCGTCTTCGCAGGAGTGCTCGTATATGTCGTGATCATGGCCCTGAAGCTGCAGCGTCTCGAGCGCGAAGTGGATTCGCTCGAGCGCGCGGCGCACACGGCACCGGAGGACGAGCGGGAGACGATTGAAGTTGGCTGAGCTGCTCTTCTGGCCTGCGCTCCTGCTGTACGGCGAGGCCGCTGTCGGCTACTTCGGCGATGCGCGCC
Source organism: Gaiellaceae bacterium (assembly GCA_035532535.1). Classification (GTDB taxonomy): domain Bacteria; phylum Actinomycetota; class Thermoleophilia; order Gaiellales; family Gaiellaceae; genus Palsa-739. The sequence goes on from DATKQT010000010.1 coordinate 9,556, forward strand.
GCCCCGGTCTCGCGGGACGCGCGGCCACGTGGGGCGTGCGGCTCGGCTGGCTCGTGCAGACAGCGCTGCTCGGCGTGCAGGCCTCGCGCGACGACGGCTTCCCGTGGGGCACGTGGGCGGCATCGCTCAATCTCTTCGTCTGGTTCGTTGTCGGGGCGTATCTCATCTGGGGCTGCCGCCGGCCGTACCGGCTGCTCGGCCTCGTCGTGATGCCGCTCGCGGCCGTGCTGCTCGTCGTCGCCCGGGCCGGCGGTGGAACGGGCGTCGGCGGCCGAAGCCATTACTCGAACCTCTTCCTCGTGCTGCACGTCGGCCTCGTGCTCGCCGCGTTCGCCGGCTTCACCCTCGCCGCCGCGCTGTCCGGCCTCTATCTCTGGCAGGAGCGCCGGCTGAAGCGACGCGAGACGACCATCCTGCGCCGTCCGGCGCCCTCGCTCGCCGTGCTCGACCGGCTCGCGGGCCGCACCGTCCTCGTGTCCGTCCCGGCGCTGACCCTCGGGATCGGCGTCGGCATCGCCCGGCTCGTCAGCCGCGGCGACCGGATCGACGCTCTCGTCATCGCGACACTCGTGACCTGGGTCGTCTGGACCGGATATCTCGGCGCGCGCGCCGCCGGCTGGTCCGGCCGGCGTGCCGCGTACATCGCACTTGCCGGCTTCGCGCTCGTGATCGTCGTCCGGCTTGCCCTCCCCGCGACCCACTTCGGATGATGCGCCTCGTTCTCGTCGGAACCTCGCACCATCACGCTCCGGTCGAGCTGCGCGAGCGCATCGCGTTCGACTCCAAGCAGGCGCATGCGCTGGCCGAGCGGCTCGGGCGGGCGGTATGCCTGTCGACGTGCAACCGCACCGAGCTGTACATCGAAACCGAAGACGCCGACGACGCCGAGCGCGGGGCGGTCGAGATCCTGTCGGAGCTCGAGCCTGCGCTGTACCGCCTGCGCGACCACGCTGCCGCGCTGCATCTGTTCCGCGTCGCTGCCGGGCTCGACTCGCTCGTTCCGGGTGAGGGCGAGATTCTCGGACAGGTGCGCACGGCCCACGACGCAGGCACGGCAGGGCCGCTGCTCGACCGCGTGTTCCGGCACGCGCTGCACGCCGGACGCAAGGTGCGGACGCAGACCGCCATCGGTGAAAGTCCGGCGTCCGTCTCCTCGGCGGCTGCGGCCCTCGCGGAGCAGGTGTTCGGCAAGCTCGACGGCTGCGACGTTCTGCTCATCGGCGCCGGCAAGGTCAGCGAGCAGGCCGCGCGCAACCTTCGCACCCGCGGCGCGCGCATCGCGTTCGTCGCCAACAGCAAGACCGACCGCGCGCAGCTCGAGGAGGTGCTCGCCCGCGCCGACGTGGTGGTCTCTTCGACGACCGCGTCCGGCTTCGTTCTCGACGCCGAGACCGTCGAGCGTGTGCGCCGCGGTCGGCAGCTGCTGCTCATCGACCTCGCAGTCCCGCGCGATCTCGACCCTGCCATCCACGATCTGAACGGGTGCTATCTCTACGACATCGACGATCTGCAGGCGATCGTGGCCGAGACGCTCGCCGGCCGCCGCAGCGAGGCGGAGCGGGCAGAGTCGATCGTGGCCGCTGAAGCGGAGAAGTTCCATGAGTGGCAGGCGTCGCTCGACGTCGTTCCGGCGATCGCGTCGCTGCGCGCCCGCGCGGAGGAGATCCGCGAACAGGAGCTCGCGAAAGCGGAGGGTGTGCTCGGCCGGCTGGACGAGAGCCAGCGGCGTGCGGTCGAGACGGTGACGTCTCGAATCGTCGACAAGCTTTTGCACCTCCCGACGGTGCGCCTGAAACAGGCAGCCGCGGCAGCCGATGGGGTGATCTATGCTGACGCTGTGCGGCATCTATTCGGTCTCGGCGAGGACGAGCGCTGAAGCCGCTTCCGTTGCAACTGACCGGGCGGCCTTTACCCCTGCAGGTGCCGACGGCGTTCGTGCGCGTGCGGCCGCGAGGCGCGTCGCTCTGCGGGCAGGCCGTTCGGCGTCGAGCGCGTTGTGCTGATCCGCGTCGGCAGCCGCGGCAGTAGGCTCGCGCTGACCCAGGCCGAGCTCGCGTCCGCGCGGCTCCGTGCGCCCGGGATCGAGATCGCACTCGTTCCGATCACGACCGCCGGCGACCGCGACCGCACGAAGCCGTTCGGCGAGATCGGCGCGCGCGGCGTGTTCGTGAAGGAGCTCGAGGAGGCGCTCCTCGACCACCGCATCGACATCGCCGTGCACTCGGCGAAAGACATGACGTCGACCGACACCGAAGGGCTCCAGGTCGGCGCGTACCTGGCGCGCGAGGATCCGCGCGATGCGCTGTGCGGCGCCGCTGCGATCAGGCCGGGCATGCGGGTCGGCACGGCGTCGGCCCGCCGGACTGCGCAGCTGCTCGCGCTCGAGCCGTCGCTGTCGATCGAGCCTCTGCGCGGAAACGTCGAGACGCGTCTGCGCAAGCGCGGCGAGCGCGGTCTCGACGCGGTCGTGCTCGCAGCGTGCGGTCTCGACCGGCTCGGCCTCGCGCGCGAGATCGGCTACCGGTTCGACCCGGAGGAGGTGCTGCCGGAGGCAGGGCAGGGCGCGCTCGCGCTGCAGGTGCGCGAGGGCGACGGGCATCTCGTCGCCGCGGCGGATCACGAGGAGACGCGGATGCGCGTCGAAGCGGAGCGAGCGGTCGTTGCCGCGGTCGGGAGCGGCTGCCTTGCGCCGGTGGGGGCGTATCACGACGGCGTCACGCTGACGGGCCTCATCGCGGCCGAAGACGGATCGTGGATCGAGCGGTTGACGGGCGAGGATCCGACCGCGCTCGGCGCGGAACTGGCGGATGCGAGTCGTCGTCACACGTGAGGATGTGGCTGCGCGGGTCGAGGCGCTCGGCCACGAGCCGGTGCTCTGTCCGTTGATCCGCATCGAGCCTCTCGGAGACGATCCGATCGACGCGTCGGAGTTCGACTGGCTCGTCGTCACAAGCGCGAACGGCGCGCACGAGCTTGCACGGCGCGGTGTGACCGCGAAGCGGATCGCGGCAATCGGCCCGGCGACGGCCGACGCTCTTCGTGCCGGCGGGCTGCGCGTCGACCTCGTGCCGCGTACGCACACGCAAGAGGGGCTGCGGGAGGAGTTGCCGCAAGGACGGCTCCTGCTCGCCGCCGCCGACGGCGCGCGTCGCGACGTGCTCGACGCCGACTTCCTGCCGCTCTACCGGACCGTCGAGCTGCGGCCGGAGGCGCCGGAGGCCGACGTCGCGCTCCTCATGTCGGGGTCCGCTGCGCGAGCGCTGGCGGCCACCGGTGCCCGCATGCCGGTCGTGGCGATCGGCCCGCAGACGGCAGCGGAGGCACGGAGCGCGGGCCTCGAGGTCGCCGCCGTTGCCGCGCAGCACGACGTCGACGGCCTCGTCGACGCATTACGGTCGAATCTGGGTTGAGCGGAGCAAGGTTCGTGAGTTCGGCGAGATCGTGACGCAGGGTGAAAGACTCGAACCTGGCACCGGTATGAACGGGACTTTCATCACCTTCTTGACCGACTTCGGGCTCCAGGACGACTTCGTGGGCACGTGCCACGGCGTGATGAAACGGATCGCGCCCGAGGCGCAGATCATCGACATCACGCACGGCATCCGGCCGGGACGCATCCTGCAAGGCGCGCTCGTGCTCTCGAACACGCTCGCGTACATGCCCGCGGGCGTGCACCTCGCCGTCGTTGATCCCGGCGTCGGCGGGTCCCGCCGGCCGCTCGTGCTCCAGGACGGCGAAGGCCGCCTGTACGTCGGCCCCGACAACGGCCTCTTGCTGCCCGCGGCCGACCGCTTCGGCGGCGTCGCCGCCGCGCACGAGCTCGCCAATCCGGCGTATGCGCTCGAGCACGTCTCACGGACGTTCCACGGGCGCGATCTCTTCTCGCCCGCGGCAGCGCACCTCGCCACCGGCGCGCCGATCGCCGAGCTCGGTCCACCGATCGACCCTGCCGAGCTCGTCCGCCTCGACGTGCCCGAGCCCGAGATCGACGCTTCGGTGATCCGGGTCACCGTGCTTGCCGTCGACCGCTTCGGGAACGTCTCCCTCAACCTCACGCGCGAGCACCTCGAGGATGCAGACGTCGTTCCCGGTACGCGGGTCGAGCTGGGCCGTGACGACGACCGTTGGTTCGCCGTCGCCGCGCGCACGTTCGGCGACGCGCGTGCGGGAGAGCTGATCCTGTACGAGGACAGCTATCGCAATGTCGCGGTGGCCGTTGCACGCGGAAGCGCCGCCGACCTGCTCGGCGTCGACGAGGGCAGCGCTCTCACCATCACGCCGCAGTGATCGACGAGAGGCGGATCGCCCGCTGGATCACCGACGTCGTCGTGCGCCGTCCCGTGCTGTGGCGTCTCCTGCGGCGCCGGATGCGTGACATGTTCGAGCGCATCGCGCCGACGTGGGAGACGCGCATCGGGCCGCACCATCTCGGCGCGCTCCGGCTCGCACTCGAAGACGTCGCGCCGCCGGTCAGCATCCTGGACGTCGGCACCGGGACGGGTGTCGCTGCGCTGGCCCTCTCGGACTGGTTCCCGTCCGCGGAGGTGACGGGCGTCGACCTTTCACCCGCCATGCTCGCGGAGGCGGAGCGCAAGGGCGGCCGCGTCCGATACGAAGTGGCGGACGCTGTCGACCTCCCGTTCGCAGGCGGGTCGTTCGATCTCGTCGTGCTCATGAACGCCGTTCCGTTCTTCGACGAGCTCGCCCGCGTGACGGCACCGGGCGGGACGGTCGCCTTCTCGTTCTCGCGCGGGGCCGAGACGCCGATCTACGTCGGGAACGAGCGCCTGCAGGCCGAGCTCGGCCGGCGGGGCTTCGCGGATTTTGCGGCCTTCGCCGCCGATCCGGCGACGGCATTTCGCGCGCGGAAGCGTTAGTCTCCGGCCAACGGACGTTCGCGACACGGTTGCACCGGTCCGGACGCCCTGAGGCCCCCGAGATCGCTCACGCGCACTCGGGGGCTCGTTTCGTGTAGAGAACGTTCGTGCGCCTGCTGGAGCGGATCGAGGAGATCTACGCGATCGGCGATCGCGTCGGCTACTCGCCGGAGGAAGACCGTGCGCATGACCTTGCCGCGGGCTGGATGCGCGAGGCTGGGCTCGACGTCGAGGCCGACGCCGCAGGCAACCTCATCGGCACCCGCGGCAACGCGCGCGTGTGGACCGGCTCGCACCTCGACTCCGTCCCGAACGGCGGCCGCTACGACGGGGTGCTCGGCGTACTCGCCGGTATCGAAGCGGCGGAACGGATCGACGCGCCCGTTGGCGTCGTCGCGTTCCGCGACGAGGAGCGCGGCTTCGGCGGCAGCCTCGGGCTCGTGCGCAGACCCGACGTCTACGTCGAGGTGCACATCGAGCAAGGCCCGGTGCTTCTGCGCCGCGAGGAGCCGCTCGGCGTCGTCAGCGCGATCGTCGGTCTCGCGCGCGGCGAGATCGTGCTCGACGGTGTCGCCGGGCATGCCGGGACGACGCCGATGGAGGGGCGGCACGACGCACTCGTCGATGCCGCCGAGCTCGTGCTTCGCGCGCGCGACGCGGCGCTCTCCATCCCCGGAACGGTCGCGACCGTCGGGGAGATCGTGGTGGCGCCAGGCGCCGCCAACGTCATTCCCGAGCGCGCGACCGTCAGTGTCGACGTGCGCGCGCCCGACCGGGAGCGGCTCGACGCGCTCGTCGCCGCGATCGGCTTCGAGCCCCAGATGGTGGCCGAGCCCGTGGCGATGGACGAGGAGGTGCGTGCGGTGCTACGCGAGGAGCTCGAGCGCCGGGATCTCGCCGCACCCGAGCTCGTGTCCGGCGCGGGTCACGATGCCGGTGTGCTCACGGCAGCCGGGGTCCGTTGCGGGATGCTCTTCGTCCGGAGCGGCGCCGGCGGCATCAGCCACTCGCCGGACGAGCACAGCGATCCCGAGGACATTGCGCTCGCGGTCGACGTGCTTGCAGCGGCGCTCTCACGCCTCGCGGAATGAGATCTGCTGCGCGCCCTCCCAGAGGCACTTGACCCCGAGCGGACGGAGATTCTCGTTGCCCTCGACGATGGTTGCGAAGTGGTTCCCCGCGAGCGCGCCCGCCTTGCTCGCGAACGCGACATAGCCGTACGCGATCAGCAGCTCCGTCTCGCTGAGGCCGCCCGGGAAGAAGATGATCTCGCCCGGGCTGGGATAGCGCGTGGCGTTCTCAGGCCCGACGCCGAGATCGAGATCGCCCATCGGGATCCAGCAGCCTTCGCCGCTCCAGCGGACGTGGATGATGTTCGAGTCGTAGGGCAGCGTCTCCCGGAAGGCGGCGACGGTATCCGGCGCGTCGTCCTCGAGTCGCGCGACGAACTCGAATCCGCCTGATGAGATGTGCAGCATCACTTGATCTTCGCACCTTGCGCGATCCACGCGCCGAGCAACTGTCGCTCGGCGTCGGTCATGCTCGTCTTGTTGTTCAGCGGCATGAGTTTCGACTGCACCGCGACCGTCTCGATCAGGGACGCCTGGCTCGCGATCTCCTGCGGCGTGTCGAAGCGAATCCCTTGCGGCGCCGTCGTGTAGGTCGTGCTCAGCGGGTGGAGCGAATGGCAGTACGCGCACCGCTGCTGCACGATCGACTGGATCTGCGAGAAGGGCACCGGCGCGCCTGAGGCAGGCACGGAGGCGGGCCGGATCCAGATCGCGATTCCGGTGATGCCGAGCGCCGCCGCAACCGGAATCCACCAGAGCGTCCGACCTGCGTGGCGGTTGTTGAAGTAGACACGGATGAGCGCGCCGATCGCCATCAGGCAGACGAGGATCGCCCAGCTGTCGGCGTGCCCGTACGTGAACGGGAAGTGGCCGGCGAGCATGGTGAAGAGGACGGGTAGTGTGAAGTAGTTGTTGTGCACCGAGCGCTGCTTGCCGCGCACGTTCGCCGCCGGATCGGGCGTACGCCCCGCCTTCTTCGCACGGATGAGTTCGCGATGCGCGGGGATGATCACGAAGAAGACGTTCGCCACCATGATCGTCCCGAGCATCGCGCCGACCTGGAGATAGGCCGCGCGTGCAGCGAAGAGATGCGTGACCCCGTACGCCGTGCCGACGACGAGCGCGAAGACGGAGGCGGCGAGCGCCTTCTCGCTGCGCCTGCCGATGGTTCGACAGAGCGCGTCGTACAGGAGCCAGCCGGCGATCAGCAGCCCGATGCTCGCGCCGACGGCCTCCGGCGTGGAGAGGTTCGCAACGGTCGGGTCGATGAGCGTCTCGTGCGCCTGGAAGTAGTAGAGGACGACGAAGAGCGTGAAGCCGGAGATCCAGGTCCAGTACGCCTCCCACTTGAACCAGTGCAGCGGCTCCGGTAAGCGCTGCGGTGCAACGCGGTACTTCTCGATGCGGTAGAAGCCGCCGCCGTGGATCTCCCACGTGTCGCCGGCGAGCTCGTCCCGGCTCTGCACCGGCTCGAGGTGGTTGTCGAGGGCGACGAAGTAGAACGACGTCCCGATCCACACGATCCCGGCGATCACGTGGAACCAGCGGAAGACGAGATCGAGCCAGTCGATCGCGTATGGGCTCAGGACGGACGCCATCGGTCCTCCGCGATCGAGACGAGGGCCTCGAGGCCGTTGTCGAGCTCCTGCTCGCGCGTGTTCTGGAGGCGTTCGTGCAGCTCGGGGAGGATCTCCGCGCGCGAGCGGCCGTGCACGAAGACGACGAAGCGGAAGCCGAAGCGCTCCTCGTACTCGCGGTTCAGCCCGGCGAGCTCTGCGAGCACGGCGGGATCGTCTCCGTGCTGCTCCGCGGACCGCTCGCCGATGCGCGGATGCGCCGCGAGCGCCTCGGCCTTCTCGTCGTCGGTCAGCCCACGCGCGACGTCGCGCGCCCGTCCGAGCGGATCGTCCTCGTGCACGAGCTTCTCGACGAAGCGCGTGCGCCCGCTGAACAGCTCCACGAGCTCGTCGATCGTCAACTGCCGCGATACGTCGCGCACGAATACGGAGAGACGAGCAGCGGCACGTGATGGTCACCGTCGCCGAGCTCGAGCTGCAGCTCGACGCGCGTGAAGAACGGCGAGGGCGGATGGAAGACGAGGCGGTACGTGCCTGCGGCGACGTCGGCGAGCTCGCGGATGCGCCCGTCCGCGTCGGTCTCGGCGGACGCGACGAGGTCGTCGCCGTGGAAGAGCTCGACGCGCACGCCTGCTGCGGGCCTTCCGTTCGCCGTGTCGAGGACATGGGTGGAGAGCATCAGGCGAATCTTCTCGCTTGCGCCCGCTGTTGGCGTGCGATCTCGTCCTCGTCCCCCCGCACGAGGCGCCCGTCGCGGACGACCTCGTTGCCGCCCACGTACAGCCGGTCGACGCGGTGCGGCGCCGAGAGGACGAGGCCGGCAACGGGATCGGCGGCTCCGGCCAGCTCCAGTCCATCCGTGCGCCAGACCGCGAGGTCGGCCCGTCTGCCCGGCTCGAGGGAGCCGATGTCGGCCCGGCCGAGCACGGTCGCGCCACCGCGCGTCCCGATCCGGAGCGCGTCGCGCACGGTCATTGCCTTCGGGCCGCCGCGGCCTCGGGCGACGAGGAGCGCCTGCTTGACCTCGAAGAGCAGGTCGCCGCGCTCGTTCGACGCCGATCCGTCGACGCCGAGGCCCACGCGCACGCCGGCGTCGACCATGTCGCGCACTGGTGCGACGCCTGCGCCGAGGCGCAGGTTGGACGTCGGACAATGGGCGACGCCCGTCCCCGTCTGCGCAAACTGCGCGACCTCGCCGTCGGAGAGATGAACGCAGTGCGCGCACCAGACATCTCCGGCGAGCCAGCCGAGCGACTCGAGGTACTCCACCGGTGTGCACCCGTACAGCTCGTGGCAGTACGTGCCCTCCTCGCTCGTCTCCGCGAGGTGCGTGTGCAGTTGCAGGTCGAGGCGACGTGCAAGCTCTGCCGACGCTTGCATCAGCTCCTTCGTCACCGAGAACGGCGAGCACGGCGCTGCGACGATCTTCCCCGGATAGGCGGACGCGAGCCGCTCCGTCTCGGCGAGGATCGTGTCGACGTCCTCGACGAGCGAATCGGGCGGGAGGCCGCCGTGAGACTCGCCGAGATCCATCGAGCCGCGCGACGCAATCAGCGTGACGCCGAGCTCGTCCGCGGCGCGCAGCTCCGCCTCGATCAGCCCGCTCGTCCCGCGCGGGAAGACGTAGTGATGGTCGAACACGGTGGTGCAGCCGGAGAGCGCGAGCTCTGCGAGACCCGTTCGGGCCGCCGAGTACACCGACTCCTCGTCGATCCCGGCCCAGACGGGATAGAGCGTGCGCAACCACTCGAAGAGGTTCCCCTCCTGCACGCATGCGCGTGTGAGCGTCTGGTACAGGTGGTGGTGCGTGTTGACAAGGCCGGGCGTGACGACGGCGCCGCCCAGGTCGATGTGCTCGCCTGCGGGCGGAGCGCCGCCGCCGACCGCAGCAATCACTCCGTCTTCGACCCGGACCCACCCGTCCGCGTGCTCCGTGCCGGCGTCGTCCATCGTGACGACGTGCGCGCCGGTCAGCAGCACAGCGGCACGAGCTCGAAGCGCTCGACATCGACGAGGCCACGATCGGTGATCTTCAACGCGGGGATGACGGAGAGCGCGAGGAACGACAGTGTGAGGAACGGCGTGGCGCCGCTCCAGCCCATTGCGGTCGCAGCGTCGTTGCACGCACGGCTCTGCGCGATCACGTCCACGAGGGGCGCGACCGAGAAGAGGCCGGCGACCGGCAGCGGACACTCGGCGACCACGCGCCCGTCTTCGACGGCGACGATGCCGCCTGCGAGCTCGACCACCCGCTCCACCGCGGCGAGCATGTCGTCGTCCGCTTTCCCGACCACGACGATGTTGTGCGCGTCGTGCGCGACCGTCGAGGCGAGCGCGCCGCGCTGCAGGCCGGAGCCGTGCACGAAGCCGACGCCGATGCGCCCGGTGGCAAGGTGGCGCTCGATGACTGCGATCTTGGCGAGATCGTCCGTGTCGGCGTCGACGACGAGGGACTCGGTCACGACCTGATCGGGAATGAGGCCGATCGCGCGCACGCGGTCGCAGTCCGGCACGTCGAACCCGTCGCGACCGAGCGGCGCGATGCGCACGGACTGCTGCACCCAGTCCGGCACCTCCGGGCGTGCGAAGTCCCCGATTCTGCGGGCGCCCTTGAGCACGAGCTCGGGACGGAAGGTCGTCAGGTCCGGGAGGACGACCACGTCGGCGCGGTAGCCGGGTGCGAGCGCGCCGAGATCGCGCAGTCCGTGCCAGCGCGCGGGATTGAGCGTTGCGCAGATGAGCGCGTCCTCCGCCCGGACGCCCGCCGCGACGGCCTTGCGCACCATCCCGTTGATGTGGCCGTCGTCGACGATGTCGTCGGGATCGCGATCGTCTGTGCAGAACGCGATCTGCGCCGGCCCGAGCTCGGTGATGAGCGGGACGAGCGCCTCGAGGTTGCGCGCCATCGAGGCCTCGCGGATCAGGAGCCAGATGCCTGCGCGCAGGCGTTCGCGTCCCTCCTCGAGCGTCAGCGCCTCATGGTCGGAGCGGATGCCCGCCGCCGCGTACGCGTTCAGCTCCTTGCCCATGAGCCCGGGCGCGTGCCCGTCCGCGTGCTCGGCCCCGTTCAGTCCGAGCTTCGACAGCTCGCGGGGATCGCCGGCGACGACGCCGGGGAAGTTCATCATCTCGGCGAGGCCGAGCACGCGGCGGCGGCGCAACAGCGACTCGAGCTCCTCGTCTCCGAGCGCGCGCCGAGGCGATTCGAACGGCGACGCGGGCACGCACGACGACGCCATGAAGTACACGTCGAGCGGCAGCTCCGAGCAGAATTCGATCAGCCAGTGGACGCCGTCGGTCCCGAGGACGTTCGCGATCTCGTGCGGATCGGCGACGACAGCCGTCGTCCCGAGCGGCAGGACGAGGCGCGCGAACTCGTCCGGAAGGAGCTTCGTCGACTCGAGATGCATGTGCGCATCGATGAACCCGGGGACGACGTACCGGCCGGCGACGTCGATCGTTTCGCGGCCTTCGTAGTCGCCGAGACCGGCGATCCATCCGTCAGCGATCGCGACGTCGGCTTCGAGCCACTCGCGCGTGAAGACCGAGAGCACCCGGCCTCCGGTGAGGACGAGATCGGCGGGCTCGGCTCCGCGGGCGACGGCGATCCGGCGGGCGAGATCGGCCATGAAGCCACCTTAGAGGTTCTAGTGTTGCGGGATGGACGTGCTCAGCCCGCGTACGCTCGACGATGCGTTGCGCCTGCGGGCCGAGCATCCCGGAGCCGTGCCGATCGAGGGCGGAACCGACCTCATGGTCGATCTGAACTTCGACCGGCGACGGCCCGAGGCGATGCTCAACCTGAACGACGTGGCCGAGCTCCGCGGTTGGTCGCGCGAGAACGGCTCGCTGCGGCTCGGTGCCGGCCTCACGTTCTCGGAGGTCGAGCACTCCGAGCTCGCGACGCTGTTGCCCGCCCTCGCGGAGGCGTCACGCACAGTGGGCTCGCCGCAGATCCGCAACCGCGGGACGATCGGCGGCAACCTCGGCACCGCCTCGCCGGCGGGCGACGCGCTTCCGCCGCTCCTCATCGAACGCGCCGAGATCGAGCTCGCCAGCGTCCGCGGCGTGCGGCGCCTTCCGCTGACCGAGTTCCTCGTCGGCCCGAAGCGCAACGCGCTCGCCGAGGACGAGCTCATCGTCGCGGTGCACATCGAGCCGAGCGGAGCGGCGCAGACGTTCATGAAGATCGGCCCGCGGAACGCGATGGTGATTGCGGTCTGCTCGCTCGCGCTGAGCGTCGACCGCGAGGGCAACGAGGCCCGGGCGGCATTCGGATCGGCGGGCCCTGTCGCGACGCTCGTCACGGGGGAGCTGGACGGATTCGCCGACCGAGTCGTCGCAGCAGCGAGCCCGATCGACGACGTGCGCGGCACCGCCGCGTACCGGCGGCATGCGCTGCGTGTGCTCGCAACGCGCGCACTCGAGAGGTGCATGGTCGCGTGAAGATCTCGCTGACGATCAACGGCGAGCGCCGGGAGGCCGACGTGTGGGAAGGCGAGAGCCTCCTCTTCGCGCTGCGCGAACGGCTCGGGTTGCCGGGATCGAAGAACGCGTGCGAGCAGGGCGAGTGCGGGTCGTGCTCGGTCATCCTCGACGGGGAGCTCGTGTGCGCATGCCTCGTGCTTGCCGCGCAGGCGGACGGCCATGACGTTGTCACGGTGGAAGGCCCCGGCTTCGAGCATGTGCAACAGGCGTTCGTCGAGGCGGGAGCGGTGCAGTGCGGTTTCTGCACGCCGGGGCTCGTCGTCGCCACGGCCGCGCTGCTCGAACGGAACCCGCAGCCGACCGAGGACGAGATCCGCGAGGCCCTCTCCGGCAACCTCTGCCATTGCACCGGTTACGTGAAGATCTTCGACGCCGTGCGGCTCGCCGCGGAGCGCGCGTGAGCGCGTCCCCGAAGACCGTTCTGGGCTGGATCGGCGAGAGCGTCCGCCGGGCCGACGGGACGCCGAAGACGACCGGCGAGTTCGCATACGCAAGCGATCTACAGGCGGCCGGAATGCTCTGGGGCCATACGCTGCGCAGCCCGCACGCGCACGCGCGCATCCGCGGGATCGATCTGTCCGCCGCCCTGACGATGCCCGGCGTGCACGCGGTGCTGACCCACGAGGATGTGCCTGGACGAAAGACATACGGGCTCGAGTTCCACGACCAGCCCGTCCTTGCGATCGACCGTGTCCGGTACTTCGGAGAACCGGTTGCCGTCGTTGCCGCCGAGCATCCCGAGCAGGCCCGCCGGGCCGCGGAGCGCATCGTCGTCGACTACGAGCCCCTTCCGCCGATCGCGGATCCGGATCGCGCCACCGAATCGGAGCCGCTGCATCCCGCTCGCGAGACGCACGAGAGCGACCACTACCTCCATGACCCGCGCCCGAACGTCGTGCGTTCGATGCGCGTCGTGCACGGCGATCCGCACGCGCGCGGCGATGTCGTCGTCGAAGGGACGTATGAGCTCGGCACCCAGGACCAGGCGTTCCTCGGGCCCGAGTCGGGGCTCGCGATCCCCGACGGCGAGGGCGGCGTCGACATCTACGTCGCAACGCAGTGGCTGCACGTCGACCGCGAGCAGGTCGCCCCGTGCCTGGCGCTCCCTGAGGAGCAGGTGCGAATCCACCTGGCGGGTGTCGGCGGCGCCTTCGGAGGACGGGAGGATCTCTCCATCCAGATTCATGCGGCGCTGCTCGCGCTGCACACGAGCCGGCCGGTGAAGATGGTCTACAACCGGCAGGAGTCGTTCACCGGCCACGTGCACCGCCATCCGGCGCGCATCCACGCGCAGCATCACGCGACGCGCGACGGGCGGCTCGTCTCCGTGAGGATGCAGATCCTGCTCGACGGCGGCGCATACGCGTCGAGCTCGACCGCCGTCACCGCGAACGCGACCTCGTTCGCGTGCGGACCGTACGCCGTCCCGAATGCGCTCATCGAGACGACCTGCGTGTTCACGAACAACCCTCCCTGTGGTGCGATGCGCGGGTTCGGCGCCGTGCAGACGTGCTTCGCCTCCGAGGCGCAGATGGACAAGCTTGCGCACGCGCTCGAGCTCGACCCGATCGAGTTGCGCCTGCTGAATGCGCTCGCGCCCGGCGACACGCTGCCGACGGGCCAGCGCATCGACGGCTCGCTTCCCGTCGCCGAGGTCATCCGGCGCTGCGCTGCGCTCCCCGAGCCGGCACCGGAGGATCTGCCGCGCCCGGCGATCCGCCTGCCCGGCGGGACCGGCAACACGACCCGCGGCGAGGGTGTCAGGCGCGGCACCGGCTTTGCGGTCGGGTTCAAGAACATTGCGTACTCGGAAGGCTTCGACGACTCGTGCGCGGCCCGCGTCCGGCTGTTCGCGGACGGCTCCGCCGAGGTGCACTGCGCGGCCGCCGAGGTCGGCCAGGGCGTGACGAACGTCATGCTCCAGGTCGCGCGGACCGAGCTCGAGACGGAGGACGTCCGGCTGGCGCCGGGCACGACCGCGGCCGTCGGCTCTGCCGGGTCGGCCTCGGCGTCGCGCATGACCTGGATGGCCGCCGGCGCGGTTCGCGACGCCTGCCGTGCCGCTCGTGCGGAGCGCGAGGCGCGTGGTGGAGGAGACGTGGACGTCGAACGCGTCTACCGGCACCGCCCGACGGGGCCGCTCCACCCCGAGACGGGCCAGGTCGGCGACCTGCCCGCGCACGTCGCGTTCGCGTGCGCCGCGATGAAGGTGGTGGTCGAGGTCGACGTCGATCTCGGCCTGACGCGGATCGTCTGGATCGGCACCGCGCAGGACGTCGGCAAGGCGATCAATCCGCAGGCGGTCGAAGGCCAGATCGAGGGCGGCACGGCACAGGGGATCGGCCTCGCGCTCATGGAGGAGATCCAGACCCGCGACGGCGTGATCACGAACGCGAGCTTCACCGACTACCTCATCCCGACGGCGCTCGACGTGCCGCCGATCGACTCGGACCTCGTCGAGGAGCCGGAGCCGGATGCCCCCTACGGCGTCAAGGGCGTCGGCGAGCCGCCCACGGTCGTCTCGACCGCCGCCGTCGTGGCCGCGCTCCGACATGCGACCGGCCGAGAGCTCGCGCGCGTCCCCGTCCGGCCGGACGACATCGTGGGGCTGACATGACCGAACGCCCGTCGTATAGTCGGAGGCCGTTCGGAGGATCGGCGATCGAGAGGGGAATCATGAGGAAGAGGAAGCACGCGCTCGCCGCCCTGGTGGTGGCGATCGCAGCGGTTACCGTCGTGCTCGCGGCCGGTGCCGGGGCCGGATCGGCCAAGTCGAACAGCGCCTTCAAGGTGGCGTGGATCTATGTCGGCCCGCACAATGACGGTGGCTGGTCCCAGGCCCACGATGCCGGCAGGCTGTATGTCCAGAAGATGCTCGGCAGCAAGGTGCAGACGACGTACAAGGAGAACATCGCGGTCGGAGCGCAGCTCCAGCAGACCGTCGCGAGCCTCGTCAACCAGGGCTACAAGATGATCTTCGGCACGTCGTACGGCTACTTCTCCAAGGCGTTTGCGGCGAAGTACCCGAGCGTCCTGTTCGAGCAGGCGACGGGCACCGACGTCTCGAAGAACCTGTCGGAGTACTTCGGCGCCGCCGAGGACTCGGTCTTCCTTTCCGGGATGGCCGCCGGCGCCGCGTCGAAGACCGGTGACATCGGCTACGTCGTCGCGTTTCCGATCCCCGAGGTCATCCGGCACGCGAACGCGTTCACGCTCGGTGCGCAGGTGACGCATCCGGGCGCGAAGGTGCACCTCGTCTGGACGAACAACTGGTTCGACCCGGCGAAGGAGAAGAAGGCGGCCCAGAGCCTCGTCGCAGCAGGCGCCGACGTGCTCGGCCAGAACGTCGACTCGCCGGCGACCGGCCAGTTCGCCGAGTCGAAGGGAATCCCGTGGGTCGGGTACGACTCCAACTCGTCGAAGTTCGCCCCGAAGTCGTGGCAGACGGCCTCGGTCTACAACTGGGGCCCGTACTACCTGTCGCGCGTCAAGGCGGCGATGAACGGGACGTGGAAGTCGGGCTTCTACTACGGCTCCATGAAGTCGGGCTTCACCGGCATCGCGCCGTTCGGCCCGGGCGTGTCTGCGGCGACGAAGGCGAAGATCGCCGCGAAGATGAAGGCGATCGAGAACGGCTCGTTCTACGAGTTCACGGGCCCGCTCTATGACCAGAGCGGCAAGCTGCGCGTGAAGCCAGGCGTGCGGATGCAGGTGCTGAAGGGCGGCATGAACAGCCTGTACGGCATGAACTGGCTCGTGAAGGGCGTGGTCGGTAGCCCGAAGGGCTAGTGACGGTTCAGTCGGAGAAGGGCCGGAGGGGCGCCGACGGCGCCCCTCCGCCTCCCGCGGTCGAAATGCGCG
The DNA here is from genome assembly GCA_035532535.1 of Gaiellaceae bacterium. Classification (GTDB taxonomy): domain Bacteria; phylum Actinomycetota; class Thermoleophilia; order Gaiellales; family Gaiellaceae; genus Palsa-739. Next base: position 25,429 of record DATKQT010000010.1, read on the forward strand.
GGATCGTCAAGCGCTTCCCTGGAGTGCTCGCGAACGACCGCGTCGACTTCGAGGCCGCCGCGGGTGAGGTGCATGCGCTGCTCGGGGAGAACGGCGCCGGCAAGAGCACCCTCTCGAACATCCTCACGGGTCTCTACCGGCCGGACGCCGGCGAGATCTTCATCGACGGCGAGCCGGTGCAGTTCCAGTCGCCGCGTGACGCGCTCGATGCGCGGATCTTCATGGTGCACCAGCACTTCCGGCTCGTCGAGCCGTTCACCGTCGCGGAGAACGTCGTGCTCGGCGACCACCGCGGCGAAGGCCGCACCTTTCGGCTCAGGCATCGCGCGATCGAGCAGCGCGTCGCCGAGCTCTCGAAGCGCTACGGCCTTGCGGTCGATCCGCGCGCCCGCGTCTGGCAGCTCTCGCTCGGAGAGCAGCAGCGCGTCGAGATCCTGAAAGCGCTCTATCGCGAGGCGCGCATCCTCATCCTCGACGAGCCGACGGCGGTGCTGACACCGCAGGAAGCCGACGTCCTGTTCGAGACGCTGCGTGAGATGGCCGCCGAAGGGAGGACGGTCGTCTTCATCTCGCACAAGCTGCACGAGGTGAAGGCGGTCGCGGACCGGGTCACCGTTCTGCGCGGCGGCCGCTCGATCGCGACCGTGTCGGCGGCCGACGCGACGCCGCGCTCACTTGCCTCCCTCATGGTCGGCCGCGAGCTCGACGGTGGCCAGGCCGCGCGGGCGAGAACCGCGGGCGAGCCCGTGCTCGAGCTCACGGATGTCTGGTCGGACTCCGACCGGGGCGACTCCGCGGTGCGGGGCGCCTCCCTCGTCGTGCGCGGTGGGGAGATCGTGGCCGTCGCCGGCGTCGCGGGCAACGGGCAGCGGGAGCTGGCGGAGACCGTGGCCGGCATGCGCCGGGCGACGCGCGGGGAGATCCTCGTGTCCGGCAAGGCGATCCGCGCCGGCGATCCGCGGTCGGCGATCGCAGCGGGAGTCGCCTACGTGCCGGAGGACCGCCTCGGAACCGGGGTCGCGCCGAGCCTGAGCATCGCGTCGAACCTCGCGCTCAAGGGGTACCGCGAGCGGGGCTCGTCGCACGGGCCGCTGCTCCGCCTCGGACGCATTCGCGAACGCGCCGTCGAGCTGATCCACCGCTACGGCATCGCCGCCTCCGGGCCTGGCGCGCCGGCGCGGCTCCTGTCGGGCGGCAACCTGCAGAAGGTTGTCCTCGCGCGCGAGTTCTCCGGCAAGCCGCGGTTGCTCATCGCCGCGTCGCCGACCCGTGGGCTCGACGTCGGCGCGATCGAGACCGTGCACGCGTATCTGCGCGAAGCCGCCGCCGACGGCGTCGGCGTGCTCCTGATCAGCGAGGACTTGGACGAGATCCTTCTGCTCGCCGACCGCGTCGCGGTGATGTACGAAGGAGTGATCGTCGGCGAGACGTCGCGCGAGCAGGCAGACGTCGAGGAGATCGGCCTGCTCATGGCCGGCGGACAGGATCCCCGTGCGGATTGAGCGCAGGCTGCGGCAGCCCCGGTGGCTGATGTTCGCGGTCCCGGCGGGCTCGCTCGTCTTCGCGTTCTTCGCGACGGGCCTCGTCCTGTACGCGACCGGCCACGATGCGATATCGAGCTACAGGCAGATCGTCGACGCCGCGTTCCTGAACAGCGGCGCGCTCGGCCAGACGTTGACGCAGGCGACCCCGCTCGGGTTCACCGGGCTCGCGGCCGCGGCGGCGTTCCGCATGCGTCTGTTCAACATCGGGGCCGAGGGCCAGCTGTTCATGGGCGCAATCACCGCCGACGCAGCCGGGCTCTATTTCGGCGGCGCCGGATGGCCGACACCGCTCGTGATCTTCGCGATGGTCGTCGCGGGGTGCGCAGGCGGCGCGGCCTGGGCGCTCATCCCCGGCGCGCTGCGCGCGTTCTTCAAGACGAACGAGATCATCACGTCGCTGATGCTGAACTACGTCGCCGCCTACGTCCTGACGTATCTCGTGTTCAACACCGAGTCGTACTGGCGGCAGACAACGGGTTTCAACGCGAGCGTCTTCCCGACGTCGAAGACGATTCCCAACGCAGCGATCTGGCCGGGATGGCACATCTTCCCGCTCGGCAGCGGGATCGCCGTTCTCGTGGCGTTCCTCCTCTGGTTCCTGTTCACGCGCACGCGTTTCGGCTTCGAGGCGCAGGTGCTCGGCGACTCGCCGCGCGCCGCGCAGTACGCCGGCATGCGGACGCGGCGCAAGATCCTCGCAGTGATGGGCATCTCCGGTGCCGTCGCCGGGCTCGGCGGGGCGAGCCAGGTGGGTGACTTCGCACACATGCTCGACGCCGACCCGAACGGCCTGCAGAAGCAGTTCTACGGGTACACGGGAATCGTCGTCGCCGCGCTCGCGCGCTACAACCCGCTCGCGGTCGTCATCGTGGCGTTCCTCATCGGCGCGTTGCAGAACGCCGGCAACACACTGCAGGGTGCCGATTTCCCGTCCGGCCTCGTCGGCGTGATGCAGGGCATCATCCTCTTCTCGGCGCTCGGCGGAGAACTGCTCGTGCGCTACCGCGTCCGTCTCGGTCGCGCGATGCCTGCAACGGAGGCGGCGTGAACAACTCGCTGCTCGTCGTCGTGCTTGCGTCAGGCGTTGCCTACGGGACGCCGCTTCTCTACGGCGCGCTCGGCGAACTGCTGGCGGAGCGCTCCGGCGTACTCAACCTCGGCGTCGAGGGGATGATGCTTGTCGGCGCCGTGATGGGCTTCTGGACGGTGCAGCGTCTGCACACCGACACGGCCCTTTCGCTCGCGGCCGCGGTCGGCGTCGCAGCGATCGCCGGCATGGCGATGGCCGCCATCCACGCCTTCCTCGTCATCACGCTGCGCGCGAGCCAGATCGTCTCGGGTCTCGCGTTGACGATCTTCGCGGGCGCCGCCGGGCTCTCCTCGTACCTCGGTAACGACCTCAATCTCGCCGACAACCCCGCGCGGCACGCCTTCAGCGCGGCCGTCTTCCCGACGTCGATGCAGCGCTGGCCGGTCGTCGGCCCGATCATCTTCGGGCAGAACGTGCTCGTGTACGCATCGTGGGTCTGCGTCGTCGGGGTCTCGCTCTATCTCTCGCGGACGCGGCCGGGGCTCAACGTGCGGGCGGTCGGCGAGGCACCGGCTTCCGCAGATGCGATGGGGATCAACGTCACCGCGTACCGATACGCGCACACGCTCGCGGGCGGCGCATTCGCGGGTGTTGCAGGCGCGACGTTCACCCTCGCCATCACGCCGCAGTGGGTGACCGGGATCACCGGCGGTGCCGGCTGGATCGCAATCGCGCTCGTGATCTTCGCCTTCTGGCGCCCCGCGCTGTGTCTCGTCGGCGCATACTTCTTCGGCGCGCTGCAGGCCCTGTCACCGCAGCTCCAGGCGCGTGGCATCAACCTCGGGCCGACCGAGCTATGGGCGAACTCGCTCCCATACGTGATGACGGTCGTCGTGCTCGTCTTCGTGTCCGCGAGCGGCGCCCGCCGCAGGCTGGGCGCACCCGCGAGCCTCGGCCTGCCGTACGTGCGCGAAGAACGCTGACGCGCGCAGGCGAATGGCGAGGGCCGGACTCGAACCGGCGACACCCCGGTTTTCAGCCGAGTGCTCTACCAGCTGAGCTACCTCGCCGCGGGCGAGAGTCTAGCGGGCTTCTTGCGCCGCTCGTACGGCGCGCAGTCGCTGGACGAGGCTGTCGATGAGGTCGCCCTTCATGAGCACCGCGTCGGCACCCGCCTCGGTCACCGCGTCATGCAGCTCCGGGGCCGGATCGCCGGTGAGCGCGATCAGGCACAGGCTGGGGTGGTCCTTCCGCAGCCGCGCGACGGCAGTGACGCCGTCGACGATCGGCATGTGCAGGTCGATCACGACCGCGTCGGGCTCGAGCTCGTCCGCGAGCTCGATCGCATCGAGGCCGTTCCCCGCGGTCCCGGCCACCGTCAGTACAGGCTGGTGCTCGATCAGAGGCAGGAGCGACTCGAGGAACTCACGGTCGTCGTCCACGAGGAGGACGCGCACCGGTACCGCGACCGTCCCGTCGGGCTGGTCCACGGGCTGACGTTAGCCTTGCCGGCGTGACGGTGCAACCGGCTGGTCGTGAGATCGCGTTGATCGGCGCTCCGCTCGACCTCGGGGCGGGACGGCGCGGCGTCGACATGGGCCCGTCGGCAATCCGATACGCCGGGCTCGAGCAGCATCTGCGCGAGGCGCTCGGCATCCACACCGTCGACCTCGGCAACGTCATCGCGCCCGTCGCGGAGTCGACCGAAGCGGGAGACGAACGCGCGCGGTTCCTCCGGCAGATCCTCGCGCTCTGCGACGAGGTGGCGAAGCTCGTTGCCGGCGCTCGCCGTGACGGACAGACGCCGCTCGTGCTCGGCGGCGACCACTCGATCGCGCTCGGCACGCTCGTCGGCATGGCGGCGGCGCACGGACCGGGCGGTGTGCTCTGGATCGACGCGCATGGCGATCTGAACACACCGGAGTCGTCTCCGAGCGGAAACGTGCACGGCATGGTGCTCGCGGCAGCGCTCGGTCTCGGCGGCCGCGCGTTCGACTACGAGGGCTGGACGCTGCCCGCCGTCGAGGCCGGCCGCCTGTCGCTCTTCGGCGTGCGCTCGCTCGATCAGGGCGAGCGCGAGCTGCTGAAGAAGCTGGACGCGAAGGTCTACACGATGGCCGACATCGACCGGATCGGCGTCGAGCACTGCATGCGCGACGCGATCGCGCACGCCTCCGGTGCGGCCTTCCTCCACGTGAGCCTCGATCTCGACGTCGTCGATCCGGAGACCGCGCCCGGCGTCGGCACTCCGGTGCGCGGCGGGCTTTCCTACCGCGAGGCGCACCTCGCGATGGAGGTCGTCGCCGAGTCGGCGAAGGCCGACTCCTTCGACGTCGTCGAAGTGAACCCGGTGCTCGACCGCGAGAACGCGACCGGCAAGCTCGCGGTCGAGTTGATCGCGTCTGCTTTAGGGGCGCGGATCCTGTAGGAACCGCTCGACGGCGTCCGCGGTCTCGTCGAACGCCGACCACATGACCATGTGGAGCCCGGCCACGGTGACGAGCTCGACGCGACCGTCGTACGCCTGTAGATGGTCGTCGCGCACGAGGCCGTACTCGGGCGCGTACAGGAGGAGGGTCGGCACCGTCAGCGTGTCGGGTGGAGGCGAGGGCGTCGCGAGCTCGCGGTAGATCGAGATCACGGCGTCCTGCGACGTCCGCCGCTTGAGGCGCCCGTCCGGAAGGACGTCGTGGTAGAGCGGGATGTCCGCCAGCGCGCGGGCGACGTCGATCTGGCCGGCATCGTGTCGGCTCTCGACGTATGCGGCAGCGGAGTCGTACACCTGCTCCTGCCGTTCGACGTAGGCCATGAACTCGGCCACGTCGGGGAGGATGTCGATTGCCGGATCGAGCAGGACGGCCCGCCGGATCCGCTCCGGGTGGCGCGCGGCGAGCTCGAGGACGAGGCGCCCGCCGAACGAGTGGCCGACCCAGTCCGGCTGCTCGAGGCCGAGGCCGTCGATCGTCTCGATCAGGTCGGCGACGTGCGTGCCGAAGTCCCACGGCGGCTCCCACCCGGAACGCCCGTGGCCGCGCAGGTCCGGCGCGATCACGTGGAAGTGCTCGGCCCAGCGCTCGTCCGCGAGCTGCATGAAGCGCTCGCCGTGCGCGGTGACACCGTGCAGGCACACGACCGGCGGCGCGTCCGGGTCGCCCCACTCGTAGACGTGCAGCTTCATCAGTCCGGCCTGTAGTACTTCTTGCCCTTGAGCTCGTCCGGGAGATAGTCGACCTCGAATCCGCTCGGATCGTCGTGCGGATAGACGTAGCCCTTGCCGTGACCGAGCTGCCGGCCGTACCAGCTCGCGTCGCGCAGTGGTTTCGGCGGCTTCGCGGTTCCATGCTCTCGAACGTCGGCCGTCGCTTCGTTGATCGCGACGTAGCTCGCATTCGACTTCGACGCGAGCGCGAGATAGATCGCCGCCTGCGCGAGGTTCAGTCGAGCCTCCGGCAGTCCCACGTGCTCGACCGCCTGTGCCGCGGCGACGGCGACGACGAGCGCGTGCGGATCCGCGTTGCCGATGTCCTCGGAGGCAAGCACGATCATGCGTCGTGCGATGAAGCGGGCGTCTTCTCCGCCCTCGAGCATCGCGGCGAGGTAGTAGACAGCAGCATCCGGGTCGGACCCGCGCATCGACTTGATGAACGCGGACGTGAAGTCGTAGTGCGCGTCCGATGCCTTGTCGTAGACGACGGGCCGCTTGCGCGCCGCGTCCTCGACGTTTTCCACCGTGATCGCGCCGCGCGAGGTCTCCGAGGAGAGCTCGACGATGTTGAGCGCATTGCGTGCATCGCCGCCCGCGCGACGCACGATCAGGTCGACGACCTCGTCGGCTGCGTCGCCGCCGATCTCCGCCAGCCCGCGGCGCACGACGACGGCCATCTCCTCCTCCGAGAGCGTCTCGAGCTCGTAGACCTGCACGCGGGACAGCAGCGCTGAGTTCACCTCGTAGTACGGGTTCTCGGTCGTCGCGCCGATCAGCGTCAGGAGGCCGTCCTCCACGGCCGGCAGCAGCGCGTCCTGCTGCGCCTTGTTGAAGCGGTGGATCTCGTCGAGGAAGAGGATCGTCCGCCGGCCGCTCGCTCCCAACCGTTCGCGCGCGCGCGAGAGCACCTCCCGCACGTCCTTCACGGTGGCGGAGACGGCCGAGAGCTCCTCGAACGCCGCCCCCGTCGATGCGGCCACGATGCGCGCGAGCGTCGTCTTGCCGGAGCCCGGCGGCCCGTAGAAGATCGACGACCGGACGCGGTCCTCCGCGATCGCCAGCCGGAGCGCCGAGGTCTCGCCGAGCACGTGCGCCTGTCCGACGAACTCCTCCAGCGAGCGGGGCCGCAGCCGCTGCGCGAGCGGCGCGATCTCGCCGGCCCGTTGCGATGCCGCATCGGCAAAGAGGTCGCTCACCCGCAGAAGTATGCTCCGCCCGTGGTGGCCGACAGCCTGCGCGCCGAGGTGACCGACCTGCTGGCGCGCCTCATCCGCGTCGACACGACCAATCCGCCCGGCAACGAGACGGCTGCGGCCGAGCTGCTGCGCGACTACCTGGAGGCGAACGGCGTGGAGTGCGAGCTGTACGCCCGCGTGCCGGAGCGCGCGAACCTCGTCGCGCGCGTTCGCGGCACGGGGGACGGCCCGTCGCTGCTCCTGCTCGGCCACACGGACGTCGTCCTCGCCGAACCGGCCGAGTGGTCGGTGCCGCCCTTCTCCGGCGAGGTGCGGGACGGGGAGGTCTGGGGGCGCGGCGCGCTCGACATGAAGAGCCAGGTCGCCGCCGAGGCGGTCGCGCTCGCGTCGCTCGTGCGCGACGGGTTTCGGCCGTCCGGCGACCTCGTCCTCGCCTCCACGGCCGACGAGGAGGTCGGCGACGGTTTCGGCCTCCAGTGGCTGTGCGAGGCGCACCCGGATGCCGTCCGTTGCGAGTACGCGATCAACGAGGGCGGCGGCGACCGCATCGAGCTCGGCGGAGCGACCTTCTATCAGTGCACGACGGCGGAGAAGCTCACCGCACCGTTCAGGATCCTCGTCAAAGGCCGCTCTGGGCACGCGTCGATGCCGTCCATCGCCGACAACGCCCTCGTCAAGGCGGCGACGCTGATCGAGCGCATTGCTGCGTATCAGCCGGAGCAGCAGGTCCAGCAGGAGGTCGAGGCGTTCACGCGCGCCGTCCTCGGCGAGCTTCCACCGACCGCGGACATCGTCGGCCGGCTGCGCGCGCTGGACGAGATCACCGGGGAGGTCGTGCGCGCGTTGCTTGCGCCGACGTTCTCGCCGACGATGATCACCGCCTCGCACAAGCGCAATGTCATTCCCGCGCTCGTCGATCTCGAGGTGGACTGCCGCCTGCTTCCGGGCCAGACGCCGGCAGAAATCGAGCCGGTCGTGCGTGCGATGCTCGGCGACGACATCGAGTACGAGCTCGTCTTCGGCGACGCGCAAGGAGGGACGCGCTCGTCGCTCGACACGCCGCTCTGGCGTGCGATCGAGTCGTACGTCGCCGAGGTCGAACCCGGCGCCCGGGCGGTGCCGCTCGCGTGCCCCGGCTTCACCGACAGCCACTGGCTGCGAGACGCGTTCGGAACGGTCGCGTACGGCTTCTTCGCCATGCGGTCGATGCCCGCAGAAGTCTCCGCAACGCTCATCCACTCCGCCGACGAGCGCATTCCCGTCGACGATCTCGAGCTCAACGTGAACTGGTTCCGGTACGCGGCGCACGCGATGCTTCAAGCGTGAGTGGGTATGCCGGCGTGGGAGTCCTCCAGCACAGACGCACGCGCGGGAGACCCGTGCGTGCTGAAGACGGCACCGCAAGGCGATGCCTAGCTTGACGGTCGAGCTCGCGTCACTGGCGGAACTGGAGCCCGCTCTTGCGGCGGAGGCGTTCGGCGTTGCCTACGTCTACGTCGGCTACGGCGCGTGCGCGCCGTCGGCGCCGGAGCCCTGCGAGCTGCCGAAGGTCGCGTACTCGGTCGAGCCTCCACCGACGCCACTCGGATCGTTCTCGGTCGGCGAGTGGGAGACGACCTGGCGCCCGGAGGAGTACGCCGCCGCGGTCGAGACCGTGCGCGCCGCCATCTACGAGGGCGACGTCTATCAAGTGAGCCTGGTCCAGCATCTGCGCGCCGACTTCGACGGCGATCCGGTTGCGGTCGCTGCCGCGCTCGCGCCGCTCCGGCCGCTCGAGCCCGCGCCGCTCGTCGGCGACGGGTGGGCCATCGTCTCAGCCTCGCCCGAGCTGCTCCTCCAGAAGCGCGGGAGCATCGTGCGCACGTCGCCGATCAAGGGCACGCGGCCGGCCGGGGTGCAGATCGAGTCCGCGAAGGATGCGGCCGAGCACGTGATGATCGTCGACCTCGAGCGCAACGACCTGTCACGCGTGTGCATCCCGGGGACCGTGCGCTGGCCCGAGCTGCTCGCGGAGCGGCAGCTGGCCGGTGTCTCGCACCTCGTCGCCACTGTCGAAGGAGAGCTCCGCCCCGGCGTGACGTTGACCGAGCTGCTCGAGGCCGTCCTCCCCGGCGGCTCCGTCACCGGCTGTCCGAAGTCGAGCGCGCTCGAGCTGATCCACGCACTCGAGCCGGTCGGCCGCGGCGCCTCGATGGGCGCCCTCGGCCGCGTGTACGCAAACGGCGACCTCGATCTGGCGCTCACCATCCGCACGTTTGCCATCGCCGACGGCTCGATCCACCTATGGGTGGGCGGCGGAATCGTGTGGGACTCCGAGCCGGCCGACGAGATCGAGGAGTCGTGGGTCAAGGCCCGCCCGCTCCTGGCGGTCGTGTGAACCTCCTCGCCGTCGCGGTCGCCGGTCGCGGGCTCGTCGATCCGCACGCTCCCGTGTTCACGGCGGACGACGAGGCGTTGCTTCGCGGTCGGGCCGTCTTCGAGACCGCGCGCGTCTACGACGGCGCGCCCTTCCGGCTCGACGCGCACATCGAGCGGCTCGGCCGGTCAGCCGCGCGCGTTCGGTTGCCCGATCCGGATGCGGACGAGTGCGCGCGGCTCGCCGACGGCGTCGTCAAGGCCGCAGGCGTCGCCGATCTCGCGCTGCGCTTCTACTGGACGGGGACGACGCTCGTCGCCACGGGCGCACCGATCGACCCGGCGCTCGAGGAGCAGCGTGCCCGCGGGCTACGCCTCGCCGTCGTCCGCTGGTCGACCGGGGCGCTTGCTGCGGCGAAGTCGACGAGCTACGCAGAGAACATGGCCGCCCAGGACACGGCAGCGGAGCTCGGAGCGGACGACGCGCTCCTCGTCGCACACGACGGCACGGTGCTCGAGGCGCCGACCGCGAACGTGTGGTGGCGCGACGGAGAGCGTCTGCTGACCCCGTCGCTCGAGCTGCCGATCCTCGCGGGCGTCACGCGCGCCGTCATCCTCGAGCTCGCACCGGCGGTGGGATACGAGGTGGAGGAGGGATCGTTTCTCCTTCCACGGCTCGCGTCCGCCGACGAGGTGTTCCTGACGTCGTCGATCCGCGAAGTGATGCCCGTCTCCGCCGTCGACGGAGCGCCGATTCCGCTCGGCCAGGGCGCAATCGCCCTGCAGCACGCGCTGCGATCGGCGGCCGGAGTACCCTCAACGATATGAGCGAGGAGAAAATCCGCCTCGGCGGGATGGCGTTGGCGAACGGGGTGCTCGTGCACGGCCCGACATCGTGGGCGTGCGCGATCCGCCACTCCGACGGCCGCATCGAAGTCGCCTCCGCACGCAAGCGCTTCGTCGCCTCCGGCGTGAAGATGCCGCTGCTGCGCGGCCCTGCGCGGCTCGTCGAGTCGCTCGCCGTGCTCCCTGAAATCAAGCGGCGCCTGCCGGCGGCGCAGCTGCCGATGCAGGACCGGCGCACGCTCGCTTCCATTCTCGGGACCGCAGTCGTCGTCAAGGGCCTGCGTGAGTCGAACCGGCTGCGGCCTGCGGCGCAGGAGCTCCTCTCCGGCTTGCTCTCGCTCGCGCCGGCGGCGCTGTCGCTCCGGAGCGGCGAGCTCGCGTCGTACCACGGCGCCGAGCACATCTCCATCGGCACGTACGAGCACGGGCCCGGCGCGCAGAAGGAGCACGAGCGGTGCGGCGGCCATCTCATCGGCCCGTTGCTCCTCACCACCGCGGCCGGCAACGTGCTCGCGTCGCTCGCTCCCGAGCGGATGCGAAACCACGCACGGTCGGCTGCGCAGCTGGGCGCGCTCGGCGCGTCCACCGAGATCTTCGGCTGGATGACACGGCACCCGAAGAACGTCGTCGCGCAGGCGCTGTCGAAGCCCGGCCATGAGCTTCAGCACCGGCTCACGACCGCCGATCCGACGTCGGCGCAGCTCGAGGTCGCCGAGGCGGCGCTCAGCGCCTGCCTGGAGCTCGAACGTGGCGACGACGCGCACAACGCGTAATCGCCTCGATCCCGAGGTCTTCGACCTGCCGGTCGAGAAGATGCGGGCCGGCTATTACACCGACGCGTACTTCAACCATTCGCGGGCGACGCTCCGCGCGGACGGACGCCGCCCGCGCGTGGTCATGCAGGTCTTCCAGAAGAATCATGCGTATCTCGGCGGGATGGACGAGGCGCTCGCGATCTTGAAGCTCTGCAGCGACAACTGGGAGGCGCTCACGGTGTACGCGCTGTACGACGGAGATCCGATCGAGCCGTACGAGAGCGTGCTGACGGTCGAGGGCGACTACACGCTCTTCGCGCATCTCGAGACGCTCTATCTCGGCGTGCTCGCGCGGCGGACGCTGATCACGTCGAATGTTGTCCGCATCGTCGAGGCGGCGAACCGCAAGCCGATCATCTTCATGCCGGCGAGGCACGATCATCACCGTGTGCAGACCGGCGACGGCTACGCCGCGTACGTGGCGGGGCTCATCACCGGCGCCGAGATCGGCGTGACCACCGACGAGCAGGCGTCGTGGTGGGGCGGGCGCGGCATCGGCACCGTGCCGCACGCGCTCATTGCCTCGTACGGCGGCAACACCGTGCTCGCCGCCTCGAAGTTCGCGGATTGGGCGCCGGCGGAGACGCGGGTCACGGTCCTCGTCGACTTCGAGAACAATTCGGTCGTGACCGCGCTCGACGTCGCGCGCGCGCTCGGCGACAGGCTGTGGGGCGTACGGCTCGACACCTCGGAGAGCCTCGTCGACTTCTCGCTCGTGGACGAGATGGGCGACTTCAAGCCGACCGGCGTGAACGCCCGGCTCGTGCAGCGCGTCCGCGACGCGCTCGACCGCGACGGCTTCGAGCGTGTGAAGATCGTCGTTTCAGGCGGCTTCACCGTCGAGAAGATCCGCGAGTTCGAGCAGCTCGGCATTCCCGTGGACGCGTACGGCGTCGGCTCGTGGCTCATCCGTGGCGCGAACGACTTCACCGGCGACGTCGTGCTCACCGACGGCCGGCCGTCCGGCAAGTTCGGCAGGCGCTACCGCGAGAACGCTCGGCTCGAACGCGTGGGCTAAAGCTGGACGTTCGGCTTGCCGATCACCCCCAAAGGGTGATGAGCGTCACCCATTTGGGGTACGGGTCTCTGTCGTACGATGGAGGAACGAATGGTGGGGCACTGGTTCCATTGGCTCTCGGACTTCGCCACCACCTGGCTCCCCCTCGCGTTCTTCGGGATCCTCATTCTCACCGCGTGGCTGCTGTTCAAGACGGTCGGGATGATGCCGCGGGTCCGCCCGTCGGCGATCGCCAGCCGCTCTCGCTCGCAGGTGACCTGGAGCGACGTCGCAGGCGTCGAGGAAGTGCGTGCGGAGCTGATGGAGGTCGTCGACTTCCTCCGTGACCCGAAGCGATTCCAGCGTCTCGGCGCGAAGGTGCCGAAGGGCCTCCTGTTGTACGGGCCTCCGGGGACCGGGAAGACGCTGCTCGCGAAGGCGGTCGCACACGAATCGGGCGCGAACTTCTATTCCGCGAGCGCGTCGTCGTTCGTCGAGATGTTCGCCGGCCTCGGCGCGGCGCGCATCCGCAAGCTCTTCGCCGAGGCGCGCAAGCACGCGCCCGCGATCGTGTTCATCGACGAGCTCGACGCCGTCGGCGCGCAGCGCAGCGGCCACGGCTTCAACCGTGAGCAGGACCAGACGCTCAACCAGCTTCTCGTCGAGCTGGACGGCTTCGAGGGCGCGGAGCAGGTCGTCGTGATGGGCGCGTCCAACCGCATCCAGGACCTCGACCCGGCGCTGCTGCGCCCCGGCCGCTTCGACCGGCAGATGCTCGTCCCGCCGCCGGATCTCTCCGGCCGTGAGGCGATCCTCGGCGTGCACACGCGCAGCAAGCCGCTCGGCCCCGACGTCGACCTCAACCAGGTGGCGCGGCAGACGAGCGGCCTCACCGGCGCGGAGCTCGCCAACATCTGCAACGAGGCCGCCATCTTCGCCGGCCGCCGCAGCGACGCCTATGTCACGCAGCGCGACTTCGACAACGCCATCGAGCGCGTCGTCGCCGGGCTGCAGCAGAAGAAGGTCCTGACGGAGAAGGAGCGCCGCATCCTCGCCTTCCACGAAGGCGGGCACGCGCTCATGGCGCACCTCATGGGCTCGGCGATGGAGCTGCAGAAGGTGACGATCGTCTCCCGCGGCGAGGCGCTCGGATACGCGTTCTACCTCCCCGAGGAGGATCGCTACCTGCACACGAAGGAAGAGCTCATCGACCGGATGGTCGTCGCGCTCGCCGGTCGTGCTGCCGAGGAAGTCGTGTTCGGACGCGTCACGAACGGCGCTGCCAACGACCTCGAGAAGGTGACCGACATCGCGCGCTCCATGGTGTTCGAGTGGGGCATGTCCGAGTCGGTGTCGTCCCGCACCCTGCGCGCCGACAACTACGCGCTCTCCGAGGAGACGAAGCGGCTGCGCGACAGCGAGCAGGCGCTCCTCACCGACACGGCGTACACCGAGGCGTTGCGCCTCCTCAAGAAGCACCGCGTCCCTCTCGACCGTCTCGCGACGGCGTTGCTCGAGCGGGAGACGCTCATGCGCGACGAGGTCGTCGCCATGCTCGCCGGCGTCGAGGCCGAGTCCCGCGCCTCCGAGTCGGTGGGCGTGCCGCGCGCGGTCGCGGCGGGTCAGCCCGGCTCCTGACAAGGCGTCGCTCGCGATGCCGACCAGAAAAGGAGGTGCCGATTCATTCGGCGCCTCCGCTGAAGCTACGATCGCCGCGTGGAGGCGCGCGGGATCCATCATGTCGGCCTCGCGGTCGCCGATCTCGACGAGGCGGTGTCGACGTACGAGCGCCTGTTCGGCGGCCGGCTCGAGCATCGCGTGCGGGTCGACGACCAGGGCGTCGAGGCCGCGTCCGTCCGCGTCGGTTCGGGCCGCGTCGAGTTGCTGGCGCCGCTCGGGGACGACACTCCCGTGGGCAAGTTCCTTGCGAGTCGCGGGCCGGGCATGCACCACGTCGCCTACGAGGTCGAGGACGTGGGCATCTTTCTCCGCCAGCTCGCCGAGCACGGCGTCGAGCTGATCGACGCGGAGCCTCGACGCGGCATGTTCGGCCTGGAGATCGCGTTCGTGCATCCTGATTCCGTCCACGGTGTTCTCACGGAGGTGGTGTCGAGTGGCTAGCGGCGATCGGGTACGGGTCGAGGTCGGCTTCCAGGGCGGCCAGGTGATCGGGACGTTCGTCTCGCAAGAGTCGGCCGATCAACTCGAGCGGGCGCTCCACGAGGACGGCCCCAGGGTCGTCGTTCTCGACACCGACGAGGGGCCGTACCACGTGGTTGTTCCGGAGGTCGCGTACCTTCGCCGCTTCAACCGGTCGAGCCACGTCGGCTTCACCGCGGCGTAGCGGAGGGTTAGTCCGCTCCCGCGCCGGGGGAAGCACACTCTGATGAGCCGCACGGCGGACGATTCGAACGACAACGTTCGGAAACTGGTCGACCGAGCCCAGCGGGGCGACCGCGACGCGCTCGAAGACCTGTACCTCATCCACTTCGACCGCATCTACGGCTACCTGCACATGAGCGTCGGGAACCGGCACGACGCCGAGGACCTGACGACGCAGACCTTCCTGAAGATGCTCGAGTCGATCGGGAGGTTCCGCTGGCGCTCGGCGCCGTTCTCGGCGTGGCTCTTCCGGATCGCGCACAACCTGGCGATGGATCACTTCCGCGCCCGCAAGCGCTGGCAGCCGGAGGAGGAGGTGCCGGAGCCGCCTGGCTCGGAGGAGCCGTCGGCGGAGACGCTCGCCATGCACTCGATCGGGCGTCAGTCGATGATGGAGCTGATCGACACGCTCTCGCCGGAACAGCAGCAGGTGCTGACGCTGAAGTTCGTCTTCAACTTCGCGAACGCCGACGTCGCCACCATCCTCGGCAAGACCGAGGGCGCGATCAAGTCGCTCCAGCATCGCGCGCTCGCGTCGCTCCAGAAGCAGATCGCGCAGAAGACGTAGCTAGCCTGCCCGCGTGGCTTTGGAAGTGGGAATCGTCGGGCTGCAGAGCTCGGGCAAGTCGATGCTGTTCGCGGCGCTCACGGGCGCGCGGGCGCACGGCGAGGTCGGCATGGCCGCGATCCCCGATCCGCGCTTGCAGCAGCTCGCCGAGGTCGTGCATGCGCGCAAGGTGACGCCGGCGGCTGTCCGAGTCGTGGAGGTGCGCGGCACCGGGCCGGAGCTGCTCGGGAAGCTGCGCCAGGTCGACGCGCTGCTCGTCGTCCTCGACGGCTTCTCGGGCACCCGCGTCCCCGATGACGACCTCGAGACGCTGAAGCTCGAGCTGCTCGTCGCCGACCGCGACCACGTCGAGCGCCGGCTGGAGCGCGTCGCCAAGCAGGCGAAGTCGGGAGACGCAAAGGTGAAGCGCGAGGCCGAGGATCTCGAGCGCCTGCTCGCGCACCTCGACGCCGGTCATGCGCTCGCCGACTGGGAGGGCGAGCTCCCGCCGGAGCTCGAGCCGCTGACGACGAAGCCGCTCCTCTCGATCGTGAACGGCCCGGATGGGATCGACCTCCAGCTCGAGGCCGAGCTGGCGGAGATGCCGGAGGAGGAGGCTGCGGAGTTCCGGAGCGGCGAGTCGGCGCTCGCCGCGGTCGTGCGGCAGCTCGTCGAGACGCTCGACCTGATCACGTTCTTCACGGCCGGCGAGAAGGACACGCGCGCATGGACGTTGCGCCGCGGCAGCACCGCGATCGACGCGGCCGGGACGATTCACTCGGACATTGCTCGTGGCTTCATCCGCTGCGAGGTCGTGCGCTGGGACGACCTCGTCGCCGCCGGCGGCCACGCGGAGGCGGCGCGTGCGGGGAAACAGAGGCTGGAGGGGAAGACCTACGTCGTTGAAGATGGCGACGTGCTCAACGTGCGCTTCAACGTCTGAGAATCGCGCGCCGGTCGACGATCTCGACGAGCTCGTATCCGAGCGCCAGGCTCGAGCTGCGCGCGTACGTCGTCGGCCGAGCCTCGCCGGCCGCCGGCTCCCGCGCAGCCGGCGTCCCGTCTGCGCGGTGTCCTCGATCAAGAGGCGCTCCCGCAGGAGCTGGACGGTCTCCGCCCCGATGGAGCGGTCGTTCTCGGCCGCCCGCTCCCGCAGGAGCTCGTACAGGTCGTCCGGAACGTTCCGCACGTGCAGTGTCGCCATCATGCGGAACGCCGGCACTGTGCTACCTGCTCAGCAACAGCCGTCGCCGCAGCAACCTCCGGTCTCGCAGCTGTCGTCCATGGGTTCCCTCCTTTCGCTATATTGATGAATATCGATGAAGACACTACCGGTCCTCTGCTGCGGCCCGCAAACGCCGTCCCTCGATCCGGCGGAGGCCGACCTTCTGGCCGCACGGTTCAAGGCTCTCGCCGACCCTGCGCGAGTCGCGATTCTCAATCGGCTCG
>DATKQT010000011.1:0-36157 GCA_035532535.1 Gaiellaceae bacterium
TCAAGTCGAAGCGGCTCGTCGGCGGCGGCGAGATCACCATCGTGAACAAGACCGTCCAGGCCGGCCTCGAGAAGCTCGGCTACGCGCCGCGCGAGGTGGACGAGATCGCCGCGTTCGTCGACGAGCGGAACACCATGGTCGGCGCGCCGTACGTGAAGACCGAGCACTATCCCGTGTTCGACTGCGCCGTCGGCGACCGCGCAATCCACTACCTCGGCCACGTGAAGATGATGGGCGCGGTGCAGCCGTTCATCTCGGGAGCGATCTCGAAGACGGTCAACCTGCCCGAGTCGGCGACGGTCGAGGACGTGATGCACCTCTACGTCGACGCGTGGAAGCTCGGCGTGAAGGCGATCGCGATCTACCGCGACAACTGCAAGGTGGCGCAGCCGCTGTCCAGCTCGAGCTCCGAGACCGCGTCGGCGACGCCGCCGGTGCTCGTACGCGAGCGCAAGCGACTTCCGCTCGACCGCACCGAGGTCGGACGGAAGTTCCAGGTCGGCGACCACGAGGGCTACATCCACGTCGGGCTCTACGACGACGGCAGCCCGGGCGACATCTTCGTCGACATCGCCAAGGACGGCACCACGATGGCCGGTCTGATGAACTCGCTCTGCCTCGCCGTCTCGATGGGCCTGCAGTACGGCGTGCCGCCCGAGGTGTACGTCTCGAAGCTGTCGCATATGCGCTTCGAGCCGAGTGGCATGACGAACGACGCGGACATCCGCGCGGCGAAGTCGATCGTCGACTACATCTTCCGGTGGTTCGGAAAGAAGTTCCTCACGCCCGAGCAACAGGAGGAGGCCGGCATCCTCTCGCCGGAGGTGAAGGCGATGCTCGCCGACCGCTACGCGAACGGCGGCGAAGCGCCGGCGCCGGCAGAGGCGCTCACGCCCGGCCAGACGGCGCTCTTCAACTCATGGGAGGACGCCGTCGAGTGCGCCCGCTGCGGCGGCCGCATGATCCGCACCGGCTCGTGCTACACGTGCCGCGACTGCGGTACGAACACCGGCTGCAGCTGAGTCGGCGACATCAACTATGATCGCGAAGAGGCCCCGGCGACGGGGCCTCTTCGTCTAGAGGATCACGCGGCGGCGTTCATCGAGCACCAACCACGTTGCGAGCGTCACGACGATGCCGCCAAGACCGACGCCGACGAACACCAAGCCTGCCGTCGCCGGGGGACGCGGGAGCGCGGTCGGCGTAGCCGAGGACGTCTTCCGGCGAGGCGCCCTCCGATGCCGCTTCCTCGAGATCGGCGGTGAGCTCCGCGGCCATCTCGTTGGCGACCGCGTCGGAAACCCGAAGCCGCTTCCACTCGCGGCGACAATCGTCGACGAACGTCATGCGGCAGCCTCCGCTGCGTGCAGACCGAGCACGGCGTCGATCGCGTCGCGCGCGGAAGCCCACTCGGAGACGCCGCTCGCAAGCGCGCGACGTCCCGATTCGGACAGCCGGTAGTACTTCCGAGGCGGGCCGCCGTCGCTCGCTGCTCGGTACGTGTCGACGAGCCCGTCGCGCTCGAGGCGGCCGAGCAGCGGATAGATCGAGCCCTCGCCGACGATGGACAGGCCGCGGCCGCGGAGGCGCTTCGTCATCTCGTACCCGTACGCAGGCTCGTCGGCCACGACGGCCAGCAGGCAGAGATCGAGCACCCCGCGAAGCAACTGGCTACTGCGCCGCTCAGTGCTTGCCATGCAGCGCATGGTACCACGCTTTGCCTTGCACCGCAAGGCTCGGTCCGGGGTTTGGCCGACAGCGGAGCGGAAACCGCTCTTTGATGCTTGCTCCCGACAGATCGTTCCCGAACGGCAGCCCCGTCTGCGACTACTGGCTGAGCCGCTGCGAGGGCTTCACGGTGCGCGCCGGCCACCGCACGCTCGGCGTCGTCGAGGCCGTCGAGCACGAGAGGAGCGCCGGGCGCGCCGACACGATCGTGCTGCGCAGACCGCATCGACGCCGTCGCGCGCTGGATGCGGGTGAGGTGCTCGCGGTCGTGCCTGCGCGCAAGATGCTGCTCGCCCGCCGTCATCAGCACGCGAAGCTGGTCGTGCAGCATGCGGCCCGTGAGGTCGAGCACAGGGTCGAGGTCGCGACGCCGTTCGTCGTGGACATCGGGCTGCGAGCCGCGTCGGCGATATGGAGGTTCGCCCGCTGGACCGCGGCCGAGTTGCGCCGCGAGGTGCCTCGGCTCACACGCGCCGTCGCGACTGAGATCCACGAGCGCAACCTGCAGCGCGCCGCACCCGAGACAGGTCGCGCGCACCGCGTCGCGAACGAGTATCGCGCCGCCAAACCCTCCTAGCAGCCGCTCGGTCGAGGCCGGAACGTCGGCCCGACCGTGAGCCCGTCGCTGCGCGCCAGCGCTGCGAGCTTCGCGCGGTACACGACCATGTCCGCGTGCTGCCAGTCGGCGTGCGTCTGGCAGCGCCACGGCGCGTACAGCTCCTTGTGCAACGGGCTCGTCAGGCTTTCGTTGTGGCCGATCACGCTCGCGAGCGGGATCTTGTAGCGCCACATGAGCCACACGGTGAGGGCGAGCGACGAGTGCATCTGCGCTGCGTCGTGCATCACCTCGGCGTCGGAGAGGCCAACGTGCTCGATCCCGATCGCCACCCAGTTGAGCCCGACCGTATGCCGGCACATGACGTTCAGCGGCACGAGCTGGTAGATGGTGCCGTCGCGGTCGATGACGAAGTGCGCGCACGTGCCCGGCAGCTCGTGCAGCTCGGAGTCGGGAACGTCGGCCGCGAAGGTGTTGTAGACGGACGAGAACGAGTTGGTCGCGGTCACGTGCTCGACGATCGCGTGCGGGTGCAGCACCCACGAGTGGATGCCGTAATGCTTCTCCGAGTACGCCGCCATCTCCGCGCGGCGCGTCGCCCCGTACGGGATCGGCTTCCACACGATGTGCGGCTTCGGCGGCGCCGCGAGCGCGAGCGCGACGAGGGCGAGAGCGATCACCGCAGCCGGTATACCCGGTCCGCGACCTCCTCGACGTCCCAGTGCGCGAGAAGTCCAGGTGCTGCCGGCCGGCCGGGATCGGCAAGGAGGACGTCACGCGCTCCGAGTCGCGGCAGCAGCTCGAGGAGCACGGTCGCGTTGCGCTCCTCGTACAGGAGGTCTGCTCCGAGCACGAGATCCCACGGCTCTCCCTCGAGCAGCAGGCCGGGCTCGTCCCAGCGCACGCGCTCCGCCCGCACGGCGATCCCGTTCCTCTTGGCGTTCTCGCGCAGCAGCGTCACGGCGTCGTCGGCCCAGTCGGTGGCCAACACGTCGGCGCCGCGCAGCGCGGCGGCGAGGGACGGCAGGCCGAGGCCGGCTCCGAGCTCGAGCACACGCTTGCCGCCGAGATCGAGCTCGGCCACGACGCACGCGAGCGCGACGCCGCTCGGCCACAGCTCCGCCCAGTAGGGCATGAACTCGTCCTCGTCGAACGCGTCCTCGTCGATCAGGTCGTCCGCGCTCGCTGGCCGCAGCAGCGTGAGCTCCCGGCCCGCGAGCTCGAGCCGCTCCTCGATCAGAGAGCGGCGAAGAGGTCGACGTGGACGCCGTCCGTGTCCGAGAGCTGCGCGTAGCGGTGACCCCAGAACGCGGCGACCTCGATGTCGAGCAGGCGGTAGAAGGCGCGCGACCGGTCGAGATCCGCGGAGACGATCCCCAGTGCGTCCAACTGCGGCACAGCTCGGACGCTAACCGATAGCGTCGAGCCCATGCGTTATCGCCAGCTCGGCTCCAGCGACCTCCAGGTCTCCGAGATCAGCCTCGGCTCGTGGCTGACGTACGGCGGCGGCGTCGGGAGCGACCAGGCCGAGGCCTGCGTCGCAAAAGCGTTCGACGTCGGCATCAACTTCATCGACACCGCGAACGTCTACGCCGGCGGCGCGGCCGAGGAGTTCCTCGGCCAGGTGCTCGCAGGCAGGCAGCGCGACTCGTACGTCCTCGCGACGAAGGTGTTCTTCCCGATGCCGGACGGCGGCCGCGGGCTCTCGCGCGCGCAGATCGTCAAGCAGATGGACGCGTCGCTCGCGCGCCTGCGCACCGACTACGTCGACCTCTACCAGTGCCATCGCTACGACTGGGACACGCCGCTCGAGGAAACGATGGACGCGCTCACCGAGCTCGTTCGGCAGGGCAAGACTCGCTACCTCGGCTTCAGCGAGTGGCCGGTGGACAAGATCTCCGAGGCTCTCGCGCTCCCGAACGTCGAGAAGTTCGTCTCCAGCCAACCGCAGTACTCGATGCTCTGGCGCGGCCCCGAACGCGACGTCATCCCTTTCTGCTCCGAGCACGGCATCTCGCAGATCGTCTGGTCGCCGCTCGCGCAGGGCGTTCTCACCGGCAAGTACAAGCCGGGGGAGCCGCCGCCGAAGGACAGTCGTGCGGCGGCGGAGAGCATGAACTACTTCTTCAGCGACCGCCTGCGCGCGACACGGCTGCTCGAGCAGGTGCAGGAGCTCGGGAACGTGGCGAAGGAGCTCGGCATCTCGACCCCACAGCTCGCGCTCGCCTGGGTCCTGCGCGAGCCGAACGTCGCCTCCGCGATCATCGGCGCGTCGCGGCCGCAACAGGTGGAGGACAACGCAGCCGCAAGCGGCGTCGAGCTCGACGGCGCGACCCTCGCACGCATCGACGACATCCTCGAGGGCTCCGTCGCCTGGGAAGGGCCGGCGAGCTAGCGGAGCGATGACACGCGTCGCATGCTGCGCGTGCTCGTCCGCGCTGCTCCTGTTCGCGTCGGGCACTTCGGCTGCCTCGGCCGGCAGCGTGACCGTTCTCAGAACGACCATCGGACCGACGCAACTCCAGTCGCAGGACTTCGGCTATTCGGTCGCCTACCGGATGATCGAAAGCGGAGGTCGCATTCGCAACGCCATCCATCTCTTTGTGTACGACCGCGGACGTTGGCGCGACGCAACACCGTCCGCGCTCGCAGCGGACGGGATCGACGCAATCGACGACGTTGCCTTCGTGGACCGGGTGCACGGCTGGGTAGCGGCATACAACTGCGCGCGCGCCCGCGTCTACCTTTATCGGACGAGCGACGGCGGCCGCTCGTGGCAGCCGCTCGGCGCTCCCGCCTCACATAGCTGCGGCGGCGGCCCGACATACCTCAGCTTCCCCGACGAGCTGCACGGCTGGATGGAACCGGTCAGTCCGAATGGGCCGGCGGGAGAGCTCCTCGGGACGAGCGACGGCGGACGGACGTGGAAGCAACTCACGACCACGCCTCCGTGCCTGGCGCCGATTCGCTTCGTGTCGCGCTCGACCGGCTGGATGGGCCGCTGCGTGTTCGGCCGCCCCGCCGGCGCTGCGTACGCGACCCACGATGGCGGGCGCCGTTGGAAACCGGTGTCGATTCCCGTTCCGGACACAGCGAACGCGCGCTTCGACGTTCCGCGATTCTTCGGCAGCACGGGTGTCGTCGCCGCGACGATCGGCAAGCGGCCGGCCGACGAGCCCGGTGCGACACAATCGGTCGCATTCTCGACCACTCGAGACGGCGGGAGCCATTGGTCGCTGCGATCCGTCCGCGCCGTTGGCGCCTGCCCGATGTCGCCCTACTCCAGCGCCGTCTGGCCTGCCGCCGTCGCAGGCCCTCGGACTTGGTGGATCGTCGGCGGAGCGCGTCGCCCGGTCGTTCAGGTGTCCATCGACGGCGGGCAAAGATGGCGCGCGGTCATCGCGAGCGGACTCCCTGGACGGGGGTGCTCGGTCGTGACCGTGAGCGCCGCCGGCGCCCGAACGGCGTGGGTCGTCGCGCGCGAGCGGGGCTACAACACAGCTCTCTTCCAGTCCACCGACGGCGGGCGAACGTGGGCTAGGGCACGACCTTCCCGGGGTTGAGGATCCCGGCCGGGTCGAAGAGCTCCTTGATGCCGCGGTAGAGATCGAGCAGATCCGGGTGCTCGCGGGCGAGGTAGCCGAGCTTGCCGTAGCCGATGCCGTGCTCGCCCGTGCACGTGCCGCCGCGCGCGAGCGCGTCCTCGACGAGCGCGGTGTTCAGGGCCTCCGCCCGTGCGACCGACTCGGCGTCGGCGGGATCGAGGAGGAACGCGAGGTGGAAGTTGCCGTCGCCGACGTGGCCGACGATGCCTCCGCGGAGGCCCGACGCGTCGAGTGCCGCACGGGCGTGCTCGATCGCCGGAGCCAGCTCGGAGAGCGGAACGGCGACATCGGTCGTCATCGCCTTCGATCCGGGAGCAAGTGCGAGGGACGCCATCAGCGCGCTGTGCCGCGCATCCCACATGCGTGCGCGCGAAGTCGGGTCGGTCTCCGACTCGAACGCGGTCGCGCCCTCGTCCTCGGCGAGCTCACGCACGGTCTCGAGCTCACCTCCGAGCTCGATGAAGAGATACGGCGATTCCGGGAACGACGTCCCCTTGAAGGCGTTCAGCGCGGCGATCGTCGTCGCGTCGAGGAGCTCGCATCTGGTCACGAGGACACCCGCACCGATGATCGCCGCTGCGGCGCGGCAGGCTGCCTCCACCGACGGGAACGCGGCACGCGCGACGATGATGTGCTCGGGGATCGGGTGCAGCCGCAGGGTCAGCTCGGTGATCACGCCGAGCGTTCCCTCCGATCCGACGAAGAGCTCCGTCAGGTTGTAGCCCGCCGACGTCTTCACCGCGCGTGACCCGGTGCGCACGATGCGCCCGTCGGCGAGCACGACTTCGAGCGCGAGCACGTGTGCGCGCATGCCGCCGTAGCGAACGGTCGTCGTCCCGCTCGCGTTCGTCGCCGCCATGCCGCCGAGCGTCGCGTCCGCGCCCGGGTCGACCGGGAACCAGAGGCCGTGCGGGCCTCCCGCCGCCGCCAGTTGCGAGCGCGTCGTACCCGCCTGCACGGTCGCCGTCAGATCGTCGGGCCGCACGGCGACGATCCGGTTCATCCGCGTCAGGTCGAGGCTGATCCCGCCGCGCAGCGGAATCACGTGGCCCTCGAGGCTCGTGCCGGCGCCGAAGGCGACGACCGGCACACCGGCCGCATTCGCGTATGCGAGCACGGCCGACACTTCCGCTGCCGACTCGGCGAAGACGACGACGTCGGGACGATGCGGCTCGTGGTAGCTGAGATCGCCGGCGTGCTGGTCGAGCACCGACTCGACCACGCTCACACGGCTCTCGTCCGGAACGAGCCGCAGGAGCTCGGCACGGAGGTCGGCTGCGACCGCCACGCCGGGAAGCGTATGTCAGCTACCGGGACGCCTGAAGCCGCCCGTGCAGGTTCCCTTCGTCTCGGGGGTGATCGCGACGTTCGTCGCCTTGACGGTGACGCCCTTGTCGGTGCTCGTCCCACGCACGAACGCGCACGTCTTCGCCGTGATCGCGGAAGCCGCGACCGTGATCGTTCGCGTGAGCGACGTCTTCGACGACACGGTGACCGTCGTGGTGCGCTTGGTCGATCGGAAGGTGGGCGTTCCCTTGACGGTCAGGGTCGACCCGCTCATCTTCGTCACCGACCCGAATGCGAACCCGAAGTTGGTGTTGCCGCCGAAGCCGCCCGGCGGGCGCCGGCTGCCCGTCGGGGGCGTCGTGCCGGGCGGCCGGTTGCCGCCCACGCGCCCACCCCGGGCAAAGCCGTTCGCGCACGAGCCCTTGACCGGTTGCGAGACCGTGATCCGCGTGGCCGCGACGACGCCCTGTGCGTTGCGCGCACCGGTCGCCATCACGCACGCGCCGACCTTCAGGCTCGACCTCGGCGCGGCTGCCTGCTCGGTGATCTTCGCCGAGCCTGCCGAGACGAGCGACTTGCCGGACGGGCTGAGTGTCGTCGTGATCGTGAACGTGGAGCCTTTGACCGAGACGACCGGCCCGTACAGGGAGCCCTGCACGGGCGATGCCGCCGAGGCCACAGGAACGAGAACGAGCACGGCCGCCACCGCTGCAATGCCGCTACGAAGCATCATCCACCTCCGTTCGAGCTGCTACCCCCGCCGAAGCCGGTGGCGCCGCCGTTGCTGTTGCTGTTGCCGCTCCCGGTGCCGCCGAACCCGGTCGCCCCGCCGTTTCCACCGCCGAAGCCGCCAAACCCGCCGGCTCCTCCGAGGGAGATCGAGCTCGCGGCCACCGTGCCGTTCTTCTGCGTCGTGCCGCGCACGACGACCGAGTCACCGGGCCGAACGTTCTTCACCGTCCCCGAGACCGTCCTCGTCACCTGCGAGGCGGCCGACGTCGTCACCTTGATCGTGTTGCCGCTCGTGTCGGTGATGTAGAGAGTCGAGCCCTTGATCACCGTGACGGTGCCGATGGTCGCGCCGCCGCCGATGCCTCCGGCACCACGGCCGCCGCCGGTGCGAAAGCGGGACGCGAATGCCGCTGCCCCCGTTCCTCCCCCGGTTCGCGTGGACGGGGTCGAGCTCGAGCCGAGATGCTTCTGTGCCTCGGCGCCGCCGATGAACGCGCCGGCTCCGACGATGGCGACGGCGAGCGTGAGCGTGACGCGCGGCATCTTGCGCCGGCGGGAGATCGCGAGCGCCTCGAGCTCGGCCGCGACGTCGTCCTCCGGCTCGTCGTCGGGCACCGGCAGGCTGGTGTCGATTGTGCTCATTCCATGCTCCTATTCGTAACGCAGTGCTTCGATGGGTCTCAGGGCCGCTGCGCGATTGGCGGGATAGATGCCGAAGAAGAGCCCGACCGCGACACCCACGCCGAGTGCAAGCAGCACCGAGTACAGCTGCACGACAGGTTGGACTCCGACGATCTTGAAGAAGCTTCCGACCAGTCCGGCGGCGACGCCGACGACACCGCCGCAAATCGAGAGCAGCACGGCCTCGGTGAGGAACTGGCCCAGGATGTCGCCGCGGCGCGCGCCGAGCGCTTTGCGGATCCCGATCTCACGAGTGCGTTCCGTGACGGTGACGAGCATGATGTTCATCACGCCGATCCCGCCGACGAGCAGCGAGATGGCGGCCACCGCCGCGAGCAGCACCGTGAACACATGGTTCGTCGACGCGGTCGTTTGCAGGAGCGACGCCTGGTTCAGCACGCGGAAGTTCGCCGTGCCGTTGGACGAGTGGTTCGGCGTGAGGATGTCGGTCGCCTCCGCTTCGGCTGCATTCACCTGGCCGGAGGACTTCGCCTCCACGATGATCTGGCTGAGCCCGCCCGTGACGCCGGTGATGAGGTCCTGCGTCGTCGTCAGCGGCGCGATGGCGATGTCGTCCTGGTCCTGGATGCCGTTCGAGCCTTTGGGCGTGAGGACGCCGATGACCTGGAAGCCGATGCCGTTCAGCTTGATCGTCTGCCCGAGCGGGTTCTGGCTTCCGAAGACGTTCTCGACCACCGTTTGCCCGAGGACGACGACCCGGGCGTGCTGCGCCTCCTCCTGCGCCGTGATGAACGTCCCGGCTTCGACCGGGGACTTGCGCGCTTCCTCGTACGACGGCGTCGTGCCGACGAACTGGCTCGGCGAGTAGCTCGCAGATCCGAAGGTGGCGGTGACGCTCCCGTTCACGACCGGTGTCACCGACTTGATGTCCGGAGCCGCGTTCTGATCCTCGAGCGCCTTGACGTCCTTCGTCGTGAACTGCGTAAACGAGCTTTGTGCGCCGCCCGAGCCGCGGCCGAAGCTGAACCCCGGCATGATCGAGACGACATTCGTCCCGAGCGCCTCGATGCGCTGCTGCACCGCGGCAGAGGACCCGTTGCCGACGGCGACGAGGATGATGACGGCAGCGACCCCGATCGTGATCCCGAGCATGGTCAGCAACGAGCGCAACCTGTTCGCAAGCACACCTTGCACCGCCATCCGGAGTGCCTCCGCAGCGGTCACGCGCTCATCACCGCCGTCCTGGCCTCGTCGGACTCGATGAGGCCGTCCGCGATGTGGACGACGCGCTTCGCATACGCGGCGACGTCGGGCTCGTGCGTGATCATCACGATCGTCCTGCCGCTCGCGTTCAGCCGGGCGAAGATCTGCATGACCTCTGCGCTCGCTGCGCTGTCGAGGTTGCCGGTCGGCTCGTCCGCGAGCACGATCGCAGGTTCGGTGACGATCGCGCGCGCGATCGCGACGCGCTGCTGCTGCCCGCCGGAGAGCTCCGAGGGCACGTGGTGCATGCGGTCGGCGACGCCGACGGCCGCCAGGGCGTCCTCGGCACGCCGCTTGCGTTCCGCCTTCGGCAACCGCGCGTAGATGAGCGGCAGCTCGACGTTGCGCAAGGCGCTCGTGCGCGGGATGAGGTTGTAGGCCTGGAAGACGAAGCCGATCTTCCGGTTGCGGACGAACGCAAGCTCGAACTCGTCGAGGCGGCTGACGTCGAGCCCTTCGAGGAGATACCGCCCCTCGGTCGGGACGTCGAGGCAGCCGATGAGGTTCATGAGCGTCGACTTCCCGCTGCCGGACGCACCCATCACGGCGACGAAGTCGCCGCGCTCGACGCGCAAGTCGATGCCGCGCAACGCATGCACGGCGATGTCGCCGGTGCCGTACGTCTTGGTGACGCGCTCGAGGACGAGCGTAGCGCGGCGGCGCGGCCGGCTCATCCGCCGAATCCACCGCCGAAGAAGGCAGCGCCGCCCCCGCGGCGGCCGCCGGCACCGGTTGTCGAGCCCGTACCAGTCGTGCCGAGCCCCGTGCTGCCGGTCGTGGCGAAAGACACGGAGGGGAGCACTACGCTCTCGTTCGCCTTCAGGCCGCTGAGGATGGCCGTGGAGGAGTCGCCCTGGAGGCCGGCGACGACGGGCACGCTCACCTGCTTGCCCGCCTCGAGGACGGTAACGGTCGCGTTGGCGCCGCTTCCGCGCACGGCCGCCGTGGGGACGTGGAGGACGTTGTCGGCCTCGCCGACGACGACGTCGACGTTCCCCGTCATGCCGGACTTCAGGCCGGGCTCACTGCGATCGAGCGCGAACGTGACGTTGTAGGTGACGACGCCGGACGAGGACGTCGCCGTGCCGTCGATCGCGATGATGTGCGCGGCGAGCTCGACCGTCGGCAACGCGTCGACGGTGACGGTGGCCGGCTGGCCGACGCGGAGCTTCGCCGTGTCCGTCTCCGCGAAGCCCGCAACCAGCTGCATGCCGTTGATGCCGGTGAGCGTGACGAGGCCCGTCGACGAGCCACCGCCCGAGGAGCCGGTGGCCGACGACGAGCTCGAGACGGCGGAATTGCCGCCGCCCGACTCCGCCGTGCCGACGGTGCCGTTGACGGATGCGACCGTCCCGGCGATCGGCGCCTCGAGCGCCGTGTCGTCAACAGTCTTCTGCGCGTTCGTCAGCGCAACCTGCGCATTCACGACCGACGCCCTTGCGCCGGCGAGCGCTGCAGCGGTCGGCGGAGCCTGCTTCGTCGCCACCGAGGCGCGCGCGCTCGTCAGCGCGAGCTCCGCGGCAGCGAGAGTCTGCACATCGCGCGCGATGGTGCCCGACGCACTCAGCCTCGCGCTCGCGACCGACTGGCGGTCCGCCGCGATCTTCGCCTCGTCGGCGAGGATCGCCTTGGCATCATTCTGGAGCGCCGTCAGCGCGCTCTGGTCAGCGCTGACCTTCGAATTGTCCTGAGAGATGGTGTAGCTGTCGGCGTTCTGCGTCTTCGACAGCGCGGTCAGGCTCGACTGGTCGGACTCGACGGCCGATCTGTCGTTCGCGACGGCTGCCGTGTATTGCGCAATGGCGGCGTTGTTGTGGGCCGTCGTCGCGGCCGTCAGGCTTGCCTGGTCGGCGGAGAGCTGGTTGTTGTCGGCGTTCTGCTGCGCCTGCAAGTCGAACTGATGTTGTGAATCGGATTGCTGCTTTGTCTGGTCGGCCGCGAGCTGGGCCTGATCGGCCGTGATTGCCGCCTGCGCCGCCGCCTCGGTCGGATACGTCGCCTCGTCCTTCGTCCGCTGGTAGAGATCGACCTTCTCCTGGCCCTGGTCGGCGCGAAGCGCATTCGTCGGCTGCGTCAGAGAGGAGGCGGACTGCTTCCTGTCCTGAAGCTGCGTCGCCTTCGCGTTCGCGAGCGACTGCTTCGCCTGCGTGATCGAGAGCGCATCCTGTTTGCGCTGCAGCGCGGTCTCACCGGTGAGCGTCTGCTCGTACTGCGCCTCCGCGGTTGCAAGCGAGGCCTGCGCCTGCTGCAGGCCCTGCTGCGCAGTCGTGGAGTCGATGCGACCGAGGATCTGTCCCTGCTGGACGCGCTGGCCGGGCTTGACGGCGATCGAGGTGATCGTCCCCGCGCCCGTGAATCCGACGTTCAGCTCCTTCGCGGCCTGAAGGGTGCCGGTCGCCGAGGTGGTCGAGAGGACGACGCCGCGCGTCACCGTCGCCGTGCGCACGGCGGCTGCCGGGGTGCTCGTCCCGGCGACGACGAAGTAGGAACCGATGCCCGCACCGACCAGCGCTGCGCCCAGGACCCCGTTCAGGAGGCCGAGGCTGCGGAGCCCACGCGGGATGGCCCTCCGGCCGCGGACGGCTGGCAATCGGCTGGTGATGACGTTCATCGCGTGCTCCTTCGTGGGGACGAGTTCACCCCGGACGGTGCACCAGGCGCGTATGAACGAGATGAGAACCCCGGCCGGGCCGCAATTATTAGAAACTCCTGAATCCGTTCTTAATCGCGTCTGGTGGTGTCTATCCATGCGGGACAGCTCGTTCCTCTACCTCCTCTCGAGCACGGGCCGACCCCGGGATCTCGCGATCAAGCTCGCACGCCTCTATCAGCGCGACCGGTGGCGGTTCTCCCCGCGCCGTCTCGACCGGCTCGTGGACACGGTGCCGCTCGACCGGCCGGTCTTCCTGCTCGGCGTGGCCGGCTGCGGCGGGACGCTGATCGGCCGCTCACTGCGACGCAACCCGAGCGTCGTGTCGATGTCCGGGGCCTCCGACGCCTGGACCGGCATCGACGAGCTGGGCGTCGTGCGGAACCGCATGCCGTCGCTGCCGCAATCTCTGTGGGGCAACAAGCACCGCGTCGACATCGACCATCCTCTCCAGGGGACGACGCACTTCTTCGCCTCGGACGATCTGCTCCCGGCCTACCGCAAGACCGAGCGGGATGCGAGCGCCGAGGACACTCGCCGGCTCGCGCGCGTTCTCCGCGAGCATGTCGCCGTCTATGCGCACGATCCCGGTCGCGCCCGCTTCCTGGACAAGACGCACACGAACACGGTGAAGGTGCCCCTGCTCGCCGAGCTTCTGGCGGCGCACGACCCGCATTTCGTCCTCGTCATCCGCAGCCCGTACGCGTGCTGCCCGTGGCTCGTCCGCAAGAAGCCGCCGTCGTTCCGCGTGCCGGTCACGTGGGAGCGCCGGCTGGAGCTCGCTGCGGAGCATTGGGCGAACGCGTACGGGACCGCGCTCGATGACGCGAAGCGCGTGGCGAACGTCACCGTGATGCGCTTCGAAGATTGGGTCTCGGACCCCGGGGCCGGCACGCGAAGCCTCTGCGCGGCGCTCGGCCTCGACTTCGACGAGGCGATGGTCCCGCGCAGCGGCCAGCGCCTCCCCTTCGCGACGCTCCCGAGCGACCGCAAGTGGTATCCGATCTACCGGGACTCGAGGGCGGACGGGCTCACTCCGTCCGACATCGCGATCATCGAGCGGCGCTGCGGCGAGCTCGCCGGCCGCCTCGGCTACTCGTCGCCCGGTGATGGCGCTCGAGCAAGCAGCACGGAGTCTGCGAGCCCGTATTCAACCGCCTCCTCCGGAGAGAGGAACCGATCGCGGTCGATGTCGACCGTGACCTGCTCGACGTCCTTGCCGGAGTGACGCGCAATGATCTCCGCGTACTTGCGCGTGATCGCGAGGATCTCGCGCGCGGCGATCTGGATGTCGGCCGGCGTGCCACGGAAGCCGCCCGACCCCTGATGGATCATCACCTTCGCGTTCGGGAGCACGTGGCGCTTACCGGCTGCACCCGAGGCGAGCACGAGCGCGCCGGCGGACATCGCCATGCCGATGCCGTACGTACAGACGTCGGGCTTGACGAACTGCATCGCGTCATAGATGGCGAATCCCGCATACGCATCGCCGCCGGGCGAGTTGACGTACAGGTGGATGTCCGCGTCCGGATCCTCCGCTTCGAGGAAGAGGAGCTGCGCGACGATGAGGTTCGCGGACTGCTCGTCGACCTGCGTCCCGAGGAAGACGATGCGCTCCCGCAGGAGGCGCGAGAAGATGTCGAACGACCGCTCGAAGCGCCCATCCGACTCCACCACCATTGGCACGAGGGTGCTCACGGTGCGTATAATACGCAACCGTGGGGTTGCACATCGAGAGAGACGTCCTCTTCCCGGCCGAGCCAGACGAGGTCTGGGAGGCGCTGACCGATCCGGAGCGGCTCGAGGAGTGGTTCGCGACCGAGGTCGAGCTCGATCCCCGACCGGGCGGCGAGGGCGTCTTCCGCTGGGGCGATGGCGAGGAGCGGCGGGCCGTCGTGCGCGAGGCCGAGCCGGACGAGCGCCTCGTGCTCGACTGGGACGACGGCGGAGAGGTCGTCCTCGAGCTGGAGGAGGTCGAGGACGGCACGATCCTGCACGTCACCGAGACGTCGCCGGACTTCGGCACGGCGCTCGAGCTGCACGCGCTCGCGTGGGCATCCGTTCGTCCGTGAGGTTCGCCGAAGCCAGGCACGCTGGCGCAGGCGAAAGGACGGCGGGGGTGAGAGTCTCGTGCCTGGCACAGGAGAGATAGGAACCGTCTTCGACGCGCTCGGAGATCCGGGGCGGCGCGCGCTCGTCGCCTCCGTGGCGGACCGCGGCACCGCGACGGCCACCGAGCTGGCGGCCGAGCTGCCGGTGACACGGCAGGCGGTGGCGAAGCAGCTCGGCGCGCTCGCCGACGCCGGCCTTCTGCGCGCCACGCGCGTCGGGCGGGAAACGCGCTATGCGGTGACGCCTCAGCCGCTCGGCGACGCGGCCGCCTGGCTCGTCGAGATCGGCGGGCACTGGGATGAGCGCCTCGCCGCGCTCGGACGTTCTGTCGCTAGGGCCCGAGCCGCTCGACCACCCAGGTAGCGCCCTCGCGGCGATACCTGAAGCGGTCGTGGAGCCGGTCGTCGCCGTGCTGCCAGAACTCCCAGGCGTCGGGCACGAGCCGGAAGCCTCCCCACCACGGGGGCCGCGCCGGCGGGCCTTCCGCCGCGAGCTCGGCGACACGCTGCTCGAGCCACTCGCGCGACTCAACCGGCCGGCTCTGCGGCGAGGCGGCCGCTGACAGTCGCGCACCGGGCGGCCGCGAAGCGAAGTACGCATCGGATTCGGCGGCTGACACCGGCTGCGTCGCACCCTCGATGCGCACCTGCCGGCCGACCGGCTCCCAGTAGAAGAGGAGCGCCGCCCGCGGGTTCTCCGCCAGCTCGCGGCCCTTGCGGCTCGAGTAATGCGAGAAGAAGACGATTCCGTCCTCGTCCGCCCGCTTCATGAGCACCATGCGCGCGGACGGGCTCCCATCGGCCGACGCGGTTGCGAGGGCCATCTTCTCCGCTGCCGGAACGGCCGCTTCCGCCTCGGCGAACCAGTGATGAAACTGGGCCAGCGGGTCGGGATCGAGGTCGACGCGATTCAGCGGACTCATCCACCGGACGCTACGGGAAACCCCCGTCGCAGCGCCCTCGGCCGAGCAGGTACACCTGGTTCATGGCCACGATCGACGAGATCGCCACTGACGTCATCCTGCGCGACGGCTCCACCTTGCGGCTGCGCCCGCCGCTCGCTGAGGACGCCGACGCGATCCTGGCGTTCTTCGAGAGTCTCTCCGACCGCAGCCGCTACCTCCGCTTCCACGGCTTCCCGGCGCTCGGTCCGAAGCTCATCGCGCCGTTCCTCGAGCCTGACTGGGAGGAGCGCGGCGCGCTCGCCGGCTGGCTCGACGGCCGTGTCGTCGCGCTTGGGAACTTCGTCCGCCTCCGCGACCCGCGACGAGCGGAGGCCGCGTTCACCGTCGCAGACGACTTCCAGGGCCGCGGTATCGGCACGCGCCTGCTCGAGCAGCTCGCTGCCCTCGCCGCCGAGGCGGGCATCGAGCGCTTCGTCGCAGAAGTGATGCCCGACAACCGCAACATGCTCGTCGTGTTCCGCGACGCAGGCTTCGACGTCACGCGCGAGCTCGAGGGGGGATCGGTCGAGGTGCACTTCCCGATCGCGCCGACCGCGCACTACCGCAAACAGGTCGCCGCACGAGACCACCTCGCGGTGCGCGCGTCGCTCCGCCCCTTCTTCGAGCCGGCCTGCGTGGCCGTCATCGGCGCTTCAGCACGACGCGGTTCCATCGGCGGCGAGCTCTTCCGCAACGTCCTCGCTGCGGACTTCACCGGCGCCGCGTACCCGGTCAACCGCGGAGGTGACGCGGTCGCGGGCGTGCACGGCTACGCGCGCATCGCTGACATCCCCGACACCGTCGATCTCGTCGTCATCTGCCTGCCGGGAGAGCACGTGCTCGAGGCCGCGCAGGAAGCGCTCGAGGCCGGCGTGCGCGCGCTCGTCGTCATCTCGGCGGGCTTTGCCGAGATCGGCGCGGAGGGCCGCGTGCGGCAGGAGCAGCTGCTCGAGCTCGTCCGTGCGCACGGCGCACGGATGATCGGCCCGAACTGCCTCGGCATCTCGTCCGCTTCGACCAGGCTCAACGCCACCTTCGCGCCACGCGCGTTCCCTCCCGGAAAGATCGGCTTCTCGTCGCAGAGCGGTGCCCTCGGTCTCGCCGTACTGGAGCACGGGGAGAAGCGCGGGCTCGGGCTGTCCTCATTCGTCTCGATCGGCAACAAGGCGGACGTCTCTTCGAATGACCTGCTCGAGTGGTGGGCCGAGGACGCGACCACCGAGCTCGTGATGCTCTATCTGGAATCGTTCGGCAACCCTCGAGCGTTCGCGCGCATCGCGCGACGTGTCGCGCGAAAGAAGCCGGTGCTCGCGATGAAGAGCGGCACGACACGGGCCGGCATCAAGGCTGCGAGTTCGCACACCGCAGCGCTCGCAGGGTCGGAGGCCGCAGTCGACGCGCTCTTCCGGCAGGCGGGCGTCATCCGGACGCAGACGCTCGACGAGCTCGTCGACGTCGCGACGCTCCTTTCCGATCAGCCTGTCCCGCGCGGGCGCCGCGTCGCACTCGTCACGAACGCGGGCGGGCTCGGAATCCTGTGCGCCGACGCATGCGAGGCCTCCGGACTCGAGCTCCCGTCGCTCGCCGAGGAGACGTTGCGCACCCTGCACGACGTGATGCCCCTCGAGGGCAGCGCCGCGAACCCGGTCGACATCCTCGGATCGGCGAATGCCAAGACGTTCGCCGACGTGCTGCCCATCGTGCTCGCCGATCCGGGAGTCGACTCGCTCATCGTTCTCTTCGTCCCCACCGTGGGCGTCTCCGAGGACGACGTCGGCGCTGCGATCAGCCGTGCCGCGGCAGGCGCGGGCGACAAGCCCGTGCTCTGTGCATTCCTCTCCGCCAGGGGTGCGCCTGCGACGTTGCGCAGTGCTGCTCCCGTGCCTGCGTTCTCGTATCCCGAAGCCGCGGCCCGCGCGCTCAGCCGCGCTGCCGAACGCGGCGACTGGCTGCGACGGCCGGCGGGCACCGTTCCCGACCTCACCGTCGACCGCGAGACGGCCGAGGCCGTCGTCGCCGAAGCTCTCGCGCTCGCCGACGAGGCGTGGCTCGAGCCGGCACAGACCCGCCGGCTCCTCGAGGCGTATGGGCTTCCGGTCGTCCCCGAACGTGTGGTCGACTCGGCGGACGCCGCGGTTGCGGCGGCCGAGGAGCTCGGCTTCCCCGTGGTCGTGAAAAGCGCCGCCGCAGGCGCGCACAAGACGGAATCGGGCGGCATCGCACTGAACCTCGCCGACGAAACGGAAGTGCGTACCGCAGTCGAACGGATCGGTGCGCCGGTCCTCGTTCAGCCGATGGTGCGCGGCGGCGCCGAGCTGCTCGCAGGCGCGGTCCAGGATCCGGTGTTCGGCCCGCTCGTGGCCTTCGGGCCTGGTGGCGTCTTCGCAGAGCTCATCGGCCAGGCGCAGTTCCGCCTTGCGCCGTTGACCGACCTCGATGCCCGCGAGCTCGTGTGTGCCGGCAAAGCCGGACGCCTCGTCGCCGGCTTCCGCGGCGCACCGCCCGCGGACGAGGAAGCGCTCGTCGACCTGCTCGTCCGCCTCTCGCGACTCGCCGAGGACATTCCCGAGCTGGCCGAGCTCGATCTGAACCCGGTGCTCGCCCTCTCCGACCGCTGCCTCGCCGTCGACGCGCGCGTCCGCGTTGCACGGCAGGCGCCGCTTCGGCGCGCAAAGTCCTGGTAAGCCGAAGGCCGACTTTCGCCGGCCTTTGACTGGTGGATGCGCCGGAGCTTCGTGAAGCCCGGGCTATGTGCCTCCAGCCTCGCTCGACCGCCGACGCCGTCCATCCGGGATTCCACGTATGAGCTCGGGGGACTCCTTCGGATACGGTCACGGCATGCACGCGTTCGGAGTCGGATCCGTCGTCGAGAAGCTGCGCGCCGCGGGCGGTGGCTACGAGATCGTCCACGAATCCGCCGGAATCGAGCTCGGCGTGTACGTGCTCGTCGCGCCGGAGCCGGACCGGCAGCAGCCGCACGAGGACGACGAGATCTACGTCGTGCTCGACGGCTCGGGCATGCTCGACGTCGAAGACACGAGCGTGCCCGTGAAGGTCGGCGACGCCGTCTTCGTCGAAGCGGGCGCGGACCACCGCTTCAGCGCGTACGAGCAGCTCGCTGTGCTCGTGCTATTCGAGCGCAAGCGCTGACCGAACGCCCCGGGCGATCTCGAGATCCTCGCGCGCGGCGACGGCGAACGTGCGGACCACGGCATCGCTGGAGGAGATCTCCGCGTCGAGCTCGGGCGCGGCGTTGCGGGCCCGATCGACGCCGATACCGAGGAAGCCGAGACCGTCGGCCGCGCGGGCGCGAATCGGCGCAGACCGCTCGCCCACCCCGCCGGTGAACACGAGCACGTCGAGACCGCCGAGCGCGGCAGCCATCCCCGCGATCTCGCCGCGCAGGCGGTGGAGATAGACCTCGATCGCGAGCCGGGCATCCTCATCGCCGGCTGCCTCGGCCTCGAGCACCGCCTTCATGTCTCCCGTGCCGGCGAGCCCCAGGAGGCCCGAGCGGTGCTCGAGCGTCGACGCGAGCTCCGACGGAGGCATGCCCATGTGCTCCTCGAGCCAGAGGATGAGCCCGGGGTCGACGCTGCCCGAGCGAGTGGCCATCACGAGCCCGTCGAGCGGCGTGAAGCCCATCGTGGTGTCGACCGAGACGCCACCGAGGACGGCGGCGAGCGACGCGCCCGCGCCGAGGTGGCAGGTGACGACGCGGAGGCCGTCGACGGCGACGCCCGCGAGCTCGGCCGCGCGCCGCGACGCGTACGCATGCGAGAGGCCGTGGAAGCCGAAGCGCCTCAGGCTCCAGCGCCGGCGCCACTCGCGCGGCAGCGCATACGTGGCCGCAGCAGCGGGGATGTGCGCATGGAACGCCGTATCGAAGCACGCGACCGCGGGCACCCCAGGCAAGGCCTTGCCGACGAGCTCGAGGCCGCGGAGCGACTTGGGCTGGTGCAGGGGGGCGAGGTCGGTGAGCGCCTCCAGCCGCCGCACGACGTCGTCGTCGATGACGACGGGCTCGACGAACTCGATCCCGCCGTGCACGATGCGGTGCCCGACAGCGTCGATCCCTTCGAGCGCGTCGAGGTCGACGTCGTTCGCCACGACCGCGTCCCCGTCGAGCACCGAGAGCTTGAGGCTGCTCGACCCAGCGTTGACGACGAGGATTCTCAGTGCGGCCAGACCCAGTCGCGCACAGCCGGCGTATCCTCGCCTTCGCTGCGGGTGTACGCGCGGCACTGCACGCGCTCGTCCTCCATCCGCTGCCGCAGCGTCGCCGCATGCGAACCGAGCGAGGGGACGCGATCGATGACGTCCATGACGAGATGGAACCGGTCGAGGTCGTTGAGCATGACCATGTCGAAGGGCGTCGTCGTCGTGCCTTCTTCCTTGTAGCCGCGCACGTGAATGTTCGCGTGGTTCGTCCGGCGGTAAGTCAGCCGGTGGATGAGCCACGGGTAGCCGTGGAATGCGAAAACGACCGGCTTGTCAGCGGTGAAGAGCGTGTCGAACTCACTGTCGGAAAGCCCGTGCGGATGCTCCGTGTCGGGCTGCAGGCGCATCAGGTCGACGACGTTGACGAAGCGCACGCGCAGATCGGGGAGCTCCGTGCGCAGGATGTCGACGGCGGCGAGGGCCTCCAGCGTCGGGACGTCGCCGCAGCACGCCACGACGACATCCGGATCGCCGCCGTCGTTGGACGCCCACTCCCAGATGCCGATGCCGCGCGTGCAGTGGAGGACAGCGTCCTCCACCGACAGATAGTTCAGCGCCGGCTGCTTGCCCGCGACGATGACGTTCACGTAGTGCCGGCTGCGCAGACAGTGGTCGGCGACCGAGAGAAGCGTGTTCGCATCCGGCGGCAGATAGACGCGGATGATCTCCGCCTTCTTGTTCACGACATGGTCGATGAAGCCTGGGTCCTGATGCGAGAAGCCGTTGTGATCCTGCCGCCACACGTGCGAGGACAAGAGGTAGTTGAGCGAGGCGATCGGCTGCCGCCAGTGAATCTCACGCGTCGTCTTCAGCCACTTGGCGTGCTGGTTGAACATCGAGTCGATGATGTGAATGAACGCCTCGTAGCAACTGAAGAGCCCATGCCTGCCGGTGAGCAGATAGCCCTCGAGCCAGCCCTGGCACTGGTGCTCGGACAGCACCTCCATCACGCGTCCGGCCCGCGCGAGGTGGTCGTCGCTCGGCAGCGTTTCCGCCTCCCACTGGCGGTTGGTCACGTCGAAGACGGCGCCGAGCCGGTTCGACGCGGTCTCGTCCGGGCCGAAGAGCCGGAAGTCCGTCGGGTTCAGCCGGATGACGTCGCGCAGATACGTGCCGAGGACGCGCGTCGCCTCGCTGAAGGTCGTCGCCGGCGCTGGAACCTCGACTGCGAAGTCGCGGAAGTCCGGAAGGACGAGATCCTGGAGCAACAAGCCTCCGTTTGCGTGCGGGTTCGCGCTCATACGACGGTGGCTCTTCGGAGGCAGGCCCGCCAGCTCGGCGACCAGCGCTCCGTGAACGTCGAAGAGTTCCTCCGGGCGATAGCTCCGTAGCCACGACTCGAGCTGGTGCAGATGCTCCGGATTCGTCCGCAGCTCCGCGAGCGGCACCTGGTGCGACCGCCACGTCCCCTCGGTGGCGAGGCCGTCGACTGTCTTCGGCCCCGTCCAGCCCTTGGGCGTCCGGAGCACGATCACCGGCCACCGCGGCCGCTCGGTCACGCCGTCCATGCGTGCGGCGCGCTGCGCGGCCGCGATCTCCTCGACCGCTGTCCCGAGCACCGACGCCATCCGCTGGTGGGCTTCCTCCGGGTCGGCGGAGTCCACCCAGTGCACGGTGTGGCCGCAGCCTTCGAGGAGCGAGGTCAACTCGTCGTCGCCGATACGCGCGAGCACGGTCGGGTTCGCGATCTTGTAGCCGTTCAGGTGGAGGATCGGGAGCACGGCTCCGTCGGTGACCGGATTGAGGAACTTGTTCGAATGCCACGCGGTCGCGAGCGGTCCCGTCTCGGCCTCTCCGTCGCCGACGATGCAGCAGACGAGCAGGCCGGGGTTGTCGAAGGCAGCGCCGTAGGCGTGCGAGAGGGCGTAGCCGAGCTCTCCGCCCTCGTGGATCGAACCCGGCGTCTCCGGCGCGACGTGCGACGGAATGCCGCCCGGGAACGAGAACTGCCGGAACAGCTTGCGCAGCCCCTCCTCGTCGCGAGTGATGTCGGGGTACACCTCGGTGTACGTACCCTCGAGATAGGCGTTCGCAACGGCAGCAGGCCCGCCATGACCGGGCCCCATGACGTAGATCGCGTCGAGGTCCCAGTTGCGGATGGCGCGGTTCATGTGCGCGTAGACGAAGTTGAGCCCCGGCGTGGTCCCCCAGTGGCCGAGCAGACGCGCCTTCACGTGCTCCGCCAGCAGCGGCCGGCGCAGAAGCGGGTTGTCGAGCAGGTAGATCTGGCCGACGGACACGTAGTTGGCTGCGCGCCAGTACGCGTCGACGAGCCTGACCTCCTCGGGCGAGAGTGGCTTCACCTCCGTCGATGCCACGGTCTGCGTCAGCCTAGTCGTCCCTGCAATGCCTATCGAGCGGGCTGTCTGCGAGACCGGCCGGAGCGGTACATCGACCGCGATCCGGCTCATACAGCCAGGTGTGTCGCGGTCAGGCGGCCGAGCCGTTCCGCGAGCTCGCTGAGGACGCCGACGCCGTTCACGCTTCCGATGCGCAGCGGGCCGCCGACCGCCAGGTCGAGCACGAGTGCCGGCCGACCGCTGATTCGCTCGGTGCTGTCGCGGGCAACGTGGACGGACTCGATGTCCTCGTAGAAGACGCGGTGCGTCCGCATCCCTTCGAACCGGAGCCCGGTGGGCTCGAGCTCGAGCTTCCCGACGCGCGGCGCACGGGTCGAGTCGCTCCAGATGACCGCAAAGCTCTCCATACGCCAATCGTCGTCCTTGGAGCGAGGCGGCGGCATCCGTAGCCCCTCTGAGCGGCGACCGGAAAAGCCGCAGAGCGGCGGTCAGGCCGGGTCTTCGCCCTGTTCCAGCAGGCCCTGCCCGAGGGCGTAGTGCACGAGCTCGGCCCGGGTGGTCAGCCGGAGCTTCTGCATGATGTGCGCGCGGTGCGTCTCCGCGGTTCGCACCGAGATGAACAGCATCTTCGCGATCTCCTGGTTCGTGTGGCCGAGAGCGAGCAACCGGAGCACCTCGCGCTCGCGGTCGGACAGCGGATCGGCCGCCGCCCGGGCATCGGCCTCCGACTCGGCCGCTGCCAGCCGGGCCCCGAGCGTCGGGTGGACGTACCGGCCGCCCGCCGCCACCTCCCGCACCGCGGCGACGAGCTCGCTGTCGGCCGCCTCCTTCAAGAGATAGCCGGTCGATCCGACCGAGAACGCCTCGCGCACGTAGCTCGGGTCGTCCTGCATGGAGAGCACGAGCACCGCAGTCTTCGGAGCCGCCTCGAGGATGTCGTGAACGGCCTCCAGGCCGTTGCGGCCGGGCATGACGACGTCGAGGAGCATCACGTCGGGCTTGTGCAACCGCGCCAGGCGAATCGCCTCCTCCGCATTGCTGCCCTCGTCCTCGACGGTGATGTCCTCCTCCGCCTCGAGCAGCAGGCGCAGGCCCGAGCGAACGAGCGCATGGTCGTCGACGATCACCACCCGAATCACGGAACCGGCACCTCCGCCACGAACGTCGTGCCGGCGCCCGGACGCGACTCGATGGTGAGCCGGCCGCCGACGAGAGCAACCCTCTCACGCATCCCTATCAGGCCGAGACCATCGTCGCGCGTCCTGGCGGGGTCGAAGCCGACGCCGTCGTCCTCGACGACCGCGGTCACAGCGTCGGGCTTTCGTCCGAGGACGATGCTGACGCTGCCGGCGCGGGCGTGCTTGACGATGTTCGTGAGGCACTCCTGCACGATCCGATAGAGCGCCGTCTCGATCTCGGGCGCGAGCCGTTCCGCGGGCAACGCCGACTCGAAGCCGACTGCGATGCCGGTCTGCTCGGCGAAGCTCTCGGTCAGACGCTCGAGGGCGGCCGCAAGCCCGAAGTCGTCGAGCGCCTTCGGGCGGAGCTCGACGGCGAGCTGGCGCACGTCCTGCAGCGTCGAGCGGACGAGAGCGCGCACCTCGGCGACGGCGGCGCGCATCTCGATCTCACCTCCGGCCTCCTCGACCGTGCGCAGCCCGAGCAAGATGGACGTGAGTGCCTGACCGGTCTCGTCGTGCAACTCGCGCGCGAGGCGGCGGCGCTCCTGCTCCTGGGCGGCGACGACTCGCCGCAGTGCGTCGCTCGCCACGCGGCGTGACAGATCCACTGCAACTGAGGCGCGCTGCGCGAACACCTCTGCGAGCCGGACGTCTTCGGCGGTGAAGCGTGGGTCGACCCCCTGCTTGTCCTGTGCGGTGATGACGCCGATCGCTTCGCCGCGCAGGACGAGCGGCACGTACACCGCCGTGCGCATCTTCAGGCGGCGGGCCGTCTCCTGGTCGATCTCCGGGTCGTCGAGGACCGAGTCGATCCGCTCGCTGCGCTTGCGCTCGAGCACCCGCATCGTCTTCGACCGTGCCGGGATCGACATACCGACCACACGCTCCGTCTCCGGCCCTGCCGCGGCTTCGATGCGGAGCCCGTCGGCGTGCGGAAGCGCGATGGTGACGCTGTCCGCGGCGATCAGCGCCCGCAGCCGGTTCGCGACGAGCTCGAGCAGCGGGACCAGCTCGAGCTCCGAGACGAGCGCGGCGGCGACCTCGTTCAACGACTCGAGCTGCGTCGACCAGTGAGTCGCGGACTCGTACAGCCGCGCGTTCTCGATCGCCACCGCCGCCTGCGACGCGAGCAGCGTGGCGGTCTCCTCATCCTCCTCCGTGAAGTCGCCGCTCTCCTTCTCGGTCAAGTAGAGGTTGCCGTAGGCGATGCCGCGCAGCGCGACGGGAACGCCGAGGAAGGACCGCATTGCGGGATGCCCGGGCGGAAAGCCGACGGAGCGCGGATCCTCGGAGAGGTTGTGCAGGCGCAGCGGTTTGGCGTCGCGGATGAGGACGCCGAGAATCCCGCGACCGGTCGGCAGGTCGCCGATCGTCGCCTGGGTCTGCGGGTCGATACCGGTCGTGAGGAAGCGCTCCAGCCGCGAGCCGGCCGGGTCGAGGACGCCGAGCGCCGCGTACTTCGCACCGGTCAGCGACAACGCCGTCTCGACGAGCTTCTGGAGGACGGTGTCGAGCGACAGCTCCGAGCTGAGCGCGATGCCGGCCTCGATGAGCGCCCGCATCCTCTCCTGGGCACCCGTCGCCACCATCGTGTCAGAGGTTGGCACGAAGATCAGCCGGTCTCAAGGTTCCCGTGCCGAGCTCCGCGCTCGCCGGGACGAGCTCGCGGACGATTCGGAGCACGAGCTCCGGCTCGTCGCTCAGCGGGCTGAGGAGCTTGTTGCCCTTGAGCAGGGCGCGCCCGCGCGGTGCAGCGTGCACGGCCAGATCGCGCTCGGCGTAGCCGCGCTCGTGCAAGAGCGCGTTTGCAGCCTCGATCGCGTCGGTTGGCACAAACCCAAGCTAACGGAAGAGATCGCGCTCCGGCGGGACCGGGATGT
Source organism: Gaiellaceae bacterium (assembly GCA_035532535.1). Classification (GTDB taxonomy): domain Bacteria; phylum Actinomycetota; class Thermoleophilia; order Gaiellales; family Gaiellaceae; genus Palsa-739. The sequence goes on from DATKQT010000011.1 coordinate 25,101, forward strand.
CGGTGGCCCGGCCGTCACCGCGGACGTCGAGTCCACGGACGATCGTCACCGGAACGCGCGCGAGCTTGCCGGAGACGAGATGCGCCGCCGACGCGATCTCGTCCGCGACCGCGATGACGGTGTTCTGCAGCTCGTAACCGATCGGGTCGCGCTCGCCCGCAAGGTCCTGGAGCGCCAGGACGCCGGCGGCGCCGATGGCGACGTCGACCGTGCCCTGCCGCCACGGCCGCCCGAACGAATCGGTGACGATCACGCCGACCTCGTGGCCCGTCCGTTCGCGCAGCTCCTCGCGGATGCGCGCCGCAGTTCGGTCCGGATCCACTGGAAGCAGGACGAGTGTTCCCGGCTCCGGAGCATTGGATGCGTCGACGCCTGCCGACGCGCAGATGAACCCGTGACTCGTCTCGCAGATGACGAGCGGCGGGCGGACGCGGATGATGCTCTTCGCCTCGCGCAGGATGACCTCGATCCGGCGCGCGGCATCGCCCTCTTCCCCCGCGATCTCGACTGCGCGCGGCGACGGGTCGATGCCGTCCAGGTGCACGATCCGTCCTTCGATCTTCGAGATCGCCTTCTGCGCGATGACGACGACGTCGCCGTCCTCGAGTTCCACGCGCTCGAGGATGAGCGTTACGAGGTCGTCGCCCTCCTCGAGCTCAGGGATTCCGCCGACCGGGAGGATCGAGACGCCGGTCACAGGCCGACGACGCGGATGCCGGCGTGACCCTTGTAGCGGCGATTGAGGTTGACGATCACCGCGGTCATGCCTTCGAGCGCGCGCGCGCTCGTGAGCGGCCCCGCATCGAAGGCGCGGCCCGAGACGACCTTCGACGCGAGCTCGAGGGCGAGATCCTTGGCCGTTGGATCGTCGCCGCAGACGAGCGCATCTCCGTCGGCCTTACCGCCGGCGAGCGACACGGCTGCGAGCGAGTGCAGGCCGGCGGCGATGGGCGCTCGCAAGACCTCCTGCGTGCGCTCCGCAACCGAGCGGTCGTCCTGCGTCGGATGAATGCCTGACTTCGTGAAGCGCAGCTCGCTCGCGACGCTGAGGACGGGCGTCTCCCCGATTGCGTCCGCGAGCTCGGTCGCCGTCGCAATCGCGGCTTCCGCCTTGACCGCGAGCACGACGATGTCGACGCCGCGGACCGCATCGGCGTTCGTCGCGCCCTCGGCGGCGCCGGCTTCGGACGCCTTGGCGCGAGCTCGATCGGCGTCGCGCGAGCCGATGACGACGTGATCTCCCGCCTCTGCGAGGCGTTGCGCAAGCGCGAGGCCGAAGTCGCCCGTTCCTCCGACGACGGCGACTCTCATGCCGGCACCGCACCGAGCGCGGCCTCGGCGAGCCGCCGCCGTGCGTCGTCGTCCACCATGAGCGTCCGCGTGACGATCGGACGGACGCCGCCGAGCCCGTCCAGATCTCCGGCGTCCGCCTCGTCGACGACGAGCGCGTCGATCAGTCCCTCGTAACACCGTGCAACGTGCGCGGGTGACGTTCCGCCGGCGAGACGCGCGAGCATGCGGTCGGCGGGGCCTTTCACGGCTCGGCCGGCAATGAGAGGGCTCACTGCGACGCATGGGACCGTGCGGGCAGCGAGCGCGGCGCGAATCTCGCCGACGGAGAGGATGGGCGCGATCGAGACGTACGGATTGCTCGGAGCGAGGAGCAGCAGGTCTGCGTGCGCCAGCGCATCGAGAACGCCCGGAGCCGGCGCCGCGGTCTCCGCTCCCTCGAAGCGAAGAGCATCCACCTCGTCGCGGTGGCCGCGCGAGACGAACCATTCCTGGAAGGGGAACTCTCCCGCCGCGGTCGCGATCCACGTGCGCAGGCGGTCGTCGGTGGCGGGCAGGAGCTTCGTGCCGACGCCGAGCTCATCGGCGAGCCGTGCGGTGACGCGCGAGAGCGGCTTGCCGGCCTGCAACGCCTGCGTTCGCACGAGATGAAGACCGAGGTCGAGATCGCCGAGCCGGAACCAGGTCTCGCCGTGCAACGCGGCGACGCTGTCGAGGACGCGCCACGTCTCGCCCGCGCGTCCCCAGCCGCGTTCCTCGTCGTTGAGGCCGGCGAGCGCGTAGAGGATCGAGTCGAGGTCGGGCGACACGTGCAGGCCGAGCACCTCGACGTCGTCGCCCACGTTGCCGACGACCGTGACGTCGTCGGCGGGAACGGCGCCCACGACTCCTTGAACGAAGCGCGCGCCGCCGACACCGCCGGAGAGGACGGCGACTCTCACTACACCGTCCCGGCGGAGAGCGCAGCGAGAGCAGCTTGCGTCCGCGGGCCGCACCGCAGCTCCAACCGCTCCAGATCTGCGAGCGTGTCGACGTCCTCGGCGAGGTTCGGTACCACGACGGCGACCGTCTCGACGGGCAGCGCGCGGAAGCGGCTCGCGCTGTCCGGCCCGTAGAGCGGCGCGAAGACCTCCGGTCCCGACAGGCCGAGCGCGTTCGTCGTGCCGTCGAGCGCCTCCACGAGTGCGAGCCCGTGCGCCGGGATCGCGGCCAGGAGCGCGCGCAGGTCGACAGGCGCGACACAGGGAAGGTCGGCGTTGACGACGAGCACCTGCTCGTCGGCGGCGAGCTCGAGCGCCGCCGCGACCGCGGCTCCCTGCCCACCGCCCGGGTCTGCGACCGCGTCTGCTCCCGCCTCGTCGGCGACCGTGGCGCCGTCCGCATCTCCCGTGACGACGAGCGTCCGTCCGAGCACGGCCGTGGCCGCCAGGACGTCCGCCAGCATGGCCAGGGACAGCTCGCGCCGCGTGCTGCGCGATGTGTCCAGGCGCGTCTTCCCCTCGGTGCCTGCGAACGGCACAACCACTGTCGTCATGGAGAGAGCGTAGTAGCGTCGTGGGTGTGAAGGTGAGAGCGACCCGCAAGCTGCCCGGACCGGCATGGGCCGAGCTCGACCAGATGGAGATCGTGCCGGCCGACGTTCCCGGGCCGGACGTCGAGATCCTCGTCGTCGTCAACGAGCCGGTCGACCTGACGCTCTATCCGTCGCTGCGGCTAATCGCGAACTACAGCGTCGGCTACGACCGCATCGACGTCGCGGCGGCAACCGCCCGCGGAGTCGCGGTGTCGAACACGCCCGGCGTGCTCGATGCCGCCACCGCCGATCTCGCGCTGGCGCTCATGCTTGCCGCTCGGCGCGGCCTCGTCACGGGGGACCGAATCGTCCGCGCAGGAGGCTGGGCCGGGCTCCGAGACGGGCGGGAGGTGAGCGGCGCGACGCTCGGGATCGTCGGCCTCGGCCGCATCGGATCGGCCGTCGCCCGCCGCGCCGCGGGATTCGAGATGCGCATCCTTCCCGTCCGTCGCAACGAGGGTGACCTCGACGCGGTCTTGCGCGATTGCGACATCGTCACCCTGCACGTGCCGCTCATGGCCGAGACGCGAGGGCTGATCTCACGCGAGCGGCTCGCGTTGCTCAAGGACGGCGCAACGTTCGTGAACACCGCCCGCGGCCCCGTGGTCGATGAGGAGGCGCTCGTCGCCGAGCTCGTATCCGGGCGGATCAGCGCGGGCCTCGACGTCTTCGCGCACGAGCCGCACGTGCCGCACGAGCTCTTCGATCTTCCGAACGTCGTCCTCACACCGCACATCGCGAGCGACACGATCGAGACGCGCGCCGCGATGTCACGCGTCGTCGTCGACAACGTCCTCGCCTTCGAGCGCGGCGATCCGCTCCCGAATCCGGTGGTCTAGTACGCCTGGCCCGGACGGCCGGCGCTGATCCACTCGCGCACCTCGAACCAGTGGCTCGAGCGCAGCGCAGCGGCCACCCGTTCGTCGGTGTGCGCCGCGTAGAAGACGTTGTGCTCGAGGTCGCAGCAGACGGCGACGTCGGCGAGCGAGATGTCGCGGATCTGCATGAGCGCGTCGGCTGGAAGCTGCGCCTCGGCGACGGTGTAGTGCTTGAACTGGAGCTCGGGCGCGATCTCCATCAGGTCGGGCCAGTCTGGGCAGGTGCGGCTGCTCACGTCCACCGTCCTTCGAGGCGGACGAGCCCACGTCCTTCATCTGCCGGATAGACGACGAACACGAGCGCGTCGTCGAGCGAGTGGAACTGGCGCTCGCCGCGCTCGTCGACGAGATCGACGCGCAGGTGCAGTCGCCCGTCGGCAAAGGGCGGCCGCTCCGACTCGAAACGGAGCGGAAGACGGCGCGTGTCGTCGTTCCAACCGTGCTCGCCGGTCGACACCGCGCCCGCGGCGACGAGCACGCCGGCGTCGTCCCGCAGCTCCCAGCCCAGCCGTGGCGGGGCGATCGCCGCGTCTGCGCCCACGACGAGCGCGATCGCGAGCGGCTCGCCGGCGAGGAGCTGGTTGCGCTCGTCGTCCCCGGCCCCGAAGAGGCGCACGTGCTCGACACGCGCGACCTCGCCGCCCCACTCCTTCAGGCCGGCTGCGCGCTCCTCGGGATTGCGCTCGCCGGCGAGCATGCGCCGGTAGGCGACCACTGCCTCGTGCGTCGGGCCGTCGAATGCGACGCGCCCGTCACTGAGCAGCACCGCCCGGTCGCAGAGGCGCTCGACGGCGCCGGCGTCGTGCGAGACGAAGACGATCGTGCCGCCGCGCTGCTTGAACTCGAAGATCTTGCCGAAGCACTTGCGCTGGAAGGCCTCGTCGCCGACGGCGAACACCTCGTCGAGCAGGAGGACGTCCGCTTCGATGTGCGACGCGATTGCGAAGCCGAGACGCATGTACATCCCCGAGGAATACGTGCGCACGGGCAGGTCGATGAAGTCCTCGAGGCCCGCGAAGGCCACGATCTCGTCGAGCTTCTCGCGGATCACGGCACGCCGCAGCCCGTGGATCGACCCGTTGAGGTAGACGTTCTCGCGGCCCGTCATGTCGGGATGGAATCCCGCGCCGAGCTCGAGCAGCGAACCGATGCGGCCGCCGACGGCGACGGTCCCGGACGTGGGCTTGACGATTCCCGAGAGCAGACGCAGGAGCGTCGTCTTGCCGGAGCCGTTCCGGCCGACGAGGCCGATCGCGCTGCCCGGTTCGACCGCGAACGAGATGTCGCGCAGCGCCCACACGTCCGTCCCGCGCGTCCGTCCGCGCGCGACCACGAGATCCTTCAGCGCGCGGCTCTCGCGTGGATAGACGCGAAAGCGGCGCGCCGCGTGCTCGACGGCGATCGCGCCCGGCTTCATAGAGCTCTCTTCACGATCGTGGCAAGTGTGCGCACGAACGCCGGATCGGCGTTCGGCATCTCGATCCGCTCCAGGCGGAGCCCGAGGTCTGCCGCCTTCTCCTGCGCTTCGACGTCGAGGTCCCAGCGGATCTCGAGGTGGTCGGAGACGAAGCCGACCGGGCATACGAGCACGTGATCGACGCCGTCGGCGTGCAGCGCCTCGAGATGGTCGAGGATGTCGGGGCCGAGCCACGGCTCGCCGGTGGGCGACTCGCTCTGGAAGGAGAACGAGTGATCACGAATGCCTGCGGCCTTCGCGATCTCTCTCGACGTCTCCAGGAGCTGGTCCTTGTACGGGTCGCCCATCTCCAGGATCCGCGCGGGCAGCGAGTGCGCGGTGAAGACCACGTGCGCGTCGGTGCCGCGGATGCGGTCGGCCAGCAGGTCGATGAACCCCGGCTCGAGATGCCAGCTGTCGACGAACTCGAGCTCCGCGCGCCCGTCGAGCGCCTGCTCGAGCTGGTCGCGATAGCCCTTGATCGAGAGTGCGGAGTAGTGCGGCGCGAGCACGAGCCCGGCGACTCGGTCGGCGCCGCCGGCAACGGCCGACTCGGCGGCGTCGGCGATGTGCGGCGTCCAGTGCTTCATGCCGGTGAAGACCGGCAGCGCAAGCTCGCACTCGAGCGCGGCCCGCGTCTCCTCCGTGATCGCGTTGAGCGGCGAGGACTCCTCGATCCCGAGGCGCCGGTACCGCCCGACGAGATCCTCGAGATGCTCCGGCGCGACCGGCCGCCCACCGCGGATGTCGGCGTAGTACGCAGGCACGTCGGCGAGACGCTCGGGTGACCCGTAGGCCATGAGCACAACCGCGTCAGGCACGCACGAGCTCCTGTACGAGCGCGGTCAGGCGCGTGAGCACCTCGGGATCCGTCTGCGGGAGCACGCCGTGACCGAGGTTGAAGACGTGCGACCGGCCCTCGCCCTGCGCGAGCACGTCGAGCGCAGCGCGCTCGACGAGGTCCCACGGACCGAGGAGAACCGCAGGATCCAAGTTGCCCTGGACGGCTCGGTCGTCCGGCACGACGCTGAGCGGCAGGCGCCAGTCGACGCCGACGACGTCGCCGCCCGCACGGACGAGCGCCTCGAGCAGCGGCTCCGTCGCGCCGGTCCCGAAGTGGATGGTCGGCGCGTCCACCGCAGCGAGGATGCGCGCGGAGTACGGCTCGACGTACTCCGCGTAATCGGCCGCGGACAGGGCGCCGACCCAGGAGTCGAAGAGCTGGATCACGTCTGCCCCTGCATCGACCTGCGCGGCGACATAGCGCGCGAACTGATCCGCTAGGCGCTCCATGAGCGCGTGCCAGACGGCCGGCTCGCGGTACATCAGCGCTTTCGTGCGCGCGAAGTCGCGGCTCGGCTTCCCCTCGATGAGGTAGCCGGCGACCGTGAAGGGGGCGCCGCAGAAGCCGATGACCGCGCGGTCCGGCTCGAGCTCGCGGCGCACGATGCGGAGCGCCTCGAGGACGTGGTCGTCGGGCGCCGTGACTGAGAGGCGCTCGACGTCCGCCATGCGCTCGATCGGCCGGTCGACGACCGGGCCGACGCCTTCGACCAGCTCCACGCCGATCCCCATGCCGAGGATCGGGGTCACGATGTCCGCGAACAGGACGGCCGCATCGACGTGATGCCGCCGCACCGGCTGCAACGTCACCTGCGCGCACAGCTCCGGCGTCCCCGCAAGCTCGAAGAATGTGTAGCGCTCACGCAGCGCCCGGTACTCGGGCAGGGAGCGGCCCGCTTGACGCATGAACCACACCGGTGTGCGTTCGACCGGCTCGCGACGCGCGACCCGCACGAGGAGAGGCTCGGCCATGCATCTACAGTAGCCCGGTGCCTGGGTCTGGCCCGCTGGTCGTGCGGTGGCACGCGCTCGAGCTCGCGCCGGTCGAGGCGGGGGCGCGCCAGCTCGCAGCGGTCGAGGCCGAGAACGCCGGCACCGCACCCTGGCGTTCACGCGGCCCGCAGGACGGCCTCTTCCTCGCGTACCACTGGCTCGACGAGCGCGGCAACGCGATCGTGTGGGACGGCGAGCGCACGGCGCTCGAGACGACGGTGCTCCCCGGCGCGACGCTGCGCCAGGCGGTCGCGGTACGGGGCCCGATCCCGCCCGGCCGCTACCGGCTTGCGATCGACCTCGTCGAGGAGACCCGGTTCTGGCTCGCCGAGCTCGGCAACGACCGCCTCGAGCGAGACATCGAGGTCGGCCCGCGCGACGCGGCCGGCGCGCGCGCGTTCCCGGCGGACGGGCTGCAGCCGCCGGCCGAGTGGCTCGAGCAGGCCCGCGTCCTGCACGAGGAGGGATACGCCGCGGTCGGCGGTGCGATCGACACCGAGACGGGGTTCCTACGCCGCCGGCCGCCTGCGCTGGCGCCGTATGCGCCCGGCGGCGGCCGCCACCCGCGCTTCCCGCATCCGCTCGTCTGCCCGTCGCTCCTTCCGCCGCTCCAGCCGAACGACGAGGTGGCGGGCCTGCCCGCCTACCGGCCCGACGGCGACGAGCCGTGGATGTACGACGCCCGGCTCGTGCTCAGACTTCGATAGCGATCTGGTCGTCCACACGCGTGAAGACGAACGCGCCGAGCGCAAGCGCGACGGCGCACGAAACGACGAGGTAGAGCGCATCGCCCCAGAACGGCATCGTCCCGGCAAAGAGCGGCGCACGCACCGCCTCGACCGCCGGTGAGAGCGGGTTCACCCAGTGGATCACCCAGATCACATGGGTGTGCTGCGCGAGGGTTCCCGACGTCAGGGGATAGATGATCGGCGTCAGGAAGAACCACGGCACGAGCAACGCCGCAACGATGAACTCGACGTCGCGGAAAAGGACGTTCAGCGACGCGAGCGCGAGCGCGAGGCCAGCCACGAGCCCGAGAACGAGCAGCGCGAGCGGGATCGCGAGCAGCTCCGTCGCCCGCACACGCGGTAGCGCGATCCCGTTCAGAACTAGGAGCAGCACGAGCATCACTACGAAACTGACGAGATGCGCGCCGACCACCGACAGCGGCACAAGCTGGCGCGGGAAGCGAATCTTCCGGATGAGGTTCGCGTTGTCGAGCATCGAGCGCGTCGCGGACTGCAACGCAGCCGCGAAGAACGTCCAGATAGCGAGCCCCGACAGCAGGAAGAGCGGGTAGTGCGACACGCTCGCGAACCGCGCTTTCAGGACGACGCTGAACACCAGGAGGTAGACGCCCATGAGCATGATCGGGTTCGCGATCGTCCAGAGGACGCCGAGCGCGGACCCGCGGTACTTCGCCTGCAGGTCGCGGCGGAAGAGGTTGCCGAAGAGCTCGCGGTAGCGAACGACGTCCGCGTAGACGTTCATGCCGGCTTGCGTGCGTAGATGGTCACGCCGCAGTAGTGCACTGCGCTCAGGTGCGTGAGCGTCCCGAGCGAGAGACCGATCTTCGGGATCTTCGACAGCAGACGGCCGTACGGAGACGGCGCCCAGCCGTCGGGCCGCTCGAGCCGGCGCACGCGCAGGCCGGCGCCGACGAACGCGGCGACGTAGGCCCAGACCGTGTGCACGTGCTCGTTGATCCCGACCTCCTTCTCGGACGCCTGATCGGGGTTCTCCGGACTTCGCCCGAGGCCGCGCGTTCCCTCGTTCAGCCCGGCGACGACGGCGCCGGGGCGTGCGACACGCGCCATCTCCCGCACCATCTGCCGGAGGTCGAGCGCGTGATGCAGCGTCGCCACGCAGTAGACGACGTCGAACGTCTCGTCCGCGAACGGCAAATGCTCGCCGTCCGCCTGCACGCGGCCGAACTCGCCGTAGAACGCGCCGCGGCCGAGACCGATCTTCGGGTCGACGAGGATGTCGGTGGCGACGTACTCGCAGTCGCGCTCGAGCCAGAACCTCGACGCCCACGCCTTCGCCGCGCCGACCTCGAGCACGCGCAGCCCGCGCAGGTCTCCGATGTAGCGATCGAGGAGCACCTGGAACGAGTGGCCGTTCGCGAGCCAGACGAGATCGTCCCAGCCGAGCTCGCGATTGACGAACGGGAGGACGGAGTCGACCTCGTCGTCGGGCTCGTACCAGCCCTCGGCCTTGGCCTTCTCCACCCAGCCGGCCATCTCCCCGAGCTTCTCCCGCGCGCCGGGCAGGTCCTCGTGGAGCATGAGCGGGATGCCGTTCTCGACGGCGAAGCGGCGTCCGCAGCCGCGGCACGTCAGCGAATGCTCCCCGCCCTCGAGCGAGGCGTGGCAGAGCGGGCAGCGCAGCAGCTCGAGGAGGGGCGTTTCCATGTCCTATCCGGCGGCCAAACTAGCGGACAGTTGCTCCCAAACACGCGCTTAACAGCCCTTGAATAGCCTTTTCCCGTGACGGTCGCCGCCGCAGCACTCGCTGCGCTCCCGACGAGCGCGCTCGCGATCTGGGCGCTTCGCCGCACACCGGCGGCCCGACACGTCGTCGCCGCGCCGCGCGCCGACCGCTGGCACACGCAGTCGACGCCGTTGCTCGGCGGCAGCGGCATCTTCGCCGGCCTGCTCGTCGCGGCCGGCATCGGCATCGCCGCGGGGTTGATCCCCGCGAGCCGCGAGCTTGGAGGCATCCTCGGCGGCTGCGCCATCCTGTTCGTTGCCGGCCTCGTCGACGACGTCTACCGACTCCCGCCGCTCGCGAAGCTCGCGGCACAAGGAGGAGCGGCAGCGCTCGTCATCACGTCCGGGGACCGCGTCCACATCATCTCGAACAACGTTGCGGCGACGACGCTCGCGGTCGTGTGGCTGCTGGGAATGACGAACGCGTTCAACCTGCTCGACAACATGGACGGGCTCGCGGCATCGCTCGCGACGGTCGCATGCGCGTTCTTCGCCATCGACGCGTTCACGATCCACCCCGACCACATGATCGCGCTCCTCGCGCTCGCCGTCTGCTTCGCCTGTCTCGGCTTCCTGCCGTACAACCTCCGCCTGCGCCGTCCCGCCTCCGTATTCATGGGCGACAGCGGCAGCCAGGTGCTGGGTTTTGCGCTCGGCGCGCTCGGGCTCGCCTCCAGCTGGACGGTCGCCGGCTCGACGGTCGCGACGCTGCTCCTGCCGCTGCTCGTACTCGCCGTACCGATCCTCGACACGACGCTCGTGACCGTCGTGCGACTCCTCGAAGGTCGTCCTGTAACGCAGGGCGGGCGCGACCACACCTCGCATCGGCTCGTCTACGAAGGCCTCTCCGACAAACGCGCGGTCGTTCTCCTCACCGGCGTGTCCGCGGCGCTCGGGCTCACGAGCCTGGCGTACAAGGTGCTCGACGACACCCGGATCACGCTCCTCGGCGTGCTCATCACCTTCGCGTTCCTGCTCCAGTTCGGCAGCTACCTCGCGGATGTCAACCGAGCACCCGCCGCCGATCGCGCTCCGAGCTTCATCGGCTCGTTGCTCGTGCACCGACGGCGGCTCGTCGAGGTCGTCGTCGACTTCCTCCTCATCTCGGCGTCGTTCACGGCGGCCTTCATCATCCGGCTGCAGGGCACCGGCGTGGTGTGGCAGCGACACGTGTTCGACCTCTCGCTGCCGGCACTCCTCGTTGCCCGGTACATCTTCTTCATCATCTTCGGCCTCTACCGCGGCGTGTGGCGCTACGCAGGCGCCCGCGACGCGACGGCCGTTCTCGCCGCCTGCGCCCTCTCCGAGACGGTCGCATTCCTGTTCACGTGGGCGACCGTCCCCTTCAACGGCTTCCCGCGCAGCGTGTACCTCATCGACGTGCTCCTCTGCACCTTCCTCATCGGCCTCTCGCGCTTCTGGGAACGCGGCCTCGCGCGCGGGCTCGCGGCGCTCGTCGGCCGCGGAGACCAGCGGCGGGTGCTCATCGTCGGCGCCGGCCGCAGCGGGCGGAGCCTGTTGCGCGAACTGCG